>JACQAK010000205.1 GCA_016194985.1 Bacteroidota bacterium
GGTGTGAGAATATTGAGAATACCTTGTATTATAGCTATTAAAACAATGAATATGCTTGGAAAGCATATTAAATTATTTAGATACTAATGTTTAATAACCCAAAGGATATAGGTTTTCTAAATACGTTGATGAATAATCAGGAACGTATTTTTTCTGAGTTTGAGCTTGCCAAGACTTCAGAACTTAACTTTACTCATTTTTTAAATTCTAATAAGCCTGAGTTTACCAATCATACAAAGTTTTGGCTAAAAGAAAATACATTGGATGCTGAACAAACAGGTTATGATTTACGAACCGGTATTTGGGGTGCTTTTCCATTATATAAAAAGAACTTTCCTATTACCTGGTTTGATATCAAGAAGGCATTTCCTTATCTAACAGATTTTTGTGAAAAGCATCCGGAAATTGAGTTCGCCTGTTTCATGAGATTAGAGGCTGGCAATAGGGTACAAATGCATTCACATTCCAGGCAACATCTGATTTTTCATTTATTGATGAATGAATTGGATAATAACGGTTGCGAATTTACCTGCGGAAATGAGACAAAAACATTGCTTCACAAAGGAGATACATTGCTGTTTGATTATTCTTTGCCACATTCGAGTTATAATTCGAGTAGTTTGGATCGAATTAATTTAGTAATCGATTTTAAACTATAAGTTTTTGTTTACGTGTGGAGAAGCGTGTTTTTCCTGATAGAAATTTGAACGGTATATGTATTCGATCTGAATATTCAATAAAACGGGCACTTGTGTTAGTTTATAAAACTCGTTGATCAGATGATAGTAATGAGGATTTAGTTCTTTAGTCACTGTTTGTAAACGCCCGCTGCCGTCAATATGGGTAACTGCAGGAATCAGTTTTCGTTTGCCTTCTTTTATCTGCAATACTCTTTCCATATAAGGGGTTGCGTGGTAGTTCTCAAAATAGTCAGGTGCATATTCTTCCAATACAGAAGGTGCAAAGGGACGATATTCTTCCCTGTATTTTACAGATGAATTAATTTTGTCTTTCATATCAGGTAAGCAGGGATTGGCTAAGATCGACCTGTTTCCAAGTGCCCTTGGTCCGAATTCGGCTTTACCCTGAACCCAACCGATAATTTTGCCTGAAACTATTTCTTGTGCAATCTTTTTATATAATTCATTATACGGTATTGTTTCGTTTCTGTAGCGGCTATGTGTTTTTAGTAATTCTATTTCAGAATTGTTTATCTCAAAACCTAAGTATGGATTAATCTGGTTGTGAGGAATTTTTTTTACGGGATTACACTTTTTGAAACTCAGAAGAGCTGCGCCTATGGCGCAACCATCATCAGCCGGAGCACTCGAGATGATCACGTTTTTAAAAGGAGTTTTAAAATGAATTTTACCATTGGTAGCAGAGTTGAGCGCACATCCTCCGGCAATAATTAAATTGTGGTTGGGGTATTTTTTGTAAATAGAATTAATTAATTCAATAGTAATATCTTCATAAAATAATTGACATGTATATGCAATATCCTGTACTGTTATCTGATGATACTTCCCGTTTTTAATATTTTTAAAAATGTCTTGCTTTGTTTTATTTTTTATTAACGCAATATCTTTTGTTGATATCAGTTGTTTCAGATCATTATACAAAGCCTCATTCAGCTTGCCATAAGGAGCCATTCCCATAACTTTCCATTGCTCACCGGTAATACTGCTATAACCACACCATTTTGTCACATCTCCATAAAAGTCACCCAGAGAAGCTCTGCTTTTATTTGTATATGTTTTTTTTATGGATTGATTTGAAGCTGTGAAAATGGTATATGAGCTGTTATTATCTCCATTCCCATCTAATATTAAAATTGTAGCATCAGTAACATTAGAGGTATAAAACGCATAATAAGCATGACAGGTGTGGTGATCAAAATGGTGATTGGGTTTATATGGCAAACTTAATTTTTGATATAAAATATTTTTGAAGGATGCGCCTACCGTTGATAACATAGCATATTGTGAAGAGGCTTCAAAATCAACAACGGATGAAAATAAATCAACATCTATTTTAAATAATCCGGAACTTATAAGTTTGCTGATTTTTTTATAACGCCGTATTGTAAAAATGATAGAGGCTGCAGATAGACTTTTAAAAAGAGAATCAAATAACTTCCAGTTGATCGCTATTTCGTAATCGGAAAAAGAATATTTGTTTACTATTTTCTCTACAAAAAAATAGTTATCGGCCACACTGGTTAATGATCTTTTGTTTTGGGTAAAACGCTCTGAAGCTTCTGCAAAAACAATCTCACCTTCATTATTTACAAGAGCTATTGCAGCATCGTGAAACCCTGAGGCAATTCCAATATAGTATTTTTTTGGATCTAGATTACCTGTTTGTTTATCCATTTTGGGTTAATGTTTTTTTGAAAAATATAGTATTATGTATAACCATTATATCGAGCCCACTTGTAGAAAAAATACTGGCAATGTCGCTTATCGAATTAACAATAGGCTTTCCCATGACATTTAAACTTGTGTTTAGTAAAATGGGTACACCTGATATTTGATGAAAGGCATTGATTAAATTGTAATAGTGCTCATTTAATGATTGACTAACAGTTTGTAATCTGCCACTACCATCAATATGTGTTACAGCCGGAATAATAGGTTGTTTATTTGTTTTTATTTGTAACACTCTTTCCATATAAGGAGTTGGTAAGTAATCTTCAAAATAATCAGCCGCATATTCTTCTAATACAGATGGAGCAAATGGTCTGTATTCCTCTCTGAATTTGACATTGGCATTAAT
>JACQAK010000211.1 GCA_016194985.1 Bacteroidota bacterium
AAACGTATTGGTACAGAGCAGGTAAAGGATATTATTAAACAAATGGAAAAAGAGTATAAATCAGATAAGAAATAAAAAATAACTGTTAAATAGTTCTTGCAAAAGCCATTCAATGAATGGCTTTTTGTATTTTTATCAGGTTACAAATAATTTAATCAATGAAAACGAAACTAATAGTCTTAATGGTATGTATGGGCATTTGCTTATACACGAAAGCTCAGGTCAATATTCAGGTAAAAGTAAATAGCATAGCTGTTTTAAATAATCAGGATTGTGATGCCGGTGGAGCCGATAATAGTGATTTTGTTTTTGAGTTTAAGGCTCAGGATAATTCGCCATCAGCATTTTCAAATAATACACCTGTAGCCGGAAGTATTGGGATGTGCAACTATGCAGTCGTTAATGAACAAAACGGACCTTATAGCTTTTCTCCTTCATCTCCGGGAAGCGCGGTGTTTTTTCCTTCGAATGGATTATTTTTCGATAGAAGTTATAATTGCAAAAATGAGGTTCCAACCTCTTTAACGTTGACCTGGAGAGCATATGAAAATGACGATTCCTCAACACCATCCACCACGCCAATCGCCAATGGTGATATTTCGCCTCAGGTAATCAGCTATACGGTATCAACAGCCAACGGAACTTACACCACTCAATTTACACAAACATCATCCGATGGAGCTTGTCCTCAAACTTATGTTGTTGAGTTTGAAATCCATAAAACAGTAGGCAGTTTCGATCCATTAACAATCCTCATGATAGATGGTACTACTATTTGTACAGGTTCTTCAAATGGAGAAGCGGAATCAGCAGTAGTAGGCGGTTCAGGAACAGTGTTATATGATTGGAGCATCGATGGATTAGGCGATTTTGATGATAATGCTACAGAAAGCGGATTGTCAGCCGGAACATATACTTTGGTAGTGAAAGATGCGTTAAATTGTAGAGACACCGGATATGTTACCATTACATCGATAGATCCCCCACAAAACATAACATCATTTAGTGTATCATCTCCTACTGTTTGTACTAATCAAACAGGAGTAGCGTACGCCGTAGCTTCACAGTCAAATACTAATTATGCATGGAGCTATTCAAGTGCCGGAGCATCTATTTCTTCTGCCAGCAATGCTGTTACTATTGATTTTTCAAATACTGCAATGAGTGGAACATTAAGTGTTTATGCTTTAAACAGTTGCTCAGCAACGCCTGCAATAACAATGGCTGTTACAGTTTATTCATCGCCAAATGTTTCTATATCCGGCAATAATACCATGTGTGATAATGCACAGGAAATATTAACAGCTTCGGGAGCTTCCTCATATGCATGGAGTACAGGAGCAAATACAGCAAGTACTGTTATTTCTCCTACCGTTGCTACTGTTTATTCTGTAACAGCCACTAATAGCAACGGATGTTCTTCAACAAAAGCATATACCGTAAATGTTATTCCCTCTCCTACATTGCAAGTAAATGGATCTACATTGGCAGTTTGTCCTAATCAAACAGTGGCATTAAGCGCTACCGGAAGTGGTAATTTGTTTATCTGGAGTGATGGTTTTATAGGAGCAAGTCATGTAGTTAATGCGTCCTCTACAACTATTTATACAATTACAAATACAGCTTCAAACTCGTGTTTTGCGCAGGTAAGCTACACGTTAAATGTGAATCCGGGACCGGTTTTATCAATTACCGGAAATACAATAGTATGTGATGGGAATCAGGTAGAACTAACAGCTGGTGGAGCAGATACGTATGTATGGAGCAACGGAATAACCTCTAGTACTAATACTTTTGTGCCTATGGCATCAACATCATTAACGCTTGTAGGTACGGCTCTTAATGGGTGTAAAGATTCCATTATTCAGCTTATTAAAGTAGTGAACACGCCTACGGTTATGGTTACAGGAAACGACAGTATATGTGAAGGTACATTTGCAACATTAACCGCAACCGCAAATGGGACTGTAACTTATGCATGGAATAATGGCGCAAATACGCCTACTATTTCAGTATCACCCTCAGGTACATTCACATATGTTGTTACAGCAGATAATGGGGCCTGTACCGGAACAACATCACATGAATTAGCTGTTAAATTAACCCCGGCAATTGATTTTACTATAGCTTCTCCTATCATGTGCAGTACTGACCCTATTTTTACATTTACGGCAAATCCTTCGGGAGGAGTTTATTCAGGAACAGGTGTTACAGGAGATACATTCGATCCATCCATAGGAACTGGTATTTATCCGGTTACTTATCAAGTAACAGCAAGCAATGGTTGTTTGGCTTCTCAATCTCAAACAATCAGTGTAAATGTATGTACAGGATTATCAGATATAGATAATAATGCTATTCTAAAGGCATTTCCTAATCCGGTAGTGTCAGATCTAACTTTTAAGTCAGATAAAGAAATAAAAGATGTTTTGATGTACGATTACGCCGGAAAATTGGTAATGATAACAGAGGTTGACACCTTTGAGACAACCATTCAAATGGATAATTTAGCAAAAGGTTTTTATACATTCACGGTTACATTTAGTGATCATTCTCAAAGAACAGTGAAAGTTGTGAAAGAATAATCGGCTAAAGAATTTAAAAATAAAACGCCCGTAATCACAGATCACGGGCGTTTTTTGTAAGGAAGATGACCTACGCTTTTTTGCCAAGCATCACAAACTCGTGAATCTCTATTTCGGTCACGTAACGTTTGACCCCATCTTTATCAGTATAATTATTATTTCGCAATCTGCCATCAATAGCAATCTCGCTCCCTTTTTGCAGATATTTTTCTGCAATTTCTGCGTTATTTCCCCAGGCAGTCAAATTGTGCCATGTTGTTTCGGTTATTTTTTCTCCTTTTTGATTTTTATAGGTTTCGTTGGTGGCTACTACTAACTTAGCTACTTTTCTTCCTCCTGCAACAGTTTTAACTTCAGGCGCTGTTCCTAAATTACCAATTAATTGTACGCGATTTCTTAATGAGTTCATCATGTTTTCTTTTTTTAAATTATTATACGTTTCTATAAATTATGCCATGTTTGATTTTTTGAAGCGCTTCATCAAATTGACGAGACAAAGGTAAAGCCGACACAAAAAAATAGTCGGTTATGAATTGTTTGTATCCCCGTAACTCCGAAGACGTACCAGAGCCCCAGTAAAATCAATATTTTGATTTTTATAAATCTAAAAAAACCTGATTTTAGCCCTTTTTTAACAAATTATTGGAATTAACATTTACTTATTTACTTGTCAAAGGTACGAAGTGTAAGGATGGCAAAAAGGCTAATTTTTTGACTTATTTTGGGTTTTAATCAGTTGGAGGGAGTTGAAAGAAAAAATCCCCACATTTATGTGAGGATTTTTAGTTCATAGTATATGAGTCTATTAAGAATTAAGCTAATTGCATTTTACGTTTATTTTTCAACTGCAATTTTTTTTTGAATATAAATTTCTGTGCATCTGACAAAATTATACTATTTTCAATCCATTCGATATGCTTCGAATAAACTTTATTTACCGTTTCCTCAATTAATGAATCCACTGATTTTAATTCTTTAAAAGATTTAGAGTCAAAATTATTACCGTCAAAATATGCGGAGAAAAACCTATTTGAGTTGGCATTATTAAGAAAGCAGTCGAAAACAACATTTCCATGAAATTCTTTTTTATGGAAATCTTCACGAACTTGGGAGATATAATCATCCAATCGATACCAATTTTTCGAAATTACAACATAGTTGTATTCTGAAGAATTTGTTTTTTGTATTTGGTAATATTTTACCATAGCTCTAAATTAATGATTTATTATAAGTTTACAAATTTATTAACATTTTATATAATTAAGCATATACATCGTCAATTATATTAAGAATAGAATTAATAATAGTTTCCGCCTCATTCCTAGATAAAGTCCTAGTTAATTCTATCATATTATCAACGTGGAATAATGAATGCCTTTGAGTACTGTAATAATTGTATACTTTTTCTATATTTCTGCATTTATTTTCATCTTTGATGATAGCTTTGGTCTCATTATTCAAAAAGTGCTTTAAGTGCGTATTATTAAATTCAAAAAATTCTCCAAATCCTTCTTTCTTATTATCTGGGATACATTTTGGCGCAAGCAAGTCTTTCAATATGCCTTCTAGCCCCCTTAAAGCAGGAAATGCAAATGATGAATAATCTCCAATTTCAATTCCTTGAATTTTTTTTAATGCAAAACAAGGGGATATGATTGACTTAATTTTATCATGTAAATGAGGAAATGCTATGGGGATTCTATTCTCCATTTCCCCCAATATATCACCAGCTGTTAAATTAGCAGAATAAAATTTTAATTGCTGTTCAATAACTTCTTTGAAAGGTAATAATTCACTTAATATTTCAATAATGTCATCAAATAATAAAGCTGCTTTTCCTTGTATTTGAAGCGACAAAGTGTTAAAATGCTTTAATGTAATATGACCACCATGTTTTCCTTTAATCTTATACTGAATACCAGTCCCAATATCCTTTTTCTCTTCTATATTAGCTCCTTTTTCTTGAACAAACTCCAAAACTGTTTCTAATTCTGGTTTATTAATTTTTTTAATGTAAAAAGAGCTGACTAAAACTTCTTTTAAACTACAATGTTCTTTTATTGTCTTGGCTAATTCATATGACAGTGTTTGATTTGAGCCAACCATATAATTTATTGTAGTTGTTTCATCTGTAGGGTTAAAGTAAATTGAAAGCATAGCAATTTCTTTATCAATTTTTACATTGTAAGTGTAATTTATATCATTATTCTTTTTTATTTCTACTGTGCAGGGAGCATATGTAGATTCAATAATCGGAATAATCTTATCCCTCTGTAATTTCAATCGTTTAAATTCTGGCATATAATTTTTGCAATGTCCTATAATATTCCCTTGAACATTTATACAACTGGCTAAAAGTAAATATAGTCGTTAGTTAATGGTTATAAAACTAATTAAATATTATTACTATAGTTATACTATTTGAACTTATATCTTACATATGTAAGAAAATATCTAAATTGGTAAAATTAAATAAAAATTAAAATATAATTTAGCCTTTATTGTTGACTAAAACAATAATTATCAGCCCTATTTTACCGCCCTACCTCTTTTACTTTAACCAAGATGAATTGAAAAACCTATGAAAAAAATTGCGTTAATTATTATTGTGCTTTTCGCTACTATATCAGCTTTCTTCTTTTTTACCAGAGAATCAGTAGCTGATACATGTGAGGGAAGATGTACAGGAAGCTCTAATTGCACAGCTTGTAGTAGTTGTAATTACTGTAAACATTGTAATTCAGGAGGTTCTTGTGGTGTTTGTTCATCAGGGAGCAGCAGTAGTTCGGATAAATATAATACTAGTCCTTCGCCTTCAAGTCCATCGGAAAGTAAAAAATACACCATTAAATCTACATCAAGCGAAATCTCATCAAGTTTATCCAAAGAAGTATCAGTTAAACATAAATCGACGATTAAGATATATTACGTAAAGTCTTCTATACTGAATATTCGAAAAGAAGCTTCAAAGTCATCAGAAATTATATGCGTGGTAAAAAAGAAAAAGAAAATAAAAATTTTAAAAAGTCACGATGATAATTGGTATTTGGTGGAATCTTTTTGTGAAGGAAAAAAGGTTAAAGGTTTTGTAACAAAAGCCTCTATCATTAAATACTAATATTCTAATTTATTCAAACCTCTTAGAAACTTCTGGTGAAATTTTTATGAACGTATCCGCTATTAATGAGCCTAAGACGTAAAACGAAAAGTATGTTTATTAACAAATTAAGGAATGTTAAGCCATCGTTTGTTTCCGAAATGCTTCTTATATACCCAGTAAAATTGATGGTTTTTTGGATATTTCCGAAAAAGTTGTCGTTTAAAGTTTTGTCAAACAGCAAATGGTCTTTTTCGCTTTACGTTTTCTTAGAGCCTTTGCCTCTTCCCATCTTTCGTTTATCCATTCTGTATTAGGTGAAATTCCATTATATACCTCATAGGGGGTTTGTCCATTCAGAATACCAAGGCGTTTAGTGTAATTATGCTCGCGAACTGCATGTGCTACTAGCTGATTTAGTTCACTATAAGATTTAATCGTATCTCTATATAAGTACATATACTTTAAATCCATGTTAAACCGTTCAATCATGCAATTTGAATATGGAATATCTCTTTGAGCATATTTAATGTCAATATTTTTAAATTGTTTAAAGAAATCTTTCACATATGTATTTGCGTTTTCTCTACCCATATCGGTGATGAAGGTAACTTGTTGAGTACTTTCATCATCAAT
>JACQAK010000212.1 GCA_016194985.1 Bacteroidota bacterium
AAGGGATAGAGGCATTGTTTGAGCTCTTTTTAGTTGTCCCGAAGGGCAACTAAAAAGAGCGAGTCCCGCCAGCTGGCGGGCCGCCCCCACAAATCCTTGCGGGATATGCCAAAAAAAAATTATAAAATGATTAAAATAAACCTACATTATTCTAATACAACAACAAAAAATTAAGCTAATTTTTTGAGAGCATTTCTTAAATTGGAAATAACATCAGTTACATCGCTTACTTTACATGTTCCAACAGACATACGGTACCATGGCGAATTATCGGAAGCTCCAAAAGCATAAAAAGGAACAACCGCCAGTTTAGCTTCATCCAATATAAATTTGGTAATATCTTTGGTAGTTGAAAGCACTCTTCCATCAGCTGTTTTCATCCCATGCAAATCAAATTTGATGGTTAAGTAAATAGCCGCCTGAGGTGTAATTGCATCTACTTTAAATCCTTCTTTTTTAAGATCCTGAAAGCCTTTATAGAAACCATCCAATCGGGTAATGATCCGGTTTTTTTGTTCATCGATAAACGCATCATACATCGGTAAATTACTTAAGTATTTTGCTGTAGCCATTTGTTCGGCTTTAGGTGCCCAGGCTCCTACGTGAGTTAAAATAGCTTTCATCTTATCAATCACCATTTTTGGTCCCATGCTCCACCCTACTCTCACGCCTGTTGCTGCCAGAGATTTGGAAATACCATCCACAAAAACAGTATAGGCTTTCATTTCAGGACGTAATACAACCGGGTTGTAATGCTTATTATTACCAAACGTCAGTGCCCAGTAAATTTGGTCATACATTAAATATACCGGTTTGGCATCAGGCCCACGACGTTTGTTTTCTGCTAATATCATATCACAGATCTCTTCCAGGCCTTCTTTACTGAAAATAGTTCCTGTGGGGTTTTGCGGCGAACATAAAGCTACTAAGGTTGCCTCCTGAATATGTGGTTTAATATCAGCCGCAGTTGGCATAAAATTTTGTTCAGGCGTTGCTTCAATAACTACTGATTTGGCAAAATTCAAATACGAATAGTGATTGTTGTTCCAGGATGGAACAGCAAAAATAACCGTATCATCTGCATCTACCAATGCTTTGAAAATACTATAAATTACGGGGCGTGCACCACCTGCAATTAAGATCTCATCATTTTTGTAATCCAATTGACCGCGTTCTTTTAATAAGTTAGAAACGGCATTACGTAACTCCAACATGCCATCTGCCGCCGGATAATTGGTTTGATCATCAAAATAGGCATCAACAATATATTGCTTTAGTTCGGCAGGAATCGGAAATTCTTTAGGATTAAAATCTCCGATCGTCATGTTGTATATTTTCTCTCCCTGTTTTATTTTTTCATTAACTTCTCCTGCTAACTTAATGATTTCAGAACCAATAATATTTTCGGCCAGTTTAGATACTTTTGATTTTTGAGTTTGTAGTGTAGTGCTCATGGTGGATTAAATTTTTTGAAAAATATATATAATACTTATCACTACAAAATAATATTAGCAACAGTTTCTGATTATTTTAAAATACGCGTGTTTTTTATTAACAACGGCATTGTTTGGTGCTTAATTCCTAATTTTACTGAAATATTAATCTGATGGATCTGAAACTAATAACTGCTCAAGTGGTAGATTGCGCCAAAACAGTGGGAGCCTTTATCCGCGCCGAACGCAAAACATTTTCGTATAACAGGGTCGAAATAAAAGGGCTAAACGATTTGGTAAGTTATGTTGATAAAACATCCGAACAACTATTGGTAGAAAAGCTGGCCGTTATTTGTCCGCAAGCCGGTTTTATTGTTGAAGAAAATACCCTGTCAGGAACAAAAGAGTATAACTGGATCGTTGATCCACTGGATGGTACTACTAATTTTATACATGGTATTCCTTGTTTCGCTATCAGTATTGCACTGGAGCATCAAGGTCATATCTTAGCAGGGGTTGTATATGAAGTGGCGCAAAATGAGTGTTTTTGGGCTTACAAAGGAGGCGGGGCTTATTTGAACGGAGAAAAAATACAGGTTTCGGAAAGACAAACATTGGCCGACAGCTTAATTGCAACAGGGTTTCCAATTTATAATTTTACACGATTGGATGATTACATCAACGTATTAACTTACTTAATGAAACATACTCATGGTATCCGAAGAATTGGTGCTGCCGCTGCCGATTTGTGTTATCTGGCCTGCGGTAGGGTGGACGCTTTTTTTGAATATAATTTAAATGCCTGGGATGTAGCCGCAGGCGCCCTGATTGTTTCAGAAGCCGGAGGAACAATCAGTGATTTTAAAACCCAGCAAAACTGGTTATTTGGAAAAGAACTGATAGCCACCAATGGGCATCTGAAAGATACAATGGATAAACTGATTCAGGAAAATTTTAACTAAGACTAGAACTTGGAACGTAGTTTTGTTTTTCTGCGTTTTGGCGGAAAGAAACGACCAATAGTAACCTGGAGGGCCATGTATGAGTCTTTTTCTTTATCACCTCTTTGAGCGCCGGTTCCATCGCCGTTATTTGCTGTGGCGGTAGGAATAGTTCCTAAACTAGGATCTGCAAAAGCTAAGGATTTTGGTCCATAGGCATCTAATTGAACAGCTCTGTCAGGATAATAGGTTCCGTGCACATCATCAATATAATCAGTAAAGGTTTTACGGTAATTAAATTCTAATCCAACACACCATAATTTATTAAGGGTCATACGCCATGCTACGCCCATAGGAATGCTGATGGATATTCTTTTGTATTGTTTAGGCCCTCCGGGTAAACCCTGTCCCTCTGTGTGTAATGGGTAAAGAGGTTCAAATTTTCCGGTAGCAGGATTTCTACCTTTTGGATTAAAATAAAACCCACCAATACCAACAAAAGCAATAAACTCATTGGATTTACCTTTATGACGACGTGCTAATGTTTTTTTAATACCATACCTGTGCCCTACTTTACTATCAAAAATAGAAACCTCCAAGCGGGTGGCAAATTCAAAAATATTTGATTTGAAATTTAAATTACGGTTATTACGATAGGGTTCTGTTGTTAACCGATCATCCCCTGCTACTAACAGATAATTAAAACTGGTGTGCCAGTTAAAATTCTTTGCAATTTTATATCTGTATGCTAAACTGAATGCCGGACGTGTTAATACAAACTCAATATCTACTGGACTAAAATCTGTACCAATTCTGTTCAATCCACCCAAATCACCTAAAAAACCTGATACTCCACCCTGAAAAATAATTTCTTTACGATACTTTTTCCAATCATTAGGTCTGGCAAAATTCTGAGAATAATAATTCTGAAAAAGGCAGGCGGAAAATATAATAAAATATAATGTCTGTTTGCGATTCATCAATCAATTCAATTTACAAAAATAATACAATTTTCAAACCTACTCATAAAAACGACGAATATAGGAAAAACAATTTGATTAAATTGTTAAATTTAAAACAGATAAACCTCATTTTTTTAATGATGAAAGACAATTACTATAAAATGAAAACTGATAAAATCTTAGAATTTAGATCTTAATTTAGTTCTTCCTCGTTTAGGAGGAAAAAATCTACCAACGGTAATTTGAAGGGAAGCAAAGGAATCTTTTTGTTTATCTCCTCTTTGAGCTCCGGTTCCATCAGCATTTGGAGAAGTGGCTCCTGCAATATCACCTTTACTTGGATCGGCCATAGCCGCTGATACAGGTCCATATGCCTGAGTTAAAGCCGCTTTATCATAATATCTTGTACTAACATCATCTATATAATCTGTAAATGTTTTGCGGTAGCAAAACTCCAGCCCCACAGACCAGTATTTACTGATGATTGCATGAAATGCTAAACCAATTGGAATGCTAACAGATACTTTTTTGTATTGTTTCGGGCCACCAGGTAAGCCTTGTCCTTCAGTATGAAGCGGTTGTAATGCTACATAAGTACCACTTTGATCTTTTCCTTTTGGATTAAAGTAGAATCCTCCTACGCCAACAAATCCAATTAATTCATAAGTACGTGGACGGCTTGTTCTGCCTAATGATCTTCTTAAGCTATAAACACCTGTTCTTTTAAAAGAAGAAATACCAAACTCAATTCTGGTAGCCACCTCAAAAACATTGGATTTAAAGTTTAAATTTCTGTTATTTCTGTATACTTCGGTTGTTAGTTTATCATCTCCGGCAAGCAATAAATAATTAAAGCTTGAATGCCAGTTGATGTTTTTGGTAAGTTTGTATCTGAATGCCGCGCTGATGGCTGGTCTTGTCATGGCAATCTCCAGATCAGCCGGACTGTAATCTGTTCCAGTTCGGTTTCTACCACCTAAATCACCTAAAAATGCGGATGCTCCAACACCTACGATCAATTCTTTTCTATATTTTTTCCA
>JACQAK010000207.1 GCA_016194985.1 Bacteroidota bacterium
ATTATCCCACCTTTTAATACCGCAATTATTAAAGGGTTCAATACTTTGTTCAAGGATAATAAAAAATTAGGGTCATGGTCAGAATACTTAAAAATTAGAGAAGTTCTTGTAGAGACTAACAATAAATATAAATCTGAATTATCGAATGATTTAGGGGCAATTGCCGGATTATTGTTTGAGATTGGCGCTCAAAAATTAACTATTGGAATGGACGAGTATCTTTCGTCTGATGAAAGGAACAAACTTGAAAAATTGATGATCAAGCGTCATGAGGAGATAAAACTTGAAAAGGACGATGAGAATTTACATACAGAAATGCAGTACCATTTGCTGAAGATAGGCCACTCGCTTGGTTATGATGTAATAACTGCCAGTAACGATAAATCTAAGTCCTTCAATGGAAATAATTTTTCGTTTTTGTGCCTGCCTAAATTCCCTGAAATGATTGCCGATAAAGATACAGCAGCTACAATAAAATTGATTGATGTATTATGGTATGAAAAAGGAACCAACAATGTGATTGCAGCTTTTGAAGTGGAAAAATCAACAAGTATTTATTCGGGTATTCTTCGTTTAACGGATCTATCCTATTCCATAGCAGATGGGGACGAAATATTTTACCTTATTGTTCCTGATAAAAGAGAAAAAGATGTTTGTCTACAATTATGCAGACCAGCCATAAAAAGTTTGAACACTCAAATTAAATACATTCTATTTTCTGATTTAAGAAAAGATTGTGACGCATTATGTCGCTTTGGAGATAGTCACTTGGTAATGGATAAAATTGCAAAATCAGCACAATGACGTTATATGTAAAAAATATGGTTTGTGATCGCTGCATAATGACAGTAAGATATCAATTAAAAAAAATTGGCATCCGTGCGACTGAGGTTCGACTGGGCGAAGTTGACATTTCGGATAAAATAACTCAATCTATGATAAATCGTATCGATTCAAAATTAAGACCATTTGGATTTGAGATATTAAAGGAACAAAGACAGAAGTTTATTGAGGATGTTAAAACACATATCTTACGGTTAATAAACAAAGATAAAATTGAAATAAAAACAAATCTCTCATCTTATCTGAGTGATAAAATGAACAAGGAGTATTCAACTATAAGTAGTTTATTCTCTGAAGTAGAAGGCATCACTGTGGAGCAGTATTTTATACTTCAAAAAATTGAAAAGATAAAGGAACTGTTGGTTTATAATGAACTGTCAGTTTCTGAAATAGCCTATAGATTAAGTTATAGTAGCGTTGCCCATCTATCAGCTCAATTTAAAAAGATAACGGGATTAAGTCCAAGTCACTTCAAAACAGTGAAAGAGAAAAAAAGAAAATCTTTAGATAGGGTTATACCCGATATAAATAAAACCAATAAAAATATAAACAGCAAAACTACAAACGGAAGTAATTTTGTGTCAGGAATCATTTAAAAAAGAATTATGACACACACGTATAAAATAACAGGAATGACATGCAGCAGTTGCGAAGCAAAAGTAAAGAATGCTTTGTTTACGCTGCCCGATGTATCCAATGTAGAAGTATCAAAGGATGCTAATACAGGAACAATAACTATGGATAAACATATTTCACTACATAATCTGCAAATAGCGTTAGGCGGTAAGCAAAGTAAGTATCAAATTTCAACATTAGAACATAATGAGGTAGCCGAACAAGCCAAAAGTTGGATTGGAACCTATAAACCCATTGTTCTTATTTTTGGATTTATTACGGGGATTACTCTGCTCGTTCAAAGTTCTAACAGTACATTCAACTGGATGCAATGGATGAACCATTTTATGGCGGGATTTTTTTTAGTGTTTTCCTTTTTTAAACTATTGAATTTATCCGGCTTTGCTGAAAGTTATGCGATGTACGATATCGTTGCAAAAAAATGGAGCGGCTATGGTTATGTTTATGCATTTATTGAATTAACGTTGGGAATCTCATTTTTAGTAGGACTTTATCCAATGGTCACAAATGTGGTCACTTTTGGAGTAATGAGTATTAGTATTGTAGGTGTTCTTCAAAGTGTATTGAATAAGAAAAAAATACAGTGTGCGTGCCTTGGAGCAGTTTTTAATTTGCCAATGAGTACCGTTACTATTATTGAAGATGCGTTAATGATTGTAATGAGTGGAACTATGATACTAAATATGATCCGATGAAAATGCTAAAGAAAATTGGAATGATAACTTTAAAAGTGCTTAAGTCGCTTTTTACTAAAAAACAATGTTGTAAATAATGAAACTTAAACTATTCATATTGCTTTTAGCAATTCCTTTTTTCTCATTGGCTCAAAAACAGCTAACAGAGAATGAAGCATTAAGCCTTGCACTAAAAAATAGTCCATTGGTTAACGCTTCATCTTTATCGGTGGCACAAAGTAAACAGTTACAAAAGACCGCCTTTAACTTGAGTAATCCTGAAATTATGATGGAAAGCCCTACAGGAGAATTTCAAACTGTTGGTGTGTTGCAGTCATTCAGCTTTCCAACTGTTTATTTAAAACAAGGACAACTATTGAAACAACAAACAGTTCTTTCTCAGGTTGGTCAAAAAATAACGGAGAACGATATTAAGTATCAAATCAAGGCACTTTATTTAGCGGCTCAATATTTTGATGCGCTGTATAATCAGTTACAAATTCAGGATAGCATATATGCCGAAATAAAAAAGTCGGCACAACGCCAATATGATGCAGGACAAATTGATTTTTTGGAAAAAACCTTTGCAGATGCTCAATATGGTGAAATTCATAATCAGTTTGTTCAGGCCAAAACTGATTTACAGGTCACTCAAACTCAACTACAAACATACACCGGGCTAAAAGAACCCATTATAACTACACCCTTGCAAAAAAACGCTGCTGCAATAACAATAAGCGTAATTAAACAAGACACAGGAGCAGTTGTAAATAATCCAACTTTGCTGTATTTCAAACAGCAACAAGTAGTTGGAAAGAAGTCATTATCATTAGAACGAAATCGTTTCTTACCGGGATTTACATTCGGATACTTAAATCAGGGAGCTAAAAGCACACCAAGCGATCTGAAAATAAGAGCAGGAATCAATATTCCTCTGTGGTTTTGGCAATACACAGGTAGCATAAATGCGGCTAAAACAGGACTGAAAATAGCGGAACAAAAGGCCATTGCACAACAACAGGTGTTATCTACGGAAATGCAAAAAGCACAAGGTGATTATCTGAAGTACTATCAATCACTGACTTATTATGAGACTATTGGATTAAAGCAAACAGATGATATTATTTCGTCTTCAAAACGGTTTTTTGAAAGTGGGCAAAAAGATTACATAAGTTATTTGCGAAATATGAATGATGCATATGCATTAAAAGTCAAGTACACCGAAATATTAAAAAATTATAACCAATCAATCATTAACATCAACTATTTATCCGGAAGCCTATGAAACATTTAAATAAATACATTTTCACTTTACTGATTTTATTTGGAAGTCAGTTTGTTTTTGGACATGGCGGCGAGGATCATGGTGATGCCAAACCAAAGGTTAGCTCCATTCCGAAAAATTATTTTACTGCTTTAGCAGAATCTGATCTATACGAATTACTTATAAAGTATGAACCTATTAAACCTAATGAGGATACACACTTTAAACTATTCGTGAGTGATTTTGAAAGTAATAAACCCGTTGATAGTGCCAAAATCACAATTACATCTCCTGAGAATGATAAATTAAAATTTGAAGTTAAACAAATTGATAATGGAATATATGAAGTTCACGGTAATTTCCCTGATAAAAAGATATATTCTTTAACAATTAATATTAATTCTTCGCTTGGTCCTGACTTAATTTCAATTTCTGACATTGAAGTTGGAAAAGAATTGCCTATTGCTCAACAAACAAGTATTGAACCTTCTTTTTTCGATAAAGGTTGGGTACTTGTAACGATAGGTTTTTTAGGCGCATTACTGTTGGTATTTATACTATCAAAACTAAAGAACAAAAAAGTAAATTCTTCATTTCTTATCCTTTTAACTCTATTTGGAACAACCCCATTACCAACACAACAACTACAAGCGCATGGCGGAGAAGATCATGGAGACAATAAAGGTTCAGGAGGAAATTACTCAGCAGCGGTGGAAGTTCCGAAGGAGACGCAATTTTTATTTGATATTTATACAAACATGATTGAAGTGGGAGACTTCACCGAAGCGACTAAACTTTTTGGAACCATTATCCCTTCTTCTAATGGACAAGCGATCGTAACCTCTCCACAAAACGGTAAAATTGTTTCGCTTAATGCAAGCGTTGGACAACAAGTTAAACAAGGTCAGGTTTTGGCTACGATTGAACAAAACATCGATGCAGCTTCACAGGTAAGTTTATTAGCAGAAAAAAATAATATTGATGCAGAATATGAAGCGGCTAAAAAGGAATATGAACGATTGAAATCAATTCAAGATATCGCTTCAAAAAAAGATTTTTCGGAAGCGGAAGCTCGATTCCAAAAAGCATCTGAAAACAAAAAATTGTTTAATTCTTCGGGAGGTAAGATCATTACCTTGAAATCACCTATTGATGGCGTTTTAGGGAATTTCACTTTTAGTATAGGATCAACTATTAATGCCAATGAAACAGTCTTCACTATTACTAATCTTTCTAAGGTATATGTAGAAGCACAAGTATTTGATAAGGATGCCGAAAAGGTTAATACAGGAGTAAAATACACCGTTGAATGTACCAACGATAATCATAAAACAGCAGAAGTTAAACTCTTAGCACTGGCACAAAGTATTAACCCTACCAATCAGTCTCAAAGAGTGTTATTTGAAATGGAAAATAAAGATGGCGAGTTTAAGATTGGAGAATTTGTGAATATTTCCGTGTTTGCTTCTCAATCAAAACGCCATATCGCAATTCCAAATAGCGCAATTAGCGAATTAAATGGGAAACCTATCGTATTTGTAAAAGATGCTGCTGAACAATATAGTTTAAGTTATGTTTCGCTTGGAGATAACAATGGATCGTTTACAATAATTACAAAAGGAATTGAAGAGGGTGAAAGAATTGTTACCAACGGAACATATCAACTAAAAATGATCTATTTGAATCAGTAAATACAATTAATATAAACTAAAATAACGAAAAATGAAAACAAGCAAAAAAATCAAAACAGCAATTTTATCAATTGCTATCGGAATGGCAAGCTCAACAGCTATTTATGCCAAGGATCATGACAACAGTAAAGCTCCACACGGAGGCAAAGTAGAAGAGGCTGGTGCTTATCATGCTGAAGCATTAATTAAAGATGGTAAAGCGAATTTCTATTTATTAGATGGTAAAGCAAAACCAATGGCTAACAAAGGAGTAACAGGCAGTGTAGTTTTACAATTTGCTGACGGAACAACCAAAACAGTTCAATTAACTGCCACCGGAACAGACGGCTTTATAGCGGAAGATGCAAACGCAGCAAACTACACTAATGCTATTGTTACTTTTAAAGTTGGAGACAAAACAGCAACAGCAAAATTTAAAAATAACGCCTCGAAATTATACACTTGCAGCATGTGCGGAGGATCTTTCGATAAGCCCGGTAAATGCCCAAAATGTGGAATGGATTTAATAGAGAAAAAGGCGGAAAAAAAGGGTCACGATCATAAAGAAGGAGATGGACATCACCATTAATGAATAAATAAGTGAACAGGGAGTTAGATAAATTGGAATGGTACAGAAAAGGATACGAATTGTATAATCCTTCTTATGACACTATTGCAAAAATCAAAAAAAGGATAAGTGTCTATTTAATTGAAGTAGTAATAGATTTGGAATGCAAGGATGTACATTACTTAATACCAAAGCTATTCAAAACTTTATATATGTGCGAAGTGAATCACTGCGCCACTTATTCTGTAAATTTTAAAAACTTACCTGCAATAATAAATTCAAAAACAATTATCAAAACGCCCACAATTATTTTTACCAAAAGTGATAAAGAGCATTTTAGAATTACAGAAAAATTAGTTCATACATCAACTATCGAAAACGAAATAGAAATTCTTTTATCAAGGAATCAATTATAAAACAGAAATATGAAATCAATCGTAAAGAGTGTTGCAGTGGCAACAAGTGTTAGCATGGCAGTTTTATTAACTTCATGTGGATCAGAATCAAAACAAGAAAATGCAGAAGAACATCATGAGCATACAGATAGTACTGCTCATAGTGGAGAGCATATCTATGCCTGTCCAATGCATCCTGAAGTAACTGGCAAAGAGGGCGACAAATGTCCGAAATGTGGTATGGCTTTGGAGCATAATGACAATGCAGGCAAAAGCAATGGATTAACTTATTTTATGCAGTTTGTAAGCACACCGAGTGAGTTGGAAGCAGGGAAAGAAGGATTGCTTTCTTTTACTCCAAAAGTTAAGGGCAAGGAAAATGAACAAGTGCCGCTTGATGTTGTACATGAAAAGAAGTTACATTTAATTATCGCCTCTAAGGACTTATCTTATTTTGAACATATCCATCCCGAATTTCAGCCTGATGGATCATACCAAATTAAAGTATTACCAAAAGGAAAACCTTATTCCATTTCAAAGGGGCTTAATGAAACTTATTTTGATAATGGTGGTGATTACATCTTATTTGCTGATTATGCTCCAACAGGCGGGGTTCATCAAATGGAGAAAATTCCTGTAACTGTAAAAGGTACACCGTATAAAAACGTCACTTACACAAAAGACCGATTAGTTGCTAAAGTTGATGGATATGAAGTCGCCTTAGAAGCCGAGGGAGGTAAGTGGGCTACCAATCAGCAAATGCATATTAAGGCGGTGATAAAAAAAGACGGAAAAATTTTAGACGCTAACACTTTTGAGAATTATTTAGGTGCAAAATCGCACATGGTAGTTTTAAAAACAGAAACCTTTGATTATTTGCATGTACATCCTGAAGTGGAAAATGGAAACTTGGATTTACATACAACCTTTGAAAGTGCCGGAATGTATCGTGGTTGGTTACAATTTCAAACTGATGGTAAAGTTCATGCGGCTGATTTTGTGATAAAGGTAGAACAAGGTACTGGGGAAATGAAAATGGAAAATCATGACGAACACAAACACTAAAATAAGATTAGTGAAAGCACTTCAGGTTGTAATACTTATAATTTTTAGCTTCAGGGGGTTCTCGCAATCAGAGAGCCTCCCTGAAACTAAAACCCCAAAGAAAAAAGGGACATTTTATGTATTATGGGGATACAACCGGGATTGGTATGCGAAAAGCACAATACACTTTAAAAATGATGGCGATCCTAACTTACAAAATGAAAAGGGAGTTTATGACTTTACGCTTTATAATGTAACAGCAGCCGATAGACCTCAGTTTGATAGAATTAAGGATGTTAAAAATATTACTGTGCCTCAATTTAATTTTCGGATTGGCTACTATTTCAATGATAAAAAGGATCAGGGATTTGAATTAAACTATGATCACGCCAAATATGTGGTCAATGATTGGCAGACAGCACGGATAAAAGGAAGTGCGTTTGGAACTTCCTTTGATAAAGACACTGTTTTAAATCCTAATTACTTTCATTTTGAACATACTGATGGGGCTAACTTTTGGCTTTTCAACTATATGAAGCGTTTTAAATTGTATCAAAGTAAAAATGAAAAAAACAACATTGGTTTTATCTTGAAACCTGGAGTAGGCTTTGTCTATCCAAGAACAGATGTAACTTTATTTGGAAACAGAGTTAACAACAGATGGCATATATCAGGAGTTTGTGCAGGATTAGAAGCCGGAATAAGAACAGAGTTATTAAAGCATTTAACAATTGAACTGACTGGTAAAGGGGTTTATGCAGATTATTTTGCCATCATTGTTCAGGGTAAAGGAAATGGTCAGGCGAAACAAAAGATGTGGGCAGTTGAAGCAATTCTTAACATAGGATATAGTTTGAATTGGTAAAGTATGTATAGTAAGGAGATTAAAAATGACATTTTAAATTGGGACGTGGAAACATGGAGCGAAATACTTCCCTTTTGGGAAAATCAACTCGAAAAGCTCGACAAGAGTAATTCTATTTGTATTGAAATTGGAGCAAGAGATGGAGGCATATCATTGTGGATGGCGTTAAAGGGCTTTCAAATAACTTGTTCAGATAATTATTACGATTTAAGTGAAGCAAAAAAGTTACATAAGAAATACAAAGTTGAACAAAAAGTT
The DNA here is from genome assembly GCA_016194985.1 of Bacteroidota bacterium. Classification (GTDB taxonomy): domain Bacteria; phylum Bacteroidota; class Bacteroidia; order B-17B0; family Aurantibacillaceae; genus UBA4416. The sequence goes on from JACQAK010000207.1 coordinate 8,218, forward strand.
TTTTATAAAAAGGTTGATCTATTAAACTGGAACGAACAAGAAAAGTACGATGTTATTGTGCTGCGGTATGATCTGTTCACCTTCTTTTATTAATCCTTCCATAGCTTCGCATTTTTCCTGGTATTTATA
>JACQAK010000023.1 GCA_016194985.1 Bacteroidota bacterium
AATGGTTATCGTTTCTGTATTTGAACAACCGATAGCATCTGTTCCTGATACCGTATATGTTGTTGTTAACGATGGTGTATCCACAATGCTGGCCGTAGTTGCAGATGTAGGATTCCATGTATAGGTGTTTGCGCCGCTGGCGGTTAAGGTCACTGTACCAGCTGCACATAATGCCGTTGGCATCGCCACAACAGAAATTGTTGGCGCTGAATTTACATTAACAGTAATGGTTTCTGTAGTAATACATCCAAAACCATTATCCCCGTCAACCGAATATGTTGTAGTAGTTAAAGGAGCTACCGTTACATTGGTTCCGGTCAATACACCGGGATTCCATGTATAGGATGTTGCTCCAACGGCTGATAATGTTGTAGAACTTCCGGCACATATCGTAGATGATGATGCAGAAGGGATGATTGTAGCACTTGGACTAACTACCAAAGAAATAGTTTGTGTTCCTGTACAGGTTCCATTATCGCCATCAACTGTATAAGTTGTAGTAGTTAAAGGGTTTACTGTTACACTTGTTCCTGTTAATACTCCCGGATTCCACGTATAGGATGTTGCCCCTGATGCTGTTAACGTAGCTGTACCACCAATACAAATAACTGTTGGTGAACTCACAATATTTATGGTAGGATTACCAACACTGATCGTAATGGTTTCTGTATTGGAACAACCAATAGCATCTGTTCCGGTAACCGTATATGTTGTTGTTAATGTTGGCGTATCAACAATCGTAGCTGTTGTTAATGCTGTTGGATTCCAGGTATAAGTGGAAGCTCCGCTGGCCGTTAACGTTACCGGTGCTGCAGTACATAAGGCCGTAGCTGTAGTTGCAATAGATAATGAAGGAGCTGCATTTACTGCAATTGTAATCGTCTCTGAAGAGATACAACCCAATCCATTATCTCCATCCACCGTGTAAGTTGTCGTAACAGAAGGTATAACCGCTACAGCAGTACCAGTTAATACTCCAGGGTTCCAGGTATTATCTCCATCTACTGTATACGTTGTGGTGGTTAAAGGAGTAACCGTTACACTTGTTCCGGATAATGCACCCGGATTCCAGGTATAAGATGTTGCTCCACTCGCCGTCAGAGTAGCTGTTCCTCCGGTACATAATGAAGTTGTAGTAGCAACAACATTAATAGTTGGATTACCAACACTAATGGTTATCGTTTCTGTATTTGAACAACCGATAGCATCTGTTCCTGATACCGTATATGTTGTTGTTAACGATGGTGTATCCACAATGCTGGCCGTAGTTGCAGATGTAGGATTCCATGTATAGGTGTTTGCGCCGCTGGCAATACATCCCGAACCGTTGTCTCCATCAACCGTATATGTTGTAGTAGTTAAAGGGGCAACTGTTACACTGGTTCCGGTTAATACACCGGGATTCCAGGTATAAGACATTGCACCACTTCCAGTTAAGGTTGCAGAGTTTCCGGCACATATCGTATTTGATGAAGCACTTGCGATAACCGTTGGGGAACCTATACTAATTGTAATTGTTTTTGTATTACTACATCCTATTGCATCTGCTCCCGTAACTGTATATATAGTTGTTGAGGCAGGAGTATCTACAATACTGGCTGTTGTAGCTGCTGTTGGATTCCATGTATATGAAACGGCTCCACTTGCCGTTAATGTAACAGATCCTGAAGCGCATAACGCAGTTGGTGTTGCCGCTATGGATAAAGAAGGTGAAGAATTAACAGCAATAGCAATTGTTTGACTACTGATGCATCCCGAACCATTATCTCCATTGACGGTGTATGTGGTATTTATTAAAGGTGTAACCGTTACATTGGCTCCGGTCAATGCTCCCGGATTCCAGGTATAGGATGTTGCTCCAATGGCTGATAATGTTGTAGAGCTTCCGGCACATATCGTAGATGATGATGCAGAAGGATTGATTGTAGCGCTCGGACTTACGACTAATGAAATTGTCTGTGTTCCTGAGCATGTTCCATTATCACCGGTAACGGTATAGGTTGTTGTTGTGGAAGGGGAAACTGCGACAGAAGATGCGGTTACTCCCAAAGAACTCCATGTATAGGATGTTGCACCCGATGCTGTTAACGTAGCTGTTCCCCCATTGCATATAGCTGTTGGTGTGGCAACAACATTTATAGTAAGGCTTCCAACAGCAACCGTAATAGTTTGAGTAGAAGAACAACCGATTGCATCGGCACCTGTTACAGTATAAGTAGTTGTTAATGTTGGCGTATCAATAATGCTCGCTGTAGTTGCTGATGTAGGATTCCAGGTATATGTTGAGGCACCACTGGCTGTTAACGTGACTGAACCGCCTGCACATAGCGCAGTTGGCGTAGCTGTAACAGAAACGGAAGGTGCAGAATTCACATTGACTACGATCGTTTGGCTCGCAACGCATCCTGAACCATTATCTCCATCCACAGTATATGTTGTGGTGGATAAAGGATTAACTGTTACGCTTGTTCCTGTTAAAGCTCCCGGATTCCAGGTATATGTCGCAGCGCCACTTCCTGTTAAGGTAGCCGTAGAACCAGCACATACAGTAGCGGATGATGATGTAGCAAGCACCGTAGGAGTTGTACTAACATTGATAGCAATTGTATTAGTAGCCGTACACCCCGCAGCATTTACACTGTTAATTGTGTAAGTGGTTGTAACAGTTGGTGAAACAACAACCGAGTTCCCGATTAAAGCTCCCGGATTCCAGGTATATGTTGTAGCGCCACTTCCTGTTAAAGTAGTTGTATTCCCTGCACAAATAGACGTTGAAGAGGCAGTTGCAGAAACGGCAGGACTACTTACCAATACATCCACCGTTTGTGTTGCCGAACATCCTAAAGCGTCTAATCCGGTAACTGTATAAACAGTTGCTGTAACCGGTGTAACAGAAACGCTTGCCCCTGTCAATGCTCCGGGATTCCATGTATACGATGTCGCCCCGCTTCCTGTTAAAGTTGCCGAAGAACCGGCGCAAATATTTGTAGGGCTGGAAGTTGCTGTAAGTGTAGGAGCGGTGTTTACTATTAAAGAAACAGTTGCTGTGTTGGAGCAGGAACCTGTTACCCCTGTTACTGTATAGATTGTAGTAACAGCCGGTGTTACAGAAACAGTAGTTCCTGTTAATGCTCCAGGATTCCATGTATACGATGTAGCGCCGCTTCCTGTTAACGTAGCACTATTTCCGGAACAGATAGCCGTAGGGTTAGATACAGCTGTTACGCTTAAATTAGATACCGCTAAATTTAGAGTAGTTGTACTTAAGCATCCTAGCGCAGTAGTTCCGGTAACGGTATAAACAGTGGTTGAAGCCGGTGTTACAGAAACCGTAGTCCCTGTTAATCCACCCGGATTCCAGGTATACGAAGTAGCACCACTTCCTGTTAACGTAGCAGTATTTCCTGCACATAAAACTGTAGGATTTGCTGTTGCAGATATTGTAGGGTTTGAAACACTTAATGATACTGTACTTGTATTACTACAACCTGAAGCTGAAATACCCGTTACAGTATATATTGTAGTAGCAACAGGTGTTACGGAAACTGTAGTTCCTGTTACCCCTCCGGGATTCCAGGTATACGAAGTAGCACCGCTTCCTGTTAAAGTGGCTGAAGAACCGGCACAAACAGTTGAAGGATTAGAAGTAAGCGTAAGAGTTGGTAATGAGTTTACCGTTAACGAAACTGTTCCTGTATTAGAACAGGAACCGATTGCTCCAGTTATCGTATATACTGTTGTAGTAGCAGGTGTTACAGAAACGGTTGTTCCCGTTATTCCTCCCGGATTCCAGGTATACGATGTAGCACCACTTCCGGTTAAGGTTGCCGAAGAACCGGCACAAATTACGGTTGGAGAAGCGGATGCGCCAACAGTCAAAGCCGGAATAACTGTCACAGAAACTGTTTTAGTGTTGGTACAACCTAAAGCGGACGCACCAGATACGGTATAAACGGTTGTAGCAGCCGGTGTTACAGATACTGTTGTTCCTGTCAATGCCCCTGGATTCCACGAATACGATGTAGCACCGCTGGCCGTTAATGTTGCTGTTGTTCCAACACAAACAGTTGAAGAACTCGAGGTAAGAGTAAGTGTTGGTAAGGCATTTACGGTTAAAGAAACCGTTGCAGTATTTGAACAAGAGCCTGCTAATCCTGTTACTGTATAGATAGTTGTTGTAGCCGGTGTTACAGACACTGTTGTTCCCGTTAATCCTCCCGGATTCCAGGTATACGATATAGCTCCATTGGCGGTTAATGTTGCTGAAGAACCGGCGCAAACAGTTGAAGGATTAGAAGTAAGCGTAAGAGTCGGTAATGAGTTTACAGTTAACGAAACTGTTCCTGTATTAGAACAAGAACCGGTTGCTCCCGTTACCGTATATACTGTTGTAGCGGCCGGTGTTACTGATACGGTTGTCCCCGTTAATCCTCCCGGATTCCAGGTATACGATGTAGCACCACTTCCGGTTAAGGTTGCCGAAGAACCGGCACAAACAGTTGAAGGATTAGATGTAAGTGTTAGTGTTGGCAAACTATTTACAGTTAAAGCAACTGTATTAGTTGAAAAACAACCAAATCCATTATCTCCTGTCAAAGTATATGTAGTACTAACACCCGGAGAAACTGTTGCTGAACTTCCGGTAAGTGCGCCCGGATTCCAGGTATAACTTACAGCACCACTTCCGGTAAGAGTTGCTGAGCTTCCTGCGCAAATGAGTGATGGTGATGAAGATGCTCCAATTGTTGGAGTAGCTGTTACTTTTAGATTTACGGTTGCACTTCCTGTACAACTTAGTGACGATGTCCCTACAACAGTATATACCGTTGTAACTAAAGGAGATACTGTTACTGTTGATCCCGAAAGGTTCCCGGGATTCCATGTATAGGTAGAAGCACCACTGGCACTTAGCGTTCCTGTAGATCCTGAACATAAGATCAACGGAGTATTAGTTGTAGTAACTGTAGGAACAGGTTTAACAAATACAAAAACAGTATTTGTCCCAATACAACCTGAAGCAACTTGCCCTCTCACGGTATATGTTGTACTTGTAGAGGGAGCTGGTGTTACAACAGAACCAGTTAAGGCTCCCGGTAACCATGTATAGGTTGTTGCCCCGCTTGACGACAACGTTAATGTTGTTCCTGCACAAACAGTTGAAGACGACGACCCCGCAGTAACCGTTGGCGTTGTTCCTACCGATAGATTCAACGTTCGACTGGCCGTACAACCTAGTGCATTAGTTCCTGTGACAGTATATATTGTTGTACCTGCCGGAGTAACTACCACCGTGTTTCCTGTCAATGCTCCCGGATTCCAGGTATAGGTACTTGCACCGGTACTTGTAAGTGTTGCCGTACTTGAAGAACACAAGATGGTAGGGTTACTTGTTGCCGTAAGATTAAGAGTAGACACATTCACACTTAGCGTTGTAGTTCCGTTACATCCGTTCACGTCAGTACCGGTAACAGTATAAATTGTAGTAACGGATGGGGATACAGCAACATTTGATCCTGTTAATGCTCCCGGACTCCACGTATATGTCGAAGCTCCCGAAACCGTTAATGTAGAACTATTTCCTCTACATATTATAGTAGGTGAAGCTGCAGGAGAAACAGTAACCGATGAATTAACTGTAATATCAATCGTATTTGTTGAAGAACAACCAAGAGCATTAAGCCCTGTTAAAGTATAACTACTGCTCACAGCTGGAGTAACTGTAATTGCTGTTGTAGTAAATGAACCCGGCGTCCATGTATATGTTACTCCACCATTGGCAGTTAATGTGGAACCAAAGCCAGGACATAAAGTAGTGGATGAGGCTGAGATATTAATAGTGGGGCTGGATAATACTGTTACGCTCAAAGCTCTTGTGTTTGTACAACCGAAAGCATTAGTTCCTGTAACTGTATATGTAGTACTTACCGTCGGACTTACAACAATCGGAGTACCTGTCATTCCGCCAGGAGCCCAGGTATAAGTTAATGCACCACTCGCTGTTAAAGTCGATGTTCCGCCAACACATATTGCTGTTGGTGTTCTGGCACCTGTTATATTAGGTATACTAACCGATACTGTAATGAATTTTGTAGCTGTACATGCGCCCCCATTAGACCCTGTAACTGTATAAATAGTCGTCGTTGTAGGAGATACAGCTATAGAAGCACTTGTAAGCGATCCAGGCAACCATGTATAGGAAGTGGCTCCTATGGCTGTTAATGTTGAAGTTCCTCCTTTACAAATAACTGTAGGGGAGGCACTTGCTGTAAATGTTATACCCGGTGATACTGTTACACCTACCGTATTAGTTCCGGCACAACCTGAGGCATTTCGGCCGGTAACGGTGTAAGTAGTATTAGCAGTTGGTGTTACAACTACAGATGCCCCTGCTAAATTTCCTGGGTTCCATATGTAAGTATTCGCTCCACTTGATGTTAATGTAACTGAGCTACCAGAACACGCAAGACTTGTTGATGCCGATGCAGTGATTGTAGGCGTAGTACTCACAAGCACATTTACTGCCCGTGTAGCAGTACACCCGGCAGCATTGGTCCCTGTGACCGTATATTGTGTAGTAACAGTTGGAGAAACCACTACCGTATTTCCCGTTAAGGCTCCGGGATTCCATGTATAGGAGAAAGCGCCATTGCTTGTTAAAGTTGATGAATTTCCGGTACATAATACTGTTGGATTACTGGTTGCTGTAACCGTAGGGTTTGTATTTACAACCAAACTAATTGTTTGTGTTGTACTGCAACTTCCATTTGTTTCCGTAAGAGTATATGTTGTTGTTACCGTAGGAGAAACCGAAATCGAAGAAGTTGTTGCTCCGCCCGGCATCCATGAATAAGTAGCCGCTCCGGAAGCGGAAAGAACAGCAGAATTTCCACGACAAATAGCAGTAGGTGTTGCTACAGGAGCAGATGGTGTTGGTGTAACAGACACCTGAACCGTACTTGAATACGAGGTAATCGTTCCTGCGCAGTCGCTAACATTCATAGTAGCCGTATAATTACTGGTAGCTGTAGGACACGGGGCCGCTGTTAATCCTGTTGCCGTAAACCCCGATGGGCCTGACCAATTTACCGTAAATGTATTAGCACCTGTTGGAACATATCGCCACGCTTCATTCGTTGCATTCCAGGCAGTAAGCACATTTCTGGTAGCAGGCGCAACAGCTATAGTACCGGTAGAATTTTGAATTCCCATTAAACCCCTGCCCGATTGCCATGATGCACATGAAGTGGAACTGGCTACATAAGTTTCTATAATATTTGTACCTTCATGCAATACTACCTGAAAGGTGGCTAATTGCGAGGTGCAACTGTAGGTAGGTATAGCAGACCAATATGCCACAAATTTACGACAAGGAGCAACACCTGTAGTATATGTAAATACACTTGAAGAAGCTCCTGAAGAAGGATCAATGTCACGATATGCTACACATATTGTATTTCCGGGGTGTTCCGTTAAATTTGGCAAAACAGCACTTGTAGAAAAATCTTCGGCGCCATTGGCTTTTGTAATGTCAAATGTAATTTCACCATTACTACCAACCAATAACTGGCTAAAGGTATTACCGAAATAACAAAAATTAAATCCGATATTAATTGTGGAACTCCATAAATCATCAATGTTTCCAATAGCTGCAGTACCTCCCGAAAAAGGAAAAGGAGAATACGTAATTGAGCCCACACTATAATTGGTTGTGGCTTTTACAGGAATAACAGTGGCTGTTAAATTAGCACATTGCCCCGAACAGATAGTGGTGCTTGGGCCTGTTCCGGCCTGAGCATTAATGGTTGGACAGGTTTGAGAAATACTGATCTGTTGTGAAAAAACAACAAGTAACAGAACCTGAAGAGATTTAGTAAAAAACTTCATAAACTATTATTGAATGGTTAAATTAAGACTCTTAAGAACTTGAGGGTTTGAAATATCCATCGCATCAATGGCTTTTATTTCAGATGCAGATAATACATCGGAAACACTTGATCCCGCTGAATGCTCGAGGACTTTTTCTGATGCAGAAACTTCAAAATAATCCGTAGATCCTTTTGTGTATTTTTTAAGAAAAGCCAGGCATTCTGTTCTCACCAAAAAAGCGAAGTATGCTCCGGCATTTTTATCACTATCGTATTTTTTTACGGCAGCTACCTGGTTTTTAACCAGCTCTTTGAAAGATGCTATTCTTTCAGGATTAGTTTCATCAAGCAGGTTCTTTTGAACAGCTCTGATAGCAACATTATTTTTATTTATAAACTCTCTTAATTCTGATTTAGTTTGTGCTTGTATAACAGCGCAAAATAATAACGCGGATATAATCAGTTTTAATCTCATATAAGGGTATGTATGATGTCTTTATGTAAGGTCTAAAAATACAACAATTATTAACATCTTTTTAACAAAATGAGTGAATTGAAAACTAAAAATTATTTAAGTTATTAAAAATCAATGAATTAATAAAAGTTAAAACTATTATAGGGCGTTATTTGCCAAACATAAATGCATAAAAAAGCCGCCTGCCTTGAGGCAGACGGCTTTTAAGTTAATAAATCTAAGCCACTCCTATACCATGGCAACTTTTATATTTTTTTCCGCTACCGCAAGGACAAGGATCATTACGTCCTATTTTTTGTTCAACTCTGATCGGTTGTTGTTTTGGTTTTTGTGGTTCCTGTTGTTCCTGAGCTTCTTCCTCGCTTCTGCTTTCGATCAATTTTTCTTTTGGCCGTTGTTGTACAGGTTCCTGTGTAAATTGTGCCTTTTGAAGCTTAGGCCTGTCGTTATTAGTTTCTTCGATCGGTAATCCGCCTTTCATTAAGAAAGAAATAATATCCTTACTTGTTTTAGCAATCATTTCTCTGAACAAATTAAATGACTCCAATTTATAAACTACCAAAGGATCTTTTTGTTCTAAAGAAGCGTTTTGAACAGATTGTTTCAGATCATCCATTTCACGCAAATGCTCTTTCCATGAATCATCGATCATAGCAAGGATAACTGTTTTCTCAAATACAGAAACCAATTCACGTCCTTTAGTTTCGAATGATTTTTTTAAGTTGGCCATTACCTGAATCGCACGAATACCGTCGGTAAAAGGCGTTACAATGTTTTCGAAATTATTGTTTGGATTTGTGTATACATCTCTTACAACGGGGAAAGACATTTCGGCGATCTCCGCCGATTTTACGCGATAATGATTTTCTGCTGCTTCAAATAATTGTTGTATTAAATCATCTTCTTTTCCTGATTTAAAATCCTGTTCACTAAAAGGAGATTCAATGCCGAAATTTTTGATGCACTCAAACGTAAACCCTTCATAATCTCTTAAGGTATGAAATTCAGACACAATACTCTCTGATACTTCGTAGATCATATTAGCAATGTCAATGCTGATTCTGTCTCCGTTTAACGCATTACGACGACGCTTGTAAACTACATCACGTTGTGCATTCATCACATCATCATACTCAATCAAACGCTTACGTGTGCCGAAGTGATTTTCTTCTACTTTTTTCTGAGCTCTTTCAATGGATTTGGAGATCATTGAATGTTGAATCACTTCACCTTCCTGTAACCCCATTCTATCCATTAAACTGGCAATTCGCTCGCTACCAAATAAACGCATCAGGTTATCTTCCAAAGACACAAAGAATTGTGAGCTTCCCGGATCTCCCTGACGTCCTGCACGACCACGTAACTGTCTATCAACACGACGAGACTCATGACGTTCTGTACCAATAATTGCTAATCCGCCTGCTTCTTTAACACCGGCTCCTAATTTAATATCTGTACCACGACCTGCCATGTTAGTAGCAATCGTTACGGTTCCTGCCTGACCTGCTTCTGCAACAATGTCGGCCTCTTTTTGATGGAGCTTAGCATTCAATACGTTATGTTTAATATTTCTTAATTTAAGCATACGGCTTAATAATTCCGAAATATCAACCGTTGTTGTACCAATTAATACGGGACGACCTTCAGCCACTAATTTTGCAGTAGCTTCAATCACCGCATTGTATTTTTCACGTTTGGTTTTGTAAACCAAATCCTGCTCATCTTTTCGCGAAATAGGACGATTAGTAGGAATTACAACCACATCTAATTTATAAATATCCCAAAACTCATTTGCTTCTGTCTCCGCAGTACCGGTCATACCCGCCAACTTGTTATACATACGGAAATAATTCTGTAATGTAATAGTAGCATATGTTTGAGTAGCAGCTTCGATCTTTACATTTTCTTTTGCTTCTAGGGCCTGGTGCAATCCATCGCTGTAACGGCGGCCTTCCATGATACGACCTGTTTGCTCATCCACAATTTTAATTTGTCCGTCAGCAATCACATATTCCTGATCGATTTCAAATAAAGAGTAGGCTTTCAATAATTGATTTACGGTGTGAATACGTTCGCTCTTCACACTAAAATCACGCATCAGTGATTCTTTTAATAAAATTTTCTCTTTAGGGTCTGCAAATGTTTTCTTTTCCAGATCTGCAATTTCGCCACCTACATTAGGGATCACAAAGAAATTAGGATCATCGGTTGTACCGGTAATCAAATCAATTCCTTTTTCGGTCATATCTACCGAATTATTTTTTTCGTCAATCACGAAATATAATTCAACATCTATTTTATGCATTTCCTTTTGTTGGTCCTGCATGTAATAGTTCTCTGTTTTTTGTAATAAGGCTTTTACTCCCGGCTCACGTAAATATTTAATTAAGGCGCCGTTTTTTGGTAATCCTCTGTAAGCACGTAATAATGGGATTCCGGCTTCTTTTTCATTACCTTCTGCAAATAAACGTTTGGCATCCGTTAAAAACACTTGAACTGCTGCTTTTTGAGCTGCTAATAATTTTTCGACGCGTGGTTTAAATTCCATGAACTCATGTTTATCTCCTGTAGGTGTTGGTCCGGAAATAATCAACGGTGTACGGGCATCATCAATTAACACTGAATCGACCTCATCCACAATCGCAAAATTATGTTTACGCTGAACTAAATCAGATAATTCACGCGCCATATTATCTCGCAGATAATCAAAACCAAATTCGTTATTGGTTCCGTAAGTAATATCTGCTAAATACGCCTGACGACGCTCATCGGTATTAGGTTCATGTTTATCAATACAATCCACACTTAAACCATGAAATTGGAATAAAGGGGCATTCCACTCGCTATCACGTTTTGCCAAATAGTTATTCACAGTTACCACGTGAACTCCTCTTCCTGATAAGGCATTTAAGAAAACAGGTAAGGTAGACACCAAGGTTTTACCTTCCCCTGTTGCCATCTCGGCAATTTTACCCTGATGTAATACGGTACCACCAATTAACTGCACATCGTAATGTACCATATTCCATGACACCTCGTTGCCTGCAGCAATCCATTTATTTTTCCAGGCAGCCTGATTGCCTCTGATTTCGATATTTTTGTGTGTTTTGGCTAATTTCGCATCGTACTCATTAGCGGTAACAATCAATTCTTCGTTTTCTGAAAAACGACGCGAAGTATCTTTTAGAATAGCATAAGCTTCGGGTAAGATCTCGTTAAGCGTCTCTTCCATTTTTTTGGTGATCTCTTTCTCAAGCTCATCAATTTCTTTATATAAAGATTCTTTCGTATCAATATCCATGTCGAAATCCTGTTCAACACGGGCTTTGATATCATTAATCTCTGTTTGTTCTGTTTTTACGGCATCCTGAATTTTTTGTTTAAGAGCGGTTACCTTTGCACGCAACTCATCGTTAGATAGTTTAGCGAGTGTAGGATAAATTTCAAGGATTTGATCAACCTGAGGTTGAATGGATTTAATATCTTTTTCTGATTTTGTACCAAAAAATTTCTTCAGGAACGTTAACATAGTGTATTTTGAATTTAAGCTAACGAAAGTACAAAAAATACACGTTCCCAAATGATAAATTTTACTAAATAATTTACTGATTATCAAAGGGTTTTAAATGGTCAGACTCATTTACGACAGGCAATTGGAAAATAGCCCCGGAAATAAAGTCGGAAAGAAGGGACCGAAAGCTTTTCCCAGTTATTAGTATAAAACCGCCACTTACCAAAATGATGTAGGCAAAGTAATGATTAATCTGTACTTTAGTAAAGCACAATGAAAGCTGTTTTAAAAACATATTCTTCCCTGCTATTCCTATTTGGACTTTTGGCGGCCTTGTCATTTAAAACATATTCACAGCAATATAATTTTAAAAACTATTCGGTAGAAAGTGGCTTGCCCTACGTGCAAATCTTTGCCATGTTTCAGGACAGTAAAGGTAATTTATGGAGCGGCGGGTATGGCGGTGCCAGTAAATTTAATGGCAAAACGTTTAAAAACTATTCTCCAAAAAACGGTCTGGCCAATCACTATGTAAATGCCATCATTGAAGATCAGTTTCATTTAGTAACTATAGGAACCATTGATGGATTGAGTGTGATTGATAAAGTGAATGGAAAAATCAGTAACTACTATGTAAAAGATGGCTTACCGTCCAATCATGTTACCAGTTTTTGCCTGGATCCAAGAATTGGTTTATGGACAGGGACAGACAAAGGGTTATGTATCTGGGATGGAAAAAAAGTAATAGAGATCCCTTTTTTTAAAGGTTATACCATTTCTTGTTTATTATATTCTGAAAAACATGGTGTATTTGTTGGTACCAATAAAGGATTGTTTCTTCAAAATAAAGATTCCAAAGGATTTCATGTGATTATCGATAGCACCTCCATCACCTGTATGTCGCAATGTAGCAATGGGATAAAATTATATGCCGGAACAGACAATGGCTTACATATTTTGGATCTTGAAAAAAACACATCAACTGTATTACACGTTAGTAATGGCTTAATTGATGAAGAGATAACCTGTGTATTGTGCCAGAAAAACGCAACAGTTTGGATTGGTTCAAAATCAGGGTTAATAAGCTTTGTAGGGAATGAACCTACCTATTATAATATTGGATTTGATAATAACTCTAACCATATACGCTCATTATTAATGGATTATGAAGAAAATTTATGGATAGGGACACATAGTGGCTTGTACAAATATCGTGGTAAAGGGTTTACAGTATATGACCGTCAAAATGGATTGGGAAGTGCTTTTATTTATCAGATAACCAGGGATATTCATCATAATCTGTGGTTTGGAACCGAGAGTAATGGTGTGTTCAAATTTTCAAACGGTTTCTTTAAAAATTATTCCGTTAAGCAGGGATTACTCGACAATAAAGTCTCTGCCATCCTCCCACTCGAAGATGGTTCTATTTGGTTTGGGAGCGATAAAGGTATTTCGGTTTTTAAAAATGATAAAATCGAAACGCTAACGTATGGGCAATCCTTTAAACAGGAAGCTCCCATCAATTGCTTTTATAAAGACAGTAAAGGCTTGATATGGGTAGGTGGTCAAAACGGGCTTTGCTCCATGAAGAAAACAGGAAACAGTTACGCGGCTACCTATTATAAACTTCCCATCAAAACTACCGAAAAAGGAGGGTATAGTGTATGGAGTGTGATTGAAGACAACAAAGGAAACATCTGGACGGGAACATACCTCGAAGGACTATTTAAGCTGGAAGGCGATCAATTCAAACAACAAATAATTACGTCGCCTGAACCTGTGACCACAGCCCTGGATCTTTGTAAAGACCGATATGGAAATTTATATGCAGCCACTTTAAATGGTGTATTAATGTTTAATCCTGATAAGCACACCTACAAATTGATTTCTGAAAAGGAAGGATTAAGCTCCGAATTAGTATATGCTATTGGCATTACCAAAGATGGCAATTATTTATGGGCAGGTACCAATCAAGGAATCAATCGGATTGACGTAAAAAAATTACAATACGATTTCATAGACATTTTAAAATATGGCCGCGCTGATGGTTTTAGTGGTGTAGAATCAAATACGCATGGTATTTATGAAGACGCCGACAGTACGATTTGGTTTGGAACTGTTAATGGGTTAATCAAATATTCGCCCAAGGAGTTTATTGAAAATGATAATTTATCAAAAATAACAATTACTAATATTAAACTTGGATATGAAGATACATTACTGGCTAACGGTTCGGTACTACCCTATTCCTTAAATAATATCAGTTTTTATTTTGATGGCATTTGCCTAACGGCACCCGAAAAAGTTCTGTATTCGTATAAGCTCGAGAATTACGACAAAGACTGGAGTCCTTATACCGACATGAATTACACCAAATATGACAATTTACCTCCTGGAAAATACACCTTCAAAGTAAAAAGCTGCAATAACGAAGGTATCTGGAATATTGAGCCTGCCACCTTTTCCTTTGTAATAAAATCACCTTACTATAAAACATGGTGGTTTATTGTTGGTTGCATTGTTTCAGTTTCAGGTATAGTTATTATTGTATTTAGATTAAGGGTAAGACAAATACGAATTAAACAACAGGCCGAGTTTGAGCAACAGGTAGAAATCTCCAAAGACGAATTAAAAGCCCTGCGTGCTCAAATGAATCCTCATTTTGTGTTTAATTCTTTAAATTCCATACAGCATTATATTTTAAACAGCAAAGGCGATGAAGCGGTTAAATACCTCAACAAGTTTGCAAAATTAATCCGTATCATTTTAAATAATTCGGAGAAACCAACCGTAACTATTAACGAAGATGTAGAAGCATTGAAACTTTATCTGGAATTGGAAAGAATGCGCTTTGAAAATAAGTTTGACTATTCCATCCGCATTGATGAGTCGATTGATGGCGACTATGATGAGATTCCGCCAATGTTGATTCAACCTTATCTGGAAAATGCGATTTTACATGGCATCAATCCTAAGCCCGGTAACGGCCAAATTACAATTACGATCAAAGTAGTGAATCAGTTCATTAAAATTTCAATTATGGATGATGGCATTGGCCGCGAAAAATCCAAGTCCATACAAAGCTTACAACCTGCCGCCAGACACAAATCGCTGGGGATGAAAATTACAAAAGACAGAGTGAGAATTTTAAATAATTTACACCAGTCTACTTTAAACGTAAATATTATAGATTTGTATAATGAAAAAGGGGAAGCCTCAGGAACGCAGGTAGATTTATTTATTCCGTATATTAAATAACCACATACACTAAAACTAAAAATTATGAAAGCAGTAATTATAGAAGATGAAAAAAAGAGCCGCGAAATGCTGGCTGATTTATTGAAAAATAATTTTCCGCAAATTACCATTTTAGGTTTAGGAAAAAACGTAGCCGAAGGGGTTGAATTGATTCAAACACTCAAGCCGGATTTGTTGTTTTTAGATATCAGTATGCCCGACGGAACAGGCTTTGATGTATTAGAAAAAGTGCAGGGTGCAAAATTTGACATTATATTTACCACCGCTACCGATAAACATGCCTTGAAGGCCATTAAATATAGTGCCTGTGATTACCTGCTAAAACCCATCGATATTGATGAATTAAAATCTGCTATCAACCGATTAATAGAAAAAAGAGCGGCTAATATGCCCAGCATGGATAACTTACAGTTCTTAATCCAAAATTTAAAGCGTGCCGATGATAATTACAATAAAATTACCTTACCTACAGGTAATGCCTATGAAATCGTCAATATTAAAGACATTATTCGTTGTGAGGCAGATGGCAGCTATACCAATTTCCATTTATCCGGTGGCAAAAAATTAATGGTATCGGCCAGTTTAAAACATTATGAAGATCTATTGCCGGCTAATGATTTTATTCGCATTCACCATCATCATTTGATTAACATGAACCATGTGGTTCGCTTTTTAAAAGTTGACGGAGGTTATGCCATCATGAGCGATAATTCTCAATTAGAGATCAGTCGCCGTAAAAAAGATGCATTTCTGGAGCGATTAAACGCTGTTTAATCGCTCTGTTATAAATACACTTAGTTCATTACTCTTTTACAAATTTCTTTACAAGCTGTTGCTCTCCCTGGTTTAGTTTCAGGAAATAAACCCCGTTGGTTAAATTGTTAACCGAAATAAAGGCCTGAGAGCCTTCCGGCGTTTCTGTTCTTAAGACACATTTGCCTAATACATCCGTTATTTCAAATTCCGTTTTAGCATTCTGAGGATTTGAGAAGTGAATCGATAATTCAGATGTTACAGGATTTGGCGCAATTAGTAGTATTAGATTTTTACTTATTGAATGAACAGATGTTATTGTGAAATTATTCTTCACATTTGATTTTGATTTATTGACCTGTGCATTGGGAGACAACCTCAGCGCCGGATCACAAATAATACTCCACAGCGTTGATACTCTCCAGTTTCCGGTAGCCATATATAACGGATAATTTGGATCGGTATAAGCCGTAGAAGAAGCGCTGAGCGATTGTATCGTATTCCATGCCCCTGTACTAAGATTATCTCTTTCAAAAATATAATTATTCAATTGAGGTACCGGCATAGCCTGTCCTTCTATCTGATAATGATTCCAGCTAAAGTTACCTCCGCTGTTTTGAATAAACAAAGTTTGATGAAAAGGACTCATAGAACTGATGGTTCCGCAGGAATCTCTCACGGCTATTTTGTAACGCCACGAAGATACATTAGGATCTCCATTGGCATGATACAAGCTTCTTAAAGTATCATTAAAACGACTTAATGAATCATAAGGAACCCGACCGATCAGTGCAAAATTATTATTGGCAGTATCCCGGTACACCAAAAATGTATCGCTTGGCATATTTCCTGTTTTATTCCAGTAAATAATGTTGTGATGAGACATAGAATCAACCGTTACCATACAAATGCCCGGGTTTACAATTAAATTTTCATGCACTACCACCGTATTACTGGTAGCGCTACATCCATGAACATCGGTGATGGTAACGAAATAATTACCACTGTGTGAGGCAGTGATGCTTTGTGTGGTAGCTCCACTACTCCATGAATAGCTTGTGGCGGTACTCGAAATGATTTGAACATTGCCTCCCTGACAAAATGAAGTAAGACCCATTGGAGTAGCTGTTACTCCGGGGATAGTATATACATTAATAATTTTCACTATCGAATCATTTCCGGAAGCATTTGATACATTTAACTGTACAGAGTAACTTCCTGTTGAAGAAAAAGAGATACCAGTACTTTGAGCTGTATTGGTCGTTATGGTAACACCTACAGACGGAGTGACTTTCCATAACCAGGATAAAGGAAAATTAGCCGACACATCTGTAACAGATACGCTGCCGGTTCCGCACACAACATTAGAAGAGGTTGTGAACTGAGCAATAGGATTTAAATTACCATTCACTCTGCAAATACGATTTCTGGCTGTTCCATTATAGTTTGTAAAGTTTCCACCGGCAAGTACTTTACCGTTAGGCTGCAATGCAGAAGCAATAACATAGCTCGAAAATCCTGTTCCTGAATTAAAGGTATTATCAACCGATCCATCTGCATTCAATCGCACAATTCTATTAGCAGTTGCTCCGTTCCATGTAGTAAATTCTCCCAACAAAATTATTTTCCCATCGGGCTGTACTTCAATCGACCAGACATTCGGCGAAGAACCTCCGGCACCATTACCCGGATCAAATGTATTGTCAATCGTACCATCACTATTCAATCTTACAATACCGGGAGCAGGATTATTATCATAATAAGTAAATCCACCACCCACTAAAATTTTTCCATTAGCTAATACTTTGGCATCAAATACCATATTATCTGCTCCTACTCCCGAAAGAAAGGTGTTATCAATAGCTCCGAGAGAATCCAAACGGGTGATGTGGTTTTTTGTTATACCATTAAAGGTTGTAAATGATCCTCCAATCACTACTTTTTTATCTGCCTGTAGGGCTGCCACATATACCTGAGCATTAGCGCCGGATCCTGGATTAAAGGTTGCATCCAGAGTTCCATTCGTATTAACTCTGGCAATACCATTTCTTGAAACGCCGTTATACACATTAAATAATCCCGCAACGATGATCTTTCCATCTGGTTGTATAACCAATCCGTTGGAACAAGCAGCACCGCCATTCATACCGGTTCCGGGATTAAATGTAAGATCAAGCGACCCTGTTGAATCTAATCGGGCAATACCTTTTCTGGATATACCATTGTATGATGCAAAGTCACCGCTAATAATAATTTTCCCATCCGCAGGCTGGATTTTAAGTGCCTGAATAGAATTATCTGCTCCAAGTCCTGTTACAAATGTAGCGTCATAGGTTCCGTTTGCATTTGTTCTGGCAATATTAGTGCAGGTATTTCCTGCATACATAGAAAATTCACCGCCAAGGATAATCTTGCCGTTTTGCTGAACATCTATTGCACGCACCCGTTGATTTGCTGCCGCACCCGGAGTAAACGTCAAATCTACAGATCCGGGCTGGGCATACATTATCTCAGCTATAGTACAAAAAAAGAAAAAAAGTAAAAATAATCTCATCGTTTATAGTATTAGTATAAACTAAAAGTAATGAAAAATAAATAATTATAGTGATCTGGAAATGAAAACGAAGCAGATCAGCCTCTTTTTAACACAATCCTAAATGTTGTGCCTTTATTCTCCTCGCTATTCAACACATAGATCTTACCGTCGTGGTAATTCTCGATAATCCGTTTACATAAAGACAAGCCAAGTCCCCAGCCCCGTTTTTTAGTTGTATAACCCGGCTTAAAAACGGATTTATGTTTTGATTTATGAATCCCTTTTCCTGTATCGGCCAGATCAATCGCTACTCCTTCAGGAATATCAATAATGGTAACTCTCAGTTCTCCCTTTCCATCCATGGCATCCACCGCATTTTTGCAAAGATTCTCTATAACCCACTCAAATAAGGGCACTGATAATTGGGCATGAATTTCCGTATCCGGAACTTCTAAAATATAATTGACGTTTTTGGAAGTACGTTGCTTCAAATAGTCAATAGCATTTTTTACAACCAGGCAAACATCTTCATCCTGTAGGGTTGGCTGAGATCCGATTTTAGAAAAACGTTCCGTGATCATGTTCAGTCGCATCACATCCCGGTTCATTTCATTCACAATAGTTTCATCAGTTCCGTTTGCCCTCAAATAATCTGTCCAGGCCATCAACGACGATAACGGCGTTCCCAACTGATGGGCCGTTTCCTTACTCATCCCTACCCACACCTGATCCTGTTCGGCTTTACGTGAGGTGCTGAATAAAATATAAGCAATCAATAAAAATATACCGATAACGCCAAATTGTATATAAGGATAATATTTAAGCTGCGTTAATAATGGCGATTGTTCATAGAAAATATAATTTTTAAACCCCTCGCCCAGGTCAACAGGAATAGGAGTATTTTGCAACTCCATAGTTTTAATCATGGCACTTAATTTTTCCGGAGTGCTTATTTTCAGGGTATCAATATTACCTACGGCCAATACATTGGTCTTTGTGGAATCCGTATAAATAACAGGTACAGCAGCGCTATTTATGGCTACGTCAGAGATAAATGACTTGATCAAACTATCAAATACCACTTTGATATCGGAAAACAAACGGCTGTCTTTATGATACAGGTAATTTTTTCGACCCCTGTACACATCAATCACCACAGGCTCATACAAGGATTTCATATTCGCCAGTTCTTTTTGTAAAGCCTCCTTATTGTTTTCGACGGCCGAATCCAGATTTCTACTGGCGGTAATATTATCCTTATCATCTGTTAAGATCACCGGCACCGTTGTATTATCCTGTAATACTTTTAACACGAATTCCGAAACACTAAACATGTCTGTACTTAGTTGCTTGGTAGCCAAAGCGTACAGCTCTGCTTTTTTAAGTTCTTCGGTTTGTAATTTTTGGAACAGATCGTTGGTGAATTTTACCAATCCTGCTTTTTTCTGAACGGCTTCTGCCCACAATCTTACTTTCTTTTCTTCATCATTTTTAATGCCGTTTACCAGTTTATTGGTATACCATAACGATGTAAACACAATAATGATGGCCACTATAAATAGCGCCCATTTCCATTGTTGCTTTCGGGAGTAAATGTTCATTGAATACTAAAGTATAAATTATATAACGCTATTGCAAGTGAGTTATTGTTTTAAGGACCGTTTAACCGCAAAGACCTCAGAGAAAATGCAAAGAGCGCAAGAGATATTTATCTTGCGCTCTTTATCTAGTTTTATTATTTTCCTTGGTTTTCTCTGCGAAAAAACTTGGCGTTCTTCGCGGTTAAATCAATTAAGAGATCATATCAAAGCCTGTATAAGGCACCAATACTTTAGGGATTTTAATACCCGCTTCGGTTTGGTTATTTTCCAATAAAGACGCTACAATACGAGGTAATGCCAATGCACTGCCATTTAAGCTGTGTGCCAATTGGGTTTTTCCATTCGCATCTTTGTAACGACATTTTAAACGATTGGTTTGAAAGGTTTCGAAATTAGAAACAGAACTTACTTCCAACCAACGGCCTTGTGCAGCACTCCATACTTCTAAATCGTACGTTAGAGCCGAACCAAAGCTCATATCGCCACCACATAATTTTAAGGTACGGTATGGCAATTCCAATTCCTGCAATAAGCTACTTACAAATTCACGCATGTTTTCTAAGATCTCGTAAGATTTATCCGGATGTGCAATTTGTACGATCTCTACTTTATCAAACTGATGTAAGCGATTTAACCCGCGCACGTCTTTTCCGTAGCTTCCGGCTTCTCTTCTAAAACAAGGTGTATAACCACAATTTTTGATTGGCAAATCACTTTCTTTTAAAATAACATCGCGGTAAATATTAGTAATAGGCACCTCGGCGGTAGGGATCAAATAAAGATCATCTACCTGACAGTGGTACATTTGCCCTTCTTTATCAGGTAATTGCCCGGTACCGTATCCGCTATCCGCATTTACTAAAATAGGCGGTTGAACTTCGTTATATCCCTTAGCGGTTGCTTTATCTAAAAAGTAATTAATTAAAGCACGCTGTAATCTTGCTCCTTTTCCTTTGTAAACCGGAAAACCAGCGCCTGTTAACTTAACACCTAATTCAAAATCAATTAAATCATATTTGGTAGTTAATTCCCAGTGTGGTGTAGCGCCTGCATATAATGTAGGAATAACGCCGTGCTCATTCACTACTTCATTATCTTCGGGCGTTTTACCAACCGGAACCGTTACATTAGGCAGGTTTGGAACCGTTACTAAAATTTTATGAATATCGGCTTCAATATTTTTTAATGCTTCATCAAACTCCTTTTCTTTTGCTTTAAGATCGGATGTTTTCGCTTTTAAGGTTTCTGCGTCTTCCTTCTTACCGGATTTCATTAATTCGCCAATTTGCTTGGCCAATCCGTTAGCTTCTGCCTTTACCTCGTCGGCCTGACGTTGAGCTGATTTTCTGTTATTATCCAATTCGATAATAGAATTGATAATGCTTTCAGCATCTTTAAAGTTTTTAATGGCCAAACGTTTTAAAACGTCTTCTTTGTTATCTCTGATGTAACTAAGTTGTAACATAATGTTTTATTTGAGAGGATAAATTTAATCTTTTATTTAATTGATAGAACGCAGATGAAGCAGATTGGTGATGATTGTTTAAGGTTTTTTGTTTTTGCTTTATAGAACAATTATGACCAAAATAATTTAAGTTATTTTGATTTAATAATTAAAAATCACTTGTATTTTATCATAATTATCATCGCCATCAGCGTGCCATCAAACCTCATTAAACATAAGAAGCCCATCCGCCAGCTGGCGGAAGGGCTTCAAGTACTTAATGAATTAAGTTTCTATTATCCCTTATGCAGGAATAACCGAAACGTATGATCTGTCGTCTTGTTTCTTTTTGAAAACAACTGTACCATCAACTAAAGCAAATAATGTATGATCTTTTCCCATACCTACATTTACTCCCGGATTGTGTTTTGTACCACGTTGACGAACAATGATATTTCCGGATACGCACGCTTGCCCTCCGAAAATTTTAACGCCTAAGCGTTTACTGTGTGATTCACGGCCGTTGTTTGTTGAACCGGCCCCTTTCTTATGTGCCATTGTTTATTAGTTTAATGGTTAATACTTAATTATTCTTCAGTTTTTTTAGCTGCTTTTTTAGCCGGTGCTTTTTTAGCTGCTGCTTTTTTAGCCGGTGCTTTTTTCTCAGCAACTGCCTCAACTTTAGCAACAGGATTTCTGCGGCTTGGAGCTAAGAACTCACGTACTGATTTTTCAGCTTTTAATTCGTCTTTTACGGTCTCACCTTTAGTCAAGATTCCTTGAATTAAGATTTGAGTTAAGTGTTGACGGTGGTTATTCCATTTTTGGTAACCTTTACGACGTAATTTTTTGAAAACGATCACTTTATCGCCTTTTACGTGTTCGATTACTGTGGCCGCAACCTTTGCGCCATCAACAGTTGGAGCACCAACAGAGATTTTTCCGCCGTTATCAATTAAGAAAACTTTGTCAAACTCTACTTTAGCACCCTCATTAGCATCTAGGCGGTGAACGTAAACTTTATTGCCTCGTTCCACTTTAAATTGTTGCCCTGCTATTTCTACAATTGCATACATGAGTGTTAAATTTTAATTGTTAATAATTTTTTTAAGGACGGCAAAGATAGGAGGTTTTTTCTATCTGCCAAAGAATTTCAGCAATAATTTAAGGCTTTTCTGAATTTTCAGACACCTCTTCTCCAATAAGAGATTCATCAATTTTTACCCTTTTTGACGAATTTATCATCCAAATACCGCCAATTATGATCAAAACTGCTAAAATCTGAACAAAATTAACGATTTCTCCATCCAAAATTCCCCACATAATGGCTACCACCGGTATCAGATAGGTGCAACTGGCGGCAAACACCGTTCCCGACAATTTAATTAAAGTATTATAGATCACTACCGATAAGGCAGATCCCACAACGGCCAAAATACTGATATATCCCAAAGAACTTAATCCCTGGGGATGATTGCCGGCATGCTCCAACACATCCGTAAACCCAAATAAATAAATAGCGGCCATAGGACCAATGATGCTAAACGACCATACCGTGGCGGTTAACGAATTTACTTCCTTTAAATAAGCATTAATACCATTTACACTGATAGCATAACACAAAGTAGCGGCGGCTACCAGTAAACAGTACAACACATTATTGGATCTTTCGTTGCTCTCATTAAACAGGATTAATACAACCGCTCCCACGAAACCCACAAAAACACCTATCCATTTACTTTTACTGACGCTGTTCTTGTAAATCAAAACGCCTATAATAATAGTAAACAAAGGTGTTAAGGCATTCAACATTCCCGTTAAGCTGCTGCTGATCTGGGTTTCGGCTTTGGTAAATAAAAAGGCAGGGATCAGGTTACCAAATACTCCCATCAATAACAAGCCTTTCAGGTTCTTTCTAATATCCAGTTTATTATAATGCTTAATTAAAAAAGGAAACATAAAGGCCGAGGCCATTACAATTCTAAGTCCTGCCACTTCATCGCTGCTAAAGGAGCGCAGGCCCTGTTTCATCAAAATAAAGGAACTCCCCCAAACCAATGAGAGTACTATTAATATAACCCAGGAGAGTGCTTTATTATTCATAGATAACAAACGACAAATGTAATTTAATATTAGAATAAAAAACTAAATCTTAATACCAATAATAGTAACATCATCTACCTGCTCCAAATCACCCTTCCAATTATTAAACGACATATCCAATTGATTTTTTTGAGTAAGGAGGTCCGAATGGTGCAATTGTAAGAGTACATCTTCCAGTTGTTTATGCTTGAATTTTTTGCCTTTTGGTCCTCCGAATTGATCGGCAAAGCCATCCGTCAACAGATAATACGTTGTTCCCGGTGTATGCACAATATCATGTGTTTTAAAAGGAGTGGGATTATCGGTTTTGCCTATTGCCTGTTTATCTGCTTTTATTTGTAGTAATTGGCCGTTCTGAATATACCATAAGGGATTATTGGCGCCACTCCACTGCACTTTCAGATCCTGTTTTCGGATTTCAAATTTGCACAAGCTGATATCCATCCCGTCTTTAATCTCCTCCCCACTTTTTGAAAAGGTTTCCAATACCAGTTCGCGGGTTTTATCTAAAATAGCACCGGTATCTGTTAACCCAAATTCTACCACTGCCCTGTTCAAAGCATTACTGCACACTACGCTCACCATCGCACCCGGCACCCCGTGCCCTGTAGAATCGGCGGCGGCAATAAATACCATTTCCTTATCCGCCACCAAAAGGGTATGCATCCAGTAAAAGTCGCCGGCAACTATATCTTTGGGCTTGTATAAAATAAAACTTTCCGGGAAATATTTTTTCAATGTTTCGGAAGGAGGAAGAATGGCTTGCTGAAGCCTTTTGGCATAGTTAATCGAATCGATTATTTCTTTTTGTTTTTCTTCCAGCAAATTGTTTTTTTCATCCAGAACTTCCTTCTGTTTTTCGATCACTTGTTTCTGCCGGTTTGTAATGCGAAAACGTTTATTTAAAATCCAAAGGAACACCATCGTAA
Organism: Bacteroidota bacterium; assembly: GCA_016194985.1. GTDB lineage: Bacteria > Bacteroidota > Bacteroidia > B-17B0 > Aurantibacillaceae > UBA4416. The sequence continues at coordinate 24,476 of JACQAK010000023.1, forward strand.
TCACCAGTAAAGATACCACACCAATAATGATCATCAGGCTTCTGTTACGTTGTACTTTAGCAATATCTGCCAGTTTTTGTTTTTCGGCATTGGCAATGGCTTTTACCTCTACTTCTTTTTTCTCAACTTCAAAACGTGTTCTTAAGTCGCTGATGGTTTTACTGTTCTCATCATTATAAATACTATCATGCAATTGCTTGAACATAACATGATTCAGATAGGCATTCTTATAATCCGATTTTAAAAAATAAGCTTTGGATAAATACTCGTGCGCCGTATACAGATCTTCAATGTCTTTTTCTGTTTCCGAAATTTTTATGGATGTATCTAACAGAGGGATAGCTTTATCAGGCTGATGCTGGATAATATAGAGATTAGCTACGTTATTATACAGTGTGGTTAAGGAAGACCGGTAACCGATTTTTCGCGACAGATCAATGGCTTTATTAAAATAGGTGAGTGCGTTGGATAAATTATTAAATGATTTATATACTACACCTATGTTTGTATAGGATCTGATAATTCCTTTATCGTTCTTTAAATTTTGATAAATGCCCAGGGCTTTGAAATATACACCTAAGGCTTTTCGGTAATCTTTATGATGTCTGTAGATAAGCCCCAGATTATTATAACAATTGGCAATACCCATCGAATCATGAATTTCGTTTTTTATCTCAAAACTTTTCTGATAAAACGTTTCGGCATGCACATAGTCTTCTAATTTTCTGTAGGCATTTCCTATATTCAAATAGGCTCCTGATAATAGCTTTAGTTCTTTTAAATTTTGTTCGATCCTTATTTCTTTAAAAATAAATTCTACCGCTTTTTTATAATTAGCAAGCTCCACATAATTATCGGCAATGTGTCTGTATTCAATAGCTACCGTCTTTGCCATTTTCAAAGAGTCAAAAATTTCTACAGCCCTGTAATGTGCCGGTATACTCTTTTCATAATAATGATCGTCTTCCAGCAAACAGCCTTTAAACATGTAGTAAAAGCCATAGCCTTTGGCAAATTTGATGGTTTTTGAAAAGAGGAATAATTGTTCGTTGAGATCTGAAGCTTCTTTATAATTTCCTTCATCTTCCAATTCGGAAATCAGTTCCTTATAGGTATATACCAGAGCAGTATCGCGTTTGGCTGTTTTTAAAACATGTTTCAGCGAATCTGTTCTTTGAGCAAACAGACCACCTGCCAGGCATAATGCTATTAAACATGCAATTGATTTCAACATCAAACAATACTCCGGATTTTACTTAGCTCAATGCCATAGCATCTAATTTCATTTGTTTGATCATACTTACCAAACCATTAGCCCGTGTAGGCGATAAGTGTTCGGTTAACCCGATTTTATTAATAAAATCCAAATTGGCCGCCACCACATCCTGCGGTTTTTGATGCGACAATACCCTGATCATTAATGCTACCATGCCTTTGGTGATAATAGCATCGCTATCGGCAGTGAAGATAATCAGGCCATCTTTTTTTTCGGAATGGAGCCACACTTTGCTTTGACAACCTTTAATGATTCGGTCATCTGTTTTCAACTCTTCCTGTATTTTAGGTAACGATTTTCCCAGCTCTATCAGATGCTCATATTTCCCTTCCCAATCGTCGCCAAACAGTTCAAATTCTTCAATAATTTCGTTTTCTATTTCTGCAATCGTCATTTTCCAAAAGTACAATCAATTTTTATAAAAAAGCTGCTTTATATCAGTTTTATCTTTCACATTGTCAAGAAATTAGATTGAAAGCGTGATAATTTAAAAAGTATAAACACTATTATCTAAACAAGGTTAATAACTTTGCACCCTAATTATTGCATATTTACGCATAAATTAGTTGCTTAGTCGCTTGATTTTGGCTCGTTTTTAAATAAAAAACGATTTAAAAAACAACTTGATACGCTTATGAAGATTGGATTAGATATTATGGGGGGAGACTACGCCCCTGCAAATTGTTTAGATGGTGCTATCATGGCATTGGACTCGTTGCCATCTGACGTAAGAATGGTTTTAATTGGCGATAGCGAAAAAGCGAAAAGTCATTTAAAAGCAAAAGGGATTGCAGAAGATACATTTGATTATATACACGCTACGGATGTGATTGAAATGGGCGAACATCCCACCAAAGCTCTGGCCCAAAAACCTCAAAGCAGCATTTCCATAGGATTTAAATTACTAAAAGAAGGCGAGATACAATGCTTTGCCAGTGCCGGCAACACCGGTGCCATGCTGGTAGGCTCCATGTTCTCCGTAAAAGCCGTGCCGGGCGTTATTCGTCCGTGCATTACTTCTATCATCCCAAAAGAAAATGGTGGCTTTGGAATTGTATTGGATGTTGGTACCAACGCCGATTGTAAGCCTGATGTCTTATATCAGTTTGCCATCTTAGGCTCTGTGTTTGCCAAAGAAGTGTATAAAATAGATAATCCAAAAGTTGGGCTGTTAAATATTGGCGAAGAACCTGAAAAAGGGAATTTGGTAGCACAAGCCGCTCATGCCTTAATGAAAGACAGCAAAGACTTTAATTTTGTGGGGAATGTAGAAGGCCAGGAAGTATTTGAAGACAAAGCAGACGTGATCGTTTGCGAAGGATTTACCGGAAATGTATTCCTGAAAACAGCCGAAGCATTTTATTCGTTGATCAAAAAACGTAACCGCAGCGATGAGTATTTTGATAAATTCAATTACGAGTTATATGGCGGTACTCCAATTTTAGGGATCAACTCCAATGTGATGATTGCTCACGGAAAATCAACGCCATTGGCCTTTAAAAATATGATGGTGCTTAGCAAGGATATTGTAGAAGCCAACCTGAACGAAAAAATTAAAACCGTATTTCAATAATGATTAGAGCAGCAATTACTGCCGTTGGTGGCCACGTTCCTGATTTTGTAATGACCAATGATGAGTTGGCAAAGTTTGTAGATACCAACGACGAATGGATCACTTCCCGCACAGGAATCAAAGAAAGACGCATCTTAAAAGAACCGGGAAAAGCCACCTCTGATATGATGGTGATTGCCGTGGAAGAACTTTTGAAAAAACGTGGTATTACAGCGCTGGATATTGATCTTTTAATTGTAGGTACCATAACCGGCGATTATATCTTCCCTAGCACATCCAACGTTATATGTGATAAAATAGGCGCTAAAAATGCCTGGGGTTACGATCTTTCAGCTGCCTGTTCAGGCTTTATTTATGCACTGGCTACAGGATCCCAGTTTATTGAAACCGGCCGTTACAAAAAAGTAGTAGTGGTGGGTGTAGATAAAATGAGTGCCATTCTTAATTACGAAGACCGCGCTACCTGCGTAATCTTTGGAGATGGCGGCGGAGCTGTGTTATTAGAACCTACCGAAGACGGAACCGGAATTCAGGATTTTATTTTACGCGCCGATGGTGCCGGAAGAAACTATTTATATCAGGCAGCCGGTGGTTCGTTAATGCCTCCAACGCACGAAACGATTGACCAAAAATTACATTACGTGCATCAGGAAGGACAAACCGTATTTAAACACGCTGTGGTAAACATGGCCGAAGTAAGTGCGGAGATCATGACCAAAAATAACTTAACGGCCGATGATATTACCTGGCTATTGCCGCATCAGGCCAACAAACGCATTTGCGAAGCTACAGCAAACCGCATGGGCTTAAGTTTGGATAAAATGCTGATGAACATTGAGCGCTACGGCAATACCACTGCAGGAACTATTCCTTTGTTATTGTGGGATTACGAAAAGCAATTCAAAAAAGGAGATAATATCATTATTTCTGCCTTTGGCGGTGGTTTCACCTGGGGTTCTATCTGGCTTAAATGGGCCTATGATGGCAGTAAAGTAGGGAAGTAATTCTTTTTTATCTTCTGAACACGGATTTGGGCGTTTCTGCCGGCTGGCAGACCGGGCTATCACTGCAATCTTTTGCGGAGAACAGGCAAAAGGATTTCCGTTCTATCCCTAACGCAGCATTACTTCAAATCTGAAGCCTTAACTTCATTATAAACATAAATCTGCGCGAGGGATTGTCGCGAAAATCCTTTTGGAGGCTGAGGAGCTTACTGAGGCTCCCGAAGTGCCGAAGCCCCAAAAGATTGAATCAGAAAGCCCGGCCCCCGGGGCGCGCCAAAATTGGCGAACTACGACTGACAGGGAAACTGACAAATTAGTCGCTAAAAGCATTAAAAACTGTAATATTGTCTAAAATAACGCATTGGCACATTTTTGGACAAAGAGCAAGCGTAAATTTTTATATAACTAAAATCACATAATTATGGCAAAAACAAGTGTAAACGTAAAGCCCTTAGCCGATAGAGTATTGGTAGAAGCGGCTCCGGCAGAAACAAAAACAGCAGGTGGATTAATTATTCCTGACACCGCAAAAGAAAAACCCATGAAAGGTAAAGTATTGGCAGTTGGTAATGGTAAACCCGATGAGCCGATGACCGTAAAAGTAGGCGATACTGTATTATACGGTAAATATGCAGGTACTGAGATCCAGGTAGATGGAAAAGACCTGTTAATTATGCGTGAAAGCGATATTTATGCAATTATCTAAGAGACATTTGACGGGTAGGAACACAAGACAAAAGAGACAAATCTAACTCAAGTCCTGACTCCCTTTAATCCCTCAAATCTCTTAAGTTCTAAAAATAAAATTCAAACTTTAAAATAAAATACACAATGGCAAAAGACATCACATTTAACATAGAAGCTCGCGATGCTTTAAAACGCGGAGTTGATGCATTAGCAAATGCAGTAAAAGTTACTTTAGGTCCTAAAGGACGTAACGTTATTATCGACAAAAAATTCGGTTCTCCGGCAATTACCAAAGATGGTGTTACCGTGGCAAAAGAAATCGAATTATCGAACCCTGTTGAAAACATGGGCGCTCAGTTATTAAAAGAAGTTGCTTCTAAAACAGCTGACGCAGCAGGTGACGGAACAACTACAGCTACAGTGTTAGCTCAGGCTATTGTAACTGCTGGTTTAAAAAACGTTGCTGCCGGTGCTAATCCAATGGATTTGAAACGTGGTATCGACAAAGCAGTTGAAACCATTGTTGCTGACTTAAAAAGACAATCTCAAAATGTTGGTAACGACAACAAAAAAATTGAACAGGTTGCTACCATCTCTGCTAATAACGATAACGTTATTGGTAAGTTAATTGCTGAGGCAATGGCTAAAGTGAAAAAAGAAGGAGTTATTACCGTAGAAGAAGCTAAAGGTACGGATACTACTGTTGAGGTAGTAGAAGGTATGGAGTTCGACAGAGGTTATATCTCTCCTTACTTTATTACTGATGTAGATAAAATGGAAGCTGTTTTAGACAATCCATTAATCTTAATTTACGAGAAGAAAATTTCTTCGATGAAAGAATTATTGCCTGTGTTAGAAAAAGCAGTGCAAACAGGTAAACCAATTTTAATTATTGCTGAGGATATTGACGGTGAAGCCTTACAAACATTAGTTGTAAACCGTTTACGTTCTAACTTAAAAATCTGTGCTGTAAAAGCTCCGGGATTTGGTGACAGAAGAAAAGCGATGTTAGAAGATTTAGCAATTTTAACCGGTGGTATTTTTATTGCTGAAGACAGAGGTTTCTTATTAGAAAACGCTGACTTAACTTTCTTAGGAAAAGCAGAAAAAGTAACCGTTGATAAAGACAACACAACGATTGTTGGTGGTGCCGGTAAAAAAGCTGATATCACAGCGCGTGTAAATCAAATTAAAGCTCAAATCGAATCTACAACTTCTGATTACGATAAAGAAAAATTACAGGAGCGTTTAGCTAAATTAGCCGGAGGTGTTGCTGTATTATATGTTGGTGCAGCTACTGAGGTAGAGATGAAAGAGAAAAAAGACCGTGTAGACGATGCTTTAGCAGCAACCCGTGCAGCGGTTGAAGAAGGAATTGTACCGGGCGGTGGTGTAGCTTACATTCGTGCTATTGCATCTTTAGATAAATTAAAAGGTGTGAACGAAGACGAGAACACAGGTATTCAAATTGTACGCCGTGCTATTGAAGAGCCTTTACGCCAAATTTGTGCTAACTGTGGAATCGAAGGTTCTATTGTTGTACAAAAAGTAAAAGAAGGAAAAGATGACTACGGTTTCAATGCACGTACTGAGAAATACGAAAACTTATTAAAAGCGGGTGTTATTGACCCAGCTAAAGTAAGCCGTGTTGCTTTAGAAAACGCAGCGTCAGTTGCCGCTATGTTGTTGACTACTGACTGTGTATTAGCAGAGAAAAAAGAAGATGCTCCGGCAATGCCAATGGGTAACCCAGGCATGGGCGGAATGGGTGGAATGATGTAATCATTTAACTCATAACAAATAAAAAACGCCTCACAAAAATGTGGGGCGTTTTTTATATAATTTTTGATAGTTTTTTTATTTAAGTTGCCGATTTTTTTACATAATGTCTTGTCAAAATAAAAAAGACTAAAGTTGCTAAACCCATCACAATTAAAAAACAATAATGAATAATAGTATTACTAGCGTTTGAGATAGTGCATCCAAGTATTGTTGAAAATATAGACAAAAAAACTTCAAAAAGAGTTCGAAAAACATTACTTGTCTCTAAGTAATCAGCTCTCACTAATGGTACCTCAATTTTATCAGGCCCAGTTATACTGGTTGGAATTTTAAGATTAGCCATTTTTCACCTCCTCTCCAAGATAAAACGAATAGTTAATCTGCTTTCTTTTTGTATCGTGTAGATGAACAATATAATATGCAAAATAAAAAGCCCTGTTCGCAATCGTTCCTAATTCTACAGGCTGTCTATTAAATTGGCCAAGTGTATTATTATAATCAATAAAAATAATTCTCATCTCCTGAGCGTTTATTACTTCAAAATTGATTTTCATTTCACCTTTTTTATCATTTGAATCTTCGAATCTTAAATGTAATTTAATTTCTTCATCCTTATAAATTACAGAAATCACTACTTCTTTTTCATCAAAGGTTAAAAAAGTTCCAGAATCTAATACTTCTACATTGCCAGAAGTAATTATCACTTGTTTTTCCATACTTAATTATATTACGTGTTAATCTACTATATAAGCAGATTTAATAAACTAACTTACAAATAGGTACTATGTTCCAAATCTTTCTTTTTAAAATTTTGGGCATTTTTCGTTTTACTCCTTTATAATTTTTTTAACGTCAATCAATTCATTGTATTTATAAAGCTGCAGTGAATAAATTCCCTGAACAAGTTTACAGATATCAATTTCTTCTTTTAGAATTTCATTAAATATTTCTTTTCCAAATATGTCAACTATTTTTATTATATAATCTTCATTATTGTTTTTAAATCGACCAACATCAATTTTCAATAAGTCTTTTGTTGGATTTGGATAAATATAAAATACATCATCATCCAAATAATGCATACCAACAGATGTCTGCTCATATAAGCTAACATCATCAATGTAATAATAAGAATAGTCATATAAAGGATTGGCATAATTTGGATCTGGATTATTCGTTCCAACATACAGTGTATCTGTGTTAACATTATAATTAAAATTGCCTATAGTTATGTATTGTTCGCCTCCATTTGCGGTAAAACAACCTTGTATTTGTGTCCATTGAGTCGTATCAGTTATAAAGCCTGATTGATTTTCAACTTGAGGAATAAAATTAAAATAATTGGTAGTAGGACTATTAGAAGATGGGATTGTAGCTGACAAATAAGCCCCTATATTTTTAATAGCATACTGATTTCTATCTGCCCTTGACACATAAAAAGAAAGACAATATGATTTTCCTGAAATTAAAGGAGAACTTAAATGTTGAAAAACAAATTCCTTATACTCTCCTTGTATAGCAAATACAATAAATCCTGAATAGGCAATGCCAGTTTTTGGTTGTATTTCGCCAAATCTATTGGCAGGCGTCCCATATCCATATTGGTATGGAGAGGGCGAGAAACAACTCGTATTAAAATAATCAGGACTTTGAACACCTTGCCAAGAATCAATAAATGGTGCTCCAAAAACAGGGGCACTAATTTGATAATTAGCATAACTACCTGAACAATCATAATTATTTATTGTGTTTTCAAAACTACTATTGGCAATTAAATTTTGGCTATTGTAAGTATATACCACAAAACATAACAGAAAAGATAAGATAATATGTTTCATAATTTAAGGTATTACAAATTTTGTATTACTAAGATAGTACAAAAAGAAATATATTCAACTATTCTTTAAGCTTCAATTCTACTACATTTGTAAAGCAATTCAACAACCCAATGCCCACCATTACCCTCAGCACGCACATAAAATCAAGCATTGACATTTGTTTTGATCTGTCAACCAGTATCGATCTGCATAAACTATCCACGGCTCAAACCAATGAAGAAGCCATTGCAGGCACTACTACAGGGCTTATTAAATTGAATGAAACAGTTACCTGGCAGGCAACACATTTTGGCATTCGTCAGCACTTAACCACTAAAATTACAGCGTATCAAAAACCCTTTCACTTCAGGGATGAGCAAATCAAAGGTGTTTTTAAACTCATGAAGCATGATCATTACTTTGAACAACAAGGCGATGAGGTGATTATGAAAGATGTTTTTGAGTTTGAATCTCCTTTTGGCATCATTGGTAAACTGTTTAATAAACTGGTATTAACCCAATACATGACGCGCTTTTTAATAATGCGCAATGAGCTTATTAAGAAATTTGCTGAGAGCGACAAATGGAAGATGATTTCGGGGGTGTAATTTATCTACGCTGACAAAGATCATAACCTTGATATCTATCAAATAATTTATTCCCTGAATGAAAATGTGCCAAAAATCCTTTTTACGGTAGTATATTTTAAAAACAGAAGTGTTAGATTTGATTACTAATTATTTATCATTAAATTATGTTGAAAAATCAAAAAAGAAAAACGATTCTATTGTTTAGTTTAATTCAACTATCAATAGCATCTCTGGCACAAAACATTCCAGCAACTATTTCGCTAAGTCCAAGTCAAATTCACACATTCACTCTTGAAAAAACCAACTTAACACTTAATCCGTTGTTTTCTGGACCTAATAATAGCAGCGAACTATATTATTATAATGGTGGTGTAGGTGTTAATAACGATTTTTTAATTGACTACTATCGTTATAAATTTACCCATCCGGGCATTGCCAATAGCGACATCACCAACGTTACTTACTCATTTAACTATGCGGCACATAACGACATTAATCATCCCACTCAACCACTATGGTGGAGTCAATCATGGTTTTCAATCATCGTTCCGCCAAGTGCCTGCAATGCCAACTACTGGGGAAGTTATGGTTTAAGTGATTGTTTGAGTACTGAAAATTGTATTAATAATGGCGGAACATTATTAGCTCATATTGGAACAAACGGCAATGGCAGTGGAACTACTTTAACTCAAAGCCAATCACTTACTGGCAGTACTTTAAGTTCTTTGCTTTTAGATCCGAATGATTTTACTATTGCCTTTCAGCCAGATGGAGGAACAACTTGTTATGTAGATTTAAAAAGCACTATCAGCTGCCAGGTAACATACAATACCTACCCTATTGCTAATAATGTATTATCAGGGAATCAATCGTATATAGGAAGTGCTAATCCTACACTCATTTCAGGTACAACCCCAACGGGCGGCAATAGAAATACATTTACTTATCAATGGCAATCGAGTTTAAATAATAGTACCTGGACAAATATTTCCGGAGCTACTGCATTAACATATGACCCTCCAACCATTACTCAAACAACTTATTATAGAAGAATTGCGTATTCTGCCCCACAACCAGCTTCTACAAGTAATGTTATAACTGTTACTATAAATGCGACAGCACCGTTAGCTCCCACTGGACTTGCGGCATCTGCCAATAGCTCATCATCAATTTACTTAAGTTGGAATAGTTCTGCAGGCGCTACAAGTTATGATATATATTCCTGCGCAGGAACATTAATAACTAACGTAACAACAAACAATTATACACATACAGGACTTAACCCTTTAACAAACTATAGTTACAAAATTGTTGCAAAGAATTCATTTGGTAGTTCTCCAGCAACAACGTGTGCTAATGCAACAACATTTAATGGTATCCCGCCAACCCCAAATGGAGTGGCAGCTAGTATAAACTATACAACAATTGACCTGAGCTGGAACAGTTTAGCAAGCGCTACGAGTTATGATGTATTTGATTGTTTAGGGAATTTTATTGCAAATGTAACTACTAACAGTTTCCACCATACAGGGCTTATATCAGGTAATATTTATGGCTATAAAATAGTAGCGAAAAATTCTTATGGCAGTTCAGCTCCGACTGCATGCTTTAACAAACAAACAAGACTAACAGATCCGGTTATAACAGCAACTGGATCTTGTTATCAAGTTACTTTAAGTTGGAATGCTATAAATGGCGCAAATAATTATAGCTTAAGCTACTATCTAGGAACTGTTTTTGCAACAACTGCTTCCACAAGTTATGTCTTATCAGGATTAACACCTGGAACCATTATTCAACTTTTAGTTTTAGCAAATGGTTCTGGAACTGGTTCAAGTAGTCTCATAACATATACAGTACCTCCATATATTGCGACCTCCACATCTTCTCAATTATGTCCTGGAATAAGCTCAAGTCAACTTGATGTAAACACCTGCGGGTCAACACCTACTTCAATCCAGTGGCAAAGCAGTGCTTGTGGTAGTGCGTTCCAGGATATTCCGGGAGCAACTTCTGCTACTTACCTTGTAACATCGGCCGCCGGAACCGGAACCTCTTTTAGAGCAAAAGTTACAAATGGCACAACAGTCACATATTCTAGTGTAAAAATAGTTTCTCAATACAATGTTTGTAATCCATTACCACAGAACATTCCGGCATGCGATGGTGGCGGCAGTTCGCGAATAGGCTATATCAATAATGGCAATCATCATGAAAATGGTTTTAATCAACCAAACGTATATCCTAATCCTGCAACTAAGGAATTGTTTGTTGATTTGTTAAGTAATGAAAGCTCGAACATTAATATCACTATTTATGATATGTTAGGGAAAATAGTATACACAAAAGAAAATGACTCTAATTCACTTAAACATGTTATTGATATATCTGAATTTAACAGGGGTATTTATTACATTAAAGTAACTGATAATATTAATACCCATTATAGTAAAGTAGTTTTTGAATAGTACTCCTAGAAGAAAAAAGCGCCTCACAGTAATGTGGGGCGTTTTGATAAAGAAGGGATTGTTGCATAATAATATAGGCTTATTTGATTATAGTTTTTTGGGCATATTCCAATGGCACCGATTCTTTTGTGCCAGCATGTCCAAAGTGTTATAAACTATTTAATAAACCCGGTTAACAACTCTCAACCGAAAAGCGTAAAAGTTGAAAACAAAACCTGTTAAAAAATGTTGGCTTTACAAATCCGTAACACACAGCCAAAATTATGGCGTACCTTTACAGTAGTAACCACCACCCGACATCCAAGCTTAAGCAACAGATGGGATACGGGAGAGCCAGTCCACATTAAGAAATCGAAAAGCTGCTTTTATAAAGTGGCTTTTTGGTTTTTAAGAGTAACCGCGTGAGGGATTGTCGTGGAAATCCTTTTTCGGGCACGGCACGAAAAAGATTGGAACAAAAGCCCGGTCCGGCTACCGCCGGACACGCCCTCTTCTTTTAAAATATCACTTCTTTATATTCTTCCCCGTTGTGCCTTTAAAGCGCTCCTTGTAATCCAAGCGTTCTTCAATGGGAATAAAATTTTTCTTCACGGTAAGTGTTGTATCAATTTGTAGTTCAACAGCTCCCATTTGTTGGCGAATACTATCATACACAATAGGAATAAAATAAATCGTCTCTTTAAAATTCTTTCTGGCATACTTGTGCAGCATAGCACACTGAAACGGATCGGTAGCAATGGCAATGGTTTTGTAGCCCAGTTGTTTTGCCTGATGATAGCTGTAATACAAATTCTCGGTGCTGTGTTCGGCAATGGTAACCAAGCGTTATGTACAATACGATTCTCATTCTTTTACAATCTTTTTCTTTTTAAACACAAAATTGTACTGTATGCCGGCGCCAAATAAAAACACGGGACTGAACTTGGTGTAGCGTATATCAATAGCCTTTGAGTAAGGCATCATCACTTCGGCCTGTAGCACCACCGATACATTCTTTATTCCTACTTTATTGGTAATGCAGGGCTCAAACAAAAACAGATCCTTATTGTAATATTCGCGCCTGAACTGATACACATCATGCCCCATTAATAGCGTGCTATCCGTATCGATCTCGCGGTAAATGTATTTTTTAAAATCAACATACGATGTTTTGCAGGATAAGGAAAAGGAATAGTTGATCTTATACATCTCTATCCGCGAGAAAAAACCTATCGCCGGTTGAATAAATGCTTTATTATACAGAGAGTTGGTTTCGTAGCTTGTGTTTCCCTTTTTAAACAGACTTATCCAGGCATTATCCACATGCGAATAATTACTGGTGTATCCGCCGCCGCCAAGCAACTCAAAACGCCAGCGCGCATTATTTTGTTTCGTGTAATTATACCAGCCTACATAGCCTTCGTAAATAGATAAACCGGCACCGTAATTGGTACTCACTCCTACTACTAAATGGTTAACAGGATTGTGTGCCACCTGAAGCTGCGCGGTATTAGCGCCAATATAAGCATTGGCCTGTATTTGCTTGTTGTCGTCAAACAACATAATATTTTGGCTTGTTGGAACATATACAGAACGCACAGCACAACCGGATAGTATCAATGCGCTAATGATTATAACAACTGTTCTGATCATACAAAGAATTAATCTTCTTTACCGGCTAATACAACCACTATTTCGCCCTTCACGGTTTTTGCCGTAAAGTGTGCAATTAATTCATCTACTGTTCCGCGGGCGTTCTCTTCATACAATTTGGATAACTCGCGCGACACAGACACTTGCCTGTCAGCACTTAAATATTCTTTAAACTCTTCCAATAGCTTTACTAATCTGAATGGCGATTCGTAAAATATCATGGTGCGTGTTTCTTCTTTTAACGACATAAGCTTGGTATGACGCCCTTTTTTTTGTGGCAGGAATCCATAAAATACAAAGCTATCGCAGGGCAAACCGCTATTTACCAAAGCCGGCACAAAGGCGGTGGCCCCCGGTAATGTTTCTACGGCCACATTATGCTTTATGCATTCGCGCACTAATAAAAATCCGGGATCAGAAATAGCAGGCGTACCTGCATCAGAAATTAGTGCAACCGATTTATTGGAAGCAATCATTTCTACAATTTGTTCTACCGTGCTATGCTCGTTATGCGCATGATAAGACCTCAGCGGTTTGTCGATCTGAAAATGCCTTAACAGGTGAATGGAATTACGCGTGTCTTCAGCTAAAATTAAATCTACTGATTTTAAAACAGAGATAGCCCTGAAGGTCATGTCTTCCAGATTACCAATAGGTGTAGGTACAATATAAAGCTTTGGTGTCATGTAGTTAAAAGTACAATTTTTTATTTAAGTACAATAATTTGAGGAGGTGTTTGGGCGTGCCCCTCCTACCGTCGGGCCGGGCTTTCGGCACTCGCTTTTTTATTTGCCCTGTGAGACAAATAAAAAGAGCTCAAACAATGCCTCAATCCCTCACGCACACCATATTCAAATTTGTAGTTTAATCTTTAAAATTATTTGCACTTGCGTTAGGGATAGAACGGAAATCCTTTTTTGCTGTCTCTTTGCAAAAAGATTGCAGTGATAGCCCGATCCGCCCAACGGCGGAAATGCCCAAAAATTAATGATGTTTATTAGTGCCATTTTTATTTCAGTACAATGATTTGAAGGGTTACAGGGGCGTGTCCCTCCTATCGTCGGGTCGGGCTGTCACTGCAATCTTTTGTTCGTTCCTCACATCCGCCAGCTGGCGTATCGTTTGCATCCCTCACGCAGGCCAGATTTCAATTTGTAGTTTTATTTTATTCTTTAAGATTTTTGCGCGTGAGGGATTGTCGTGGAAATCCTTTTTCGTGCCGTGCCCGAAAAAGATTGAAACAAAAGCCCGGTCCGGCTACCGCCGGACATGCCCAAAAAACTAACGATGTTTGCTTAAATCCATATTCTCATCGCCCGGTTGGTAAGGCAAATAGGTAAAGATAAACTGAAACATCTCTTCGGTAGTTTGCATGCTCTTCACACCCTCGCCCTGTGTTACTACTTTTGGCGGATGATTAGGATTGAAAGGATTTTTATCGGTGTTATCAAATGTTCCGTACACATGAATCACGGTGCCTTTTTTTATGATCACCGGATGTTGATAGGTGTAATAATACTGCCATCTGAAATCCCACTTATTAATTTTAATTAAAGGAATGGTATCGCCGTTTTGCTGAACAGCAAAGGCCCAGAAAGATTTGCCCAGCAGGTGCATATGTGGATTAACGGAAAGTATAGAAGCATCACCATTTAATGTAGCCTGTGTATGAAAGGTTTGTATTTTATTTGGCAACAAGATCAGATCCGGTTCAATTTTAGAAATTCCAAACGTACCTAATTGTGTTTCGTAAATAGGACGCTTGGGCCTTGGCCCATAAAACACATTGATATAAGAGCTATCCAGTACATCGTTGTTACTTGGTCCGTAATGGATATTTTGAAGAAGGATGGTGGATAGCGCATTTGTTTTAAAACCGCCAATACCCACGGGATACGAAGGAGGTGTATAACCCGGTAAATAATACACCGTGTTGGGCGTCAACACCGGAAAAGAACCGTCGTCGTTTAAGATATTCATTTTACCATAAAGTTCTTTGTAATCTTTAAAGGCATCCAGAGAGTGATTCAGTCCTCCTTCAGTATCTTTCTTTTTAAGAGGATCATAATTTATTAAGTGACCGTTGATGTGATGCGCCAGTTTGCGCTGAGAAGGCACAAATTCAAAATAACTCACAAAAGTATCTTTAGGTAAATGCATCGGTAATTTGATGACATAAAAATGATCGGCCCCATTTCCTTTCAATGGAACAGGTTCTTTGAATTTAACCACGAGGTCGGGCTTACCTAATGCAGAACCTATATAAAACACCGGTGGTAAAGGAATTTTAGATGCCTCCCCTTTTGGTGTTCCATTGGCCACCCACACTTTTATTAATTCTTTTTCTTCATTCGTCAATGTTCTTTCTCCAATAAAATGGGTATAGCTCACATCTGCCGGCCACGGCGGCATGTAGCCCGTTTGAGTAACAAATTTTATTTTATTGGCATTCGTTTTTACGTCCTCATAGGTCATTAATTCAAAGGGACCGCTCTCCCCTGCCCTGTGACATGGTGTGCAGTTTTTGAAAATGATGGGGGAAATATCAACAATAAACCTATGGAACATCTTTTTGTAGTACAAATATAGTATCCATTTTGTAAGGAATATATCTTTGATAGGCAGAATATTGAACTTTATGATATTTATCAATCGGGCTAAAACTAATGAGGTAGGGTTTATAGTCGTCCTGCCATCTCGAAATTCTATCGGAGGCATAAGAATGCCACATCATATATTCGAACCCTCCATTAATGTTTCCGGGAACAATATGTTCACTTGATTCCAGATCCTTCACAAGTTTGGCTTTAGTTGTGTTGTAATTGAAATAATCTTTTACGCAAACGCTAAAAATCATAGCATAAAAAAGTAAAGCAAGCAGAGTCCATTTCGAAAATTGTACTTTTTCTATGTGCTTGAATACAATAATCATTAAACACAGAACAAAAAAGCAAAGCGAATATCTATCAAAAAAACTTGACGAGAAAGTAATGAGAATCTGATATAGACATAGCGTAAAACACAAAAAAGTTAAAAAGGGAGATCGGGCCATTATCTGCTTAACATGGGAGACTGAGCCGCTAAAAGAAAATAATAAAATAATCAATGCCATATTTCCTAATACACTGATCATGCTTACTAATATAAATAGTGCATTAAAAGAACTATGTTCCTTATTTTGATCCAGCTTCATCACATCAATCGTCGTTTCAAGACCCACACCCATGTTATATAAATAATTCCCGCATGGAAAGTAATGAAACACAAAAAGAATTAACAGAGCAAATACAGTCATGATTAGTTTTGACAAAAGAGAACTACTCTTTAGCTTCCACCATATATTCCTACCATCAGAAATTAAAACCGGAAATAAAAACAAACCTGAGTACAACAACATGAGTCCTAATCTCACATAAAAATGTTCCATTGTTTTTATAAAAGAAGTTTCTATTGTCTTTTTTGAAAAGAATAAACCCTGAAATGAATGACCCTCATGAAATGTAGCTGATATATAGCGTTCAAATAAAAATAACAAACCAAGTATTGCCACTAGGAGCAGCCAGGAAATAAAAAAACTGCTTTTCCATTTTTTATAGTATATGCTGCTGAATAACGCTACCAGACAAAAGCTAAACGGCACAACCATCCCCAGCTGACGAATAAAAACAGCCAATAGGGAAGCACAAAATCCGGCAATTAAATATTTCATTTGTTCTTTTTCATAAAAGCAATAAAAAAAGTAAATACTCAGTAAGAAAAAACAGAGAAAAGAAACGTCTGTCATATATGAATTACTCAAACACAAAAACAATGGATTAAACAATAACAGCAAGCTTATGATAAACGCATACCATTGATGGTTTGTTAATTTGAAAATCAATTTTTGGGTGACCAATAATGTTATAAAAGACAATACTAAAACAGAAAATCGCAGAATGGTAAACGAAAATCCAAATACCTTAACAAAAAAGCTTCCCCATAAAACATGCACTAACAAAGTCATGGCAGGCCAGCTTCCTATATCAAATGTACCGCTATTAAGGAATTCTTTTACACTGGCGGCATAAGCCCAATCATCATTTAAACAAAACTCTCCTATTGGATTAATGAATACTTCAACGATTAAAAAAATAATCAGAAGCAAAATGACGTTTTGATGTTTTCTTAAAAACATACTTATTCCTGAACGTAAACTCTTTTTACACGTGAAGAAATCCCTGTCAATACTTCGTACGGAATGGTTTCCATGGATTTAGATAGTTCCATTAATTGCTCTGTGGTTTCAAATACAATCACCTCATCGCCTTCTTTACAATTCACATCGGTTACGTCCAGCATACACATATCCATGCAGATATTACCAATGGTTTTACAGGGTTTTCCGTGAATAAATACGGCATAATTTCCATTCCCTAATTTTCTGCTAAAACCATCGGCATAACCAATCGGAATGGTAGCAATGGTGGTTCGTTTGGTGGCAATGCCCTTTCTGTTATAGCCCACTGTTTCGCCAATCTCCAATTGCTTGAGTTGAGAAATGCGGGTTTTTAAAGAACTGATATTTTCCAAATGTTGTTTCTCTGCTTCATTAAATCCTACGCCATACATACCTATACCAACCCGCACCATATTGTAGTGCGCCTGTTTAAAACGGGTAATACCTCCCGAATTACAAATATGTTTTAAGACTTTGTAGCCGATGGCGTGTTCGATTTGGGATGCGGCATTTTCAAAGATGGAAATCTGCTTGTTGGTAAACTCATCAAAGGCTTTGTCATCACTGGCTACCAGGTGCGAGAAAATACTTTTCACTCTCAATAAAGGCTCTTGCTGAAGCAGGCTTATCAAATCAGTAAGTTGATATTCTTCAAACCCCAGGCGTTTCATCCCCGTATCTATTTTGATGTGTACAGGATAAGATTCTGATATTGCTTTGCTTTGCAGAGCATGCAAAAAATCACGGGCAATTTTAAAGGAATAAATCTCCGGCTCCAAACGGTACTCGATCATATCATCATACGATGATTCTTCGGGACTCATGACCATAATTGGCACATGAATACCAGCCTTTCTTAATTCAACACCTTCATCCGCATAAGCTACTGCCAGATAATCGGCATGATGATGTTGCAGTGTAAAGGCAATCTCTGTGCTTCCGCTACCGTAACCGGTTGCTTTTACCATGCACATCAGGCGGCAATCTTTATCGATCTGTGAACGATAAAAATTTAAATTATGTATGAGTCGGTTCAGATTAATTTCTAAAACCGTGTCGTGGCTTTTTTGCTGAAGGTATTTGCTAATGCTTTCAAAACCATAGCTGCGGGCGCCCTTCAATAAAATAATGGAGTTATGAAATTGCAGTGCCGGATTGGTTTTGCTTTCGCGGATAAATGCTTCTGTATTTTCAAAGAAATGAGCATCCATCTCAAACAAGTCTTTTTGAGACGATAGTTCTTTTCCGATTCCTACCAACGTATCAATATGAAACTGTGCCATTAATTTTGCCACATGCTCATATAGCTCCCAGCTTAGTTTTCCGCTTTGCTCAATATCCGATAGGATAACCACTTTTTTTCCTCCACGGTTTTGTTGCTTCTGATGATGGAGGGCTATTTCCAATGCATTGATGTCTGAATTATAAAAATCATTGATCAATACACAGTTATTATTTCCAAGCTTCAGTTCCAGTCGCATGGCCACTGCCTGTAACAAAGGCATCCGTTTTTCGATATCCTGTTGCGCTATATTCAAATGCAATAATACAGCCCAGCAGGTAATGGCATTATCCACACTGGCCGCATCTGTAAACGGAATATTGATCGTAATTCGGTTACCCTTATAATTGGCTACGATAACAGTATGTGTATATAAGTTTTCTATATCGATGATCCTGAGTGTTGCATCCGGTTTTCGGGATATTAAAAACACGTTTTTATTTATCAATTGTAAATGCCCGTCATCTATGGAAAGGGCATTCACAATAACCGTTTCGCAATCAACAAATAATTGTAATTTTTCTTTTAGTTTTTGAGCGGTGTTTTCAAAACCTTCATCATGTGCCGAGCCCAAAGAGGTAAATACACCAATGGTTGGTTTAATGATGTTACTCAGTATAGCCATTTCTCCCACTTCTGAGATACCGGCTTCAAAAATCCCCAAAGAATGTTTATGATTTAATTGCCATACCGATAAGGGCACGCCCACCTGCGAGTTATAGCTTTTAGGGCTACGTGCAATCGTATAATCCGATTTTAGTAATTGGTACAGCCATTCTTTCACAATGGTTTTTCCATTGCTGCCGGTTACTCCAATCACAGGGATTGCAAATTGCTCACGGTGGTAGGTTGCTAATTGTTGTAAGGCTTTTAATGTATCAGGCACTACTAAAAAACAAACATCCTCCTGAAAACTTACACAGTTTTCGGGGATATGATTAACGATAAATGTTTTTACGCCTTTTTGGCACAAGCCATAAATGTATTGGTGAGCATCGTTACGCTCGGTAGTAAGGGCAATAAACACACTGTGAGCAGGTTCTGTGAGCTGTCGGCTGTCAATTAACAGATGTTGCACCAGAGGTATGGCATTTCCCACTAATCGGGCCTGGATGATATCGGATATTTGAGCGGGCGTATACAAAACAAAAAGTGGTTTATTTTTATACAAAATAAACCACTTTTAAGGGATTTCCCTAATTTTTATGGCTTTAAAACTAGGAGTTTACCAATAGTTTGAATCCTTTACCATGTATGTTTACAATTTCTACTTTAGAATCGTCTTTTAAGTATTTACGAAGCTTGGCAATATAAACATCCATACTACGGCCATTGAAGTAGTTATCGTCATGCCAGATGGTTTTTAAGGCGAAATTTCTGTCTAATACATCGTTT
>JACQAK010000208.1 GCA_016194985.1 Bacteroidota bacterium
CTAAGTATCTTTACTTTTATGTCCCTGAGAACTAAAAAACAAGGTAATTCCATCAGGGTGAATAAATGGTGCATCCTCGTTATAAGGAGTATTAATAGATGGCCCTAAGTTTACCGCAGGTCCCCAGTCTCCATTCACTTTTTCAGACACATATAAGTCTCTACCGCCTAAGCCCCCCAGGCGCTCTGAAGCAAAATACAAATATCTGCCGTCTGAGGTAATTGAACAACTTCCTTCCCAGTATTCAGAATTAATATTACTGTTCAATTTTTCAGGCTTACTCCATTCTGTTCCGGTTAAATTACTAAAACACAAATCTCCGGGATTTTTTACATCACTGGCAAACGTAAATAACATATGCCCATCAGGAGATAAAGCCACCGCGGCATCATTAGCCTTTGTATTTAGCGATGTAATCCCAACAGGTTCATTCCAGGTAGAATCACTTGTTCTGGTACAAATAAAAATATCTTCGTGGTATGTTCCTTCTGTAAGATCTTCCTTTAAGAAATCATCCAGTAGACCGCCTGTACTTTTTTTACCACTGTATGTATAAATCATAATCGATTCATCCGCAGAGATAATAGGAACCCCCTCTGTTTCTTCTGTATTTATTGGCGGACCAATATTTTTAATGTCTGCGATGATTTTTTTAGCGATAAGTTCCTTTCCGTTATTACAGTTCATAATACCTAATTTGGCATCATCAAGAAAGGCTTTATCATCTCCTTTTAATTTTGTATCTGCTTTCGCTGCAACAAAAGCTTCGTATGACTTAAGCGCTTCATCAAATTTGTAATTAACATGATAAGCTTTTGCCAGGTAATAATCTGCTTCAGGAGACTTATCCGTTCGTTTTACATCTTCAAATATCTCAATAGCCCGAGCTTTTTTCTCAGGATAAAATAAAGAACAATACCCTAAACGGAATTTATACTCCAGATTTTTAGGCACCTGGGCGTATAATTTGTCATACAATTCATAAGCTTTCTTGTAATCTTTAATATCGAAATAATACGCAGCTTCCCCCTGTATATCCTTATTTTGAGCAACTATTGCAGCCGAAATAAAGGATATAAAAACCAATATTAAAAATTTAACTTTTTTCATAATCCGGTATTTTAAATTGTATTCAATGAATAAATCAAAGTTGATGTTTTTATCGAATTTTATTTGAGTAAAACAAAATGATTATTAACACCCTACCGTTAAAAGCAAAAAACCGAACGCGTTTAACGTTCGGTTTAAGCCTTTTATCTGTATAATTTATAGGTTTACCCCAAAATTATTTCCCTCCTGCCGGTTGTTTGGCAGTTCCTGGCTGTTTAGTAGTGCCTGGGGCTTTAGGTGTAGCGCCAGGGATTTGAGCTGCCGGCATAGTATCCAGTTTTTTAGTTACTAAAGGCAAAATATCGTCTGCTGGTTCTGAATATAATACATTACCTGCACTTGTATCTAACACATACTTATATCCGTTTTCTTTCGCTACCAAATCAATGGCTTTTTTAGCTTTATCATAAATAGGTTTAGATAATTCTCCATATTTACGTTGGTAATCCTGTTGAGCCTGAGCTTTGAAATCTTCGATACGTTTATTTAAATCCTGTAATTCTGTTTCTTTTGTGCTGGCCACTAATGCAGAATAAGTATCCTTATTTTTCATGTAATCTGCATATTTCGATTGAAGTTCGCTATCCATAGTAGCAACCTGAGTTTCTAA
This sequence comes from Bacteroidota bacterium, assembly GCA_016194985.1. Taxonomy (GTDB): domain Bacteria; phylum Bacteroidota; class Bacteroidia; order B-17B0; family Aurantibacillaceae; genus UBA4416. Next base: position 1,721 of record JACQAK010000208.1, read on the forward strand.
GTCTTTTAAATATTTTTGAGCTACTTCCTGTGCAGTTTTGCTTTCTGCCATTGATGTAATTAAAGAATCCAAGCTAATGTGAGCAATTTTTTGAGCCTGTGCTACCGTGATGGTTCCTACTGTGAAGGCAACAATTGCAATTGATTTTACTAAATTTTTCATTGTTTTTTTATTGGTTTGTGTATATTTTATTTTTTTGATTTATTATATCCAAGGAAATTCAAAACATCTTCGCTTTTATCATACTTACTGTTTGAGTACAGTAAAGCTACCTGACCTGCTTTATCAAAAATAAATGCCAATCCGCTTCGTTCTGCTACTTGTTTTACAGCGCTGTAAACTTTATCCTGAATTGGTTTTACCAATTCCATACGTTTGTTAAACAATTCGCCGTCAACACCAAAACGTTGTTTTTGCAAGTCCTTTACTTCTTTTTCCTTATTAATAATTTCATTTTCGCGTTTCTTTTTCATATCGTCTGTTAACAAAACAGACTCCGCCTGATAAATTTTATAAAGCTTATCTATTTCAGCATACTTGGCTTCTATTTCTTTTTGCCAATCTACCGATATTTTATCCATTTCTGTTTGTGCGGCTTTATATTCAGGAATATTAGAAAGGATATAATCTGTATCCACATATCCGATTTTTTGAGCCAAAGAAACCGTTGAGATAAAGATGATTGCGATGGCTGATAACACTAATTTTTTCATATGATTATTACTATTTTTTAGAATTAACATAACGTGTGCCAAGATACATTTATTTTGGTAATTAACATTTTTTTGGGTTACAATTCTCCTAACTGCGCTCCGAGTGTAAAATGAAACTGACCTTTTCCATTTCCTGAACCCGGGTTACCCGGAATATTATCAAAGCCCCAACCGTAATCCAATCCTAACAATCCAAACATAGGTAAAAATACTCTTAAGCCAAATCCGGCACTACGTTTAACCTGAAAGGGATTAAAATCTTTATATTTTGCCCAGGTATTTCCGGCCTCAGCAAAACCTAAAACAAATATTGTTGCCTGCGGATTTAAAGAAATCGGATATCTCAATTCCATTGTATAACGGGCGCATAATGGGTCTCCGTTCGAACTTGATAATGAGTTATCGGTATATCCTCTTAGGGCAATAATTTCTCTGGCCACAAAATTTTGATAACCGCTTAATCCACTTCCTCCCATATAATAGCGCTCGAAAGGAGAAACTCCCACTTTCTTGTTATACATTCCTAAAATACCATAACCGATTTTTGTTCTTAATACTAAATTACGGGCTTCTTTACCTTCTCCGGCTTTTTTATTGGTTAACTGAGTATACCATTCGGCTGTGAATTTATATTTTTGATATTCAATGAATTTATATTTTTCGGAAATAGTAGCGTGAGCATAATCTTTACCATTAAACAAAGAATATGGAGGAGTAAACTGCCCTAATAATGAGAAGTTTGAGCCATTTTTAGGAAAAATAGGGGCATCAATACTGTTACGTGTAATATTGATCTTAGCATTAAAATCATTGGCATAACCATTTGCTAAAATAAAGTACGGATAGTTTTGTAATTCGTAGTAGTTATAACTTGCTTCAGTGTATACTGAGAAGAAATCATCCGGTTTTTTTAAACGTTTACCAAATCCAACAGACCCACCAATAATTTTCATGGTGCTACGGTTTGGATTCAATACTTTTCTTCCTTCCGTATCGGTTGTATATTTTTTTGCTCCGGTTGAATTAAACATTGAGAAGAATCCGGAAACACTTAATGAATTTGGTTTTTTACCTCCCAACCAGGGCTCTGTAAATGACAGGTTATATGACTGGTAATAAATACCATTGGTTTGAGCTCTGATGCTGAATTTTTGACCATCTCCTGTTGGAAGCGGACTCCAGGATGATGTTTTAAAGATATTCTTCATAGAGAAATTATTGAAGGATAAACCCAATGTTCCTACAACGCGGCCACCACCCCAACCGCCGGATAATTCAACCTGATCTGATGGTTTTTCTTCTACTTTGTATTCAATGTCCACCGTTCCATCAGCCGGATTTGGAGTTGGTACAGGTGTTAATTTTTCAGGATCAAAATATCCAAGCTGACTTAATTCTCGCTGTGTACGGATAATATCTGAACGACGGAACAACTGACCCGGCCTTGTTCTAATCTCCCTGTAAATCACATGATCATTTGTTTTAGTATTTCCGGAAACTGTAATTTTATTGATGATGGCTTGTTTTCCTTCATACATATGGATATCCAAATCGATTGTGTCATTATGAACATTGACTTCCTGCGGCGTCACATTAAAAAACAAATAACCATCATCCATGTATAAAGACGAAATATCATATCCATTAGGATTCATAAATAATTTCTGATCCAGGAGAGACTGATCAAAAATTTCACCCTTCTTAATATTTAGAATCGTATCCAATTGTCCGCTACGGTATTTTGAATTACCATACCATTTAATATCTCCAAAATAATATTTATGGCCTTCATCAATTGTAATATCAATATTAACTCGGTTTTTCTTCACAAAGTAAACGGTGTCTTTACTGATTCGCGCATCTCTGTATCCTTTGCTGTTGTATTTAGCAATAATGCTTGGTAAATCTTTTTCCAGATTATCCTCGAGATATTTTCCGGAGTTCCAAAAAGTGTATAAACGAAACGGCTTACTGTCACTCATTTTTCGACGTAGCTTCCAATCAGCTACTACCGTATTTCCATCAATATTTAAATTTTTAATACGTACTTTTTTTCCTTTGTTGACGTTAATGTAAACGATCACATGAGGTGTTTTGGCTGTTTTATCAGGCTCTGTAGTGATTTTAATTTCTGTATGGTAGAATCCTTTATTCACATAAAAGTCCTTCACGATATTTTTAATATAACCAAGCGTATAATCTGTTACTACCTTTTCTCTTATCAAACGGATTTTCCCTCTTATCTCATCCGCATCATTCTTTTTTACATTACCTCTGAATGAAAATTTAGACAGACGAGGTTTTTCAACAACAACAATCTTCAGGAAGGCTTCGTTACCAATAGTTTTTACCAGATAGACTTTAACATCTTCGAACAAACCTTGTTTCCATAAATTTTTAATAGCTTCGGAGATCTTGTCTCCGGGTATTTGTACTTTATCCCCGTACGAGATACCTGACAAAAGACGAATGATGTTTTTATCTGTGTATTCTGAACATTCTACCTCAATACCGGCAATTGTGTATTCCTTTGGTTTTGCCCAATCTAATCCATCAGAAGGTGCAGTTTCTGCAGGAACAATCTGAGCAACGCTTAGTTGGCATAAAGCTAAAATAAAAAACAGAGTGGCGTATTTCAGGAATGTCATTATTTAGATTGAGTTAATTGCTCACTTGTTTTTCCGAAGCGGCGTTCGCGGGTTTGGTAATTTAAAATTGCTTCGTATAAATCTTCCTTTCGGAAATCAGGCCATAATGTATCGGTGAAATAAAATTCGGCATATGCCAATTGCCATAACAAGAAATTACTGATGCGATGTTCGCCACTTGTGCGAATCATCAATTCAGGATCCGGGATGTGCCTGGTGCAAAGGTATTGCTCGATATGCTTCTCGGTAATATCATCTGCATTTAAAACACCTTTTTTAGCATCGGCAACAATATGTTTAACGGCATCTATCAATTCCCATTTAGAAGAATAGCTTAACGCTAAAACCAGAGTTAATCCAGTGTTCTTAGATGTCAGATCGATAGATTCATTTAATTCCTGCAAACATGCTGTTGGCAAACTGTTTAGGTTTCCGATAGCCTGCAAGCGAACATTTTTTTTGTTTAACTGAGGAGTTTCCGCACTAATTGTAGATACCAGTAATTCCATTAATGCATCTACTTCTTCTTTCGGGCGGTTCCAATTCTCGGTACTGAATGCATATAGAGTAATGTATTTTACGCCTACTTCTCCGGCAGCTTCCACAACATCGCGCACCGAATTTACGCCTTCATAATGGCCATAGATGCGATTTTCGCCTTGTTGCTTAGCCCAACGGCCATTTCCATCCATAATGATGGCAATGTGTTGTGGTACTTTTTGCAAATCTATACTGTTTTTGTGGCTCATTATTTTTAAGAACCACGAATTTACACTTTTACATGAAATAGCGCAAATATTAGGTAGTTTTAGTCTTAAAAGGTGTTAATTTAACGAGTTTGTGGTTTTAACATTTACTCTATTAAGGAG
>JACQAK010000209.1 GCA_016194985.1 Bacteroidota bacterium
AACATCATCCCCTGATCACCTGCACCTTGTTCTTCTTTTTTCTTTCTGTCAACACCCTGATTAATATCAGCAGATTGCTCATGAATAGCAGATAAAATACCGCAAGAGTTTGCCTCGAACATATATTCTGATTTAGTATATCCTATTTTACGGATAACATCACGTGCAATTTCCTGTACATCTAAATAAGCTTTTGATTTTACCTCACCGGCTAAAACTACCTGACCTGTTGTTACCAACGTTTCGCAAGCCACTTTACTTTGCGGATCGAACGCTAAAAAATTATCAATTAATGCATCTGAAATTTGATCGGCAACTTTGTCCGGATGGCCTTCTGATACTGATTCTGAGGTGAAAAGATATCCCATATTAGTTTGTTGTTTTTATGTTTAGTTATTTATTCGTTTGTTATTGAAGAGTAGCAAATTTAAAGTTTTGGATTGGGAATAAAAAAAATGTTTTGAACAATCATTTTACGGAATAGTTCATAGAACATCCTTTATTAAAAGGCCTTATCACGGATTGTGATAAGGCCTTTGTTTTAATTCCTGAAATGTTATTTCACTTTAAACATCCAACCCAGTGTATCTGCGGCTTTTCCTTTACGGATAGCTCTAAGGGTTTCGTCTACTTTGTTAGAGAATTTACGTTCTTCAACGGCTGGTAATGGATAATAATCTTCTTTATACCCAATTCCGATAATCTGTGCAATTGTTGCAGCTGTACCAACACCAAATGCTTCTTTTAATGTTCCTGCAGCATGCGCTTCTAAAATTTCAGTAATAGATATTTTACGTTCTTCTACGCCCATCCCCCACTCTCTCGCCAATGCCAGTACACTGTCTCTTGTAATACCTGCAAGGATCGTATCACTCAAAGCCGGCGTTACAACCGTATTACCAATCACAAAGATCAGATTCATGGTTCCTGATTCTTCAAGGAATGAATGCGTTGCTCCATCAGTCCAGATAACCTGTTGGTAACCTTTTTGTTGAGCTAATTTAGTAGGATATAAACTACGACCGTAATTTCCGGCTGCTTTTACAAACCCTACACCACCTTGTACAGCGCGTATATAGTTGGTTTCGATCAATACTTTAATAGGCTCTGAATAATATTTACCGGCAGGACAAGTAATAATAATAAATTTATAGGTATCACTGGCTTTCACGCCAATGGCTTCATCGGTAGCAATTAAAAACGGACGGATGTATAATGATCCTGATTCTGATGTTGGCACCCAGGCTGCGTCTAATTTCAATAGCTCCAATAAACCACCCATAAATATTTCTTCCGGAACTTCAGGCATAGCCATTCGGATTGCCGATTTATTTAGTCGTTTAAAATTCTCTAAAGGTCTAAAAATGCTTACTTCTCCTTCTGCATTTTTATAAGCCTTCATCCCTTCGAAAATAGCCTGACCATAATGCAATGCCGACATCGCAAAACTCATAGGTACATCTTTGTAAGGGGTAATGTAAGACTTCTCCCACTTACCGTTAGCATATTCAGCAATAAACATATGATCTGAAAAACATTTCCCAAAAGGCACATCATTCACATCGTATTCATTTACTCTACTATGAGTAGTTTTTTCGATTTTAATATCAGCGTTTGCTATCATTATTTCTGTATTGTTTAAAACAAATTAGCACATAATTTTTGTTAGTACAAACTTTTTGGTCGATTATTTTAGGGGGTTAAAGGAAAAGTATAAGAAATTGGTATTTTTTCTCTAAAAATTTGTTTTTAATATAATTTCACTATTTTCGTACAACTTATTAACAATTTGAAGTTTATTCTCCATATTCTACTCTTTACGTTCATTATTCCTTATAATGTATTAGCGGATGGTGAGCCTAAAAAAGACACTACCCGTCTTAAGGTGGAAGCTACAACCATTTCTCAGGAGCACATGAGCGTTACCAAAGCACAACTGGTGCACCTGGTAGATTCTCTGCTTGATATGGAAACCATCGAAGAAAAAGAAATAGAACTCATCAGCTACTATAACAGTGTCTTATCTTCAAAAGAAGCGAATTTAACCATTGTGAAATACGGCAATATGCCGGCAACCAATTATTATGATGACTTCGACGAAAGTACAGTATTTCAGATAATACCTGAGACTGAGTTTCCGGAATCGCAGATCATAAAAATAGAAAGCGATTCCTTAGGTATATATGCTCATCCCAGAGTTGGCCCCGTTAATTCAAAATTTGGATGGAGGGATGGACGGATGCATAAAGGCATTGACATCAATCTTCATAAAGGAGATGCTGTTGTAGCTGCCTTTGACGGCATGGTGCGGATAGCTCATGCAAAAGGAGCCTATGGCAATGTGGTGATTATCAGACATTACAATGGCTTAGAAACAGTGTACGCGCATTTATCCAAAATAAAAGTAAAACCGGGGCAGGTTGTTCTGGCAGGTCAGTTAATTGGCCTTGGTGGAAGTACCGGACGAAGCAGCGGACCGCATCTTCATTTTGAAGTCCGGTTTAAAGGACAGGCTCTTAATCCTTCCTCTATCATATCATTTACAGAAAACAAAACACTCAATGATTCCATCGTTATTAAAAAATCACGCTATGGCATTTGTGCTTATCCAAGCAATGCCACTTTACATACCATTGAGCGTGGCGACACATGGTACGAAGTAGCTAAACGTTACGGTTTATCCATGAAAGAGTTATGCCTGTTAAATGGCACCGACAAACGCTATTATTTAAAGATCGGACAAAAATTAAGAGTGAATTAACAGGCCGTATTGCTCTTTACAACTATATTTACGCATGCAAATCCATCCAACCAGCCTTAAAGAAATTGCCGCACTGATTCATGCAGAATATATTGGCAACGATCATCATATGATTACCGGATTTAATGAAATTCATCGTGTTACTGCCGGAGACGTTGTTTTTGTTGATCATCCCAAATATTACGATAAAGCCTTAAACTCAGCCGCTACAACGATCATTATTAATAAACCCGTAGAATGTCCTGAAGGAAAAGCATTGATTATTCATAACGAGCCATTTACTGCGTTTAATCAACTTACACAACATTTTCACCCCAAACATTATTCATTACAACCCATTAGTGCCACCGCAAAAATTGGTAAGAATACGGTTATTATGCCGGGTTGTTTTATTGGCAATCATGTGGTTATTGGTGATAACTGTATTTTACATCCCAATGTTATTGTGTATGATCATTGTCAAATTGGCAACAATGTGATTATACAGGCCGGAACCGTTGTTGGGTCTGATGCGTTTTATTTTAAAAACAGAAAAACACATTTCGAACAATTAGAAACCTGTGGCAATGTGATTATTCAGGATTATGTGCGAATTGGTGCGAATTGCACATTCGACAAAGGAGTAACTTCCGACACGATCATTGGAAAAGGCACCATTATTGATAATTTAGTACACGTAGCCCATGATGTGGTTATTGGAGAAATGTGTTTGTTTGCCGCCAATGTGGCGATAGCCGGCTGTTGCACTATCGGTAATAATGTGACAATGTGGGGCCAGGTGGGCGTTTCGAGCGATATAACTATTGGTGATGGTGCAGTGGTGCAGGCACAAAGCGGTGTTGGTGAAAACATACCTGCAGGAAAAATATTTTTTGGATCTCCGGCTTCTGAAGCAAGAGCCAAAATGCGCGAAGTATTTGCCTTAAAGCAACTGCCGTCATTAATCCATAAATTATACGACAAGTCATAACTTCTTGCTCTTATTAAGTCATGAACTTTTAGATAATCACAGATGAATCCTTGATTTCAGAAGACTAACGGTAATTGAAATTTTTGAAAAAACAATTATCTTTAATCATCACGTGAGAAATACCAAAATAGATATCAAGAGTAAATCAGTTAATGTTAAAGACGTTAAATTAAATTCTTTGTTAGAAATGACAAAGGCTATTAACAATAATGTTACCACCGCTCAACTACTTGATATTTATCAGGAAATTTTAGAGAACCGTTTAAAAGTAGGTAAACTGGTACTATTTAGTTTTACCACCGAATGGACCTGTATTTTAAAATACGGCGTGGATAAAGATTACAACCATTTGGTATTTGAACCCGAGTTACTGGATATTAAAGAGATTGAAACCATTTCTTACTCCAAAGGAAATTTGAGTCAACGATTTGAGATCGTTATTCCTGTATATCACAAACAAACACCTCTGGCCTTTGTGTTATTGGGAGATCTGGATGAAAAGAAAATAGAAATGAGTTCGGCAATAAAGCATTTACCTTTTATTCAAACGCTTACTAACGTTATGATCGTTGCCATTGAGAATAAGAAACTTTATAAAACATCTATTCAAAAAGCAACCATTCAAAAAGAATTAGAACTCGCACAGGGCATGCAGAAAATGTTATTCCCATCGTCATTACCGCATATCGAAGAAGTTGAAATGGATGCCTTATACTTGCCTCACCAGCAGGTTGGTGGTGATTACTATGATGTGATCTGGATTAATGAGGTGGAGTTTGTGTTTTGTCTTGCCGATGTATCTGGCAAAGGAGTGGCGGCTGCCTTATTAATGAGTAATTTACAGGCGGCCCTGCGTGTGCTTTTAAAATATACCCAAAATTTAACAGAAGTTGTTATTGACATTAATCAATTGATCTGTGATAATGCCAAAAGTGAAAAATTCATATCCTTGTTTATTGCCAAGTATAATATAGGTACCCGAAAATTATCTTATATCAATGCCGGGCATAATGCTCCTATTTTATTAACCTCTAATCAGGCTATTTTGCTGGATAAAGGCTGTACGCTTTTAGGCATTAGCAATCCATTGCAGGCTCTGGAAAACGAAACCCTATTAATATCTCCTCAATCTGTATTATTTTCGTACACGGATGGATTAACAGATACCGTCAACAATCATGATGATACGATTTCTGTGGATGAATTAAAAACCATTTTGATCAACAATAAACAGTCTTCTTCTGAATTTATTAATAAAGCCATGTTGTATTATCTCGAAGAATTTAAAGGAGAAATGCCTTTTATCGATGATATCGCGATGTTGACCTGCAAGTTCAATTAAACTATTATTACATCTGAAATGATAACGAAGTTTCTATGCTGAATGCCAGATCTCCCAGGCTTTATCTGCCTGTAGTTTAAGCATATTCAAGCCATTCATAATAACAGCACCCTGCGCTTTTCCTTTTTGTAAGAACAGTGTTTCTTCCGGATTATAAATCAAATCATATAACAAATGTTCAGGCGTTATAAATTGAAAAGGGATTTCAGGAGAAACACCAGTTTTTGGAAACATTCCCAATGGTGTACAATTCACGATCAACTTAAAAGCGTTTAATACATACTCATTTAACTCCGAGTAATGAAAATAGTTCGCCGCTTTTTTCTCACCGGTTGTTACATAATAAAAATCAACCCCTACATTTTTTAAAGCATAAGCAATAGCCTTGGAAGCGCCTCCCGTTCCTAATATCAGGGCGCGTTGATGAATAGGCTCTAAAAAGGGTTTTATGCTTTGAGCAAAACCATAATAATCGGTATTATAGCCTACTAAATAAGGAGTGTCATCCTTCCAGGAAATTTTTATACAGTTTACCGCCCCAATTTCTTTGGCTGTAACATCCAATTCGTGTAAATAAGGAATAATTGATTCTTTATACGGCTTGGTAACATTTAAGCCGGATAAATGATGTGTTATAATAAGTTCCGGTAATGGTTCCAGATTTTCCAAATCAAAATTGGAATACTGAAAACCTGATTTGTCTTCTTTTACAAACTTATCTTCTAAATATGATTTAGAAAATGAATGAGATAAGGACTTGCCTATGAGACCAAAATGCACG
>JACQAK010000024.1 GCA_016194985.1 Bacteroidota bacterium
AAATATTGGATGCTGATGCACCACCTGCCAAAAAGACTTTGCGTCCGGATGTGGTGGTAAGTGATGACGCTATCTGGATAATAAAAACAGCATTTGGATTTCCCTTAGCATCAAAAGTCAGATCTCCGGATGATATGGCCAGAGAGGACGTTGATTTGTAAAGACCAGGTGAAAGTGTAAGTCCGCCGATATTGCCTGATAAAGTTACTATATCGGTTGAAGTTCTTCCCGCTGCATCATTATATGCTGCTGTTAAATCAAGTTTAGCCTGAGTGGCAATTGCATCATTAATATGTAAGGTTCCATTTAATATTCCGGGAGGAAAGCCACCTACTGAAGTGCCGGGACTTAATCCGAGGTCACCTGTAATTACTGTTGCTCCGGTGTTACTAACGGATGTGCCTGCGAGTATGGCTAAGTTAGCGGTTGCACCCATAGCTATAGGTGCTTGTATAGTTGTTTGAGTTGGAATTGTCATTAAAGGAGTTGATGGCCCTGAAGACGAATTAGACTCTTTTTTACAACCTGTAATTAAAAAGATTGATGTAATTGCTACTGCTGATAATGTTTTGATAATTTTCATTTATTTAGATTTGTTTATTTTCGAATTTAGCCTTGAATTCACTGAAAAAAAGTTTTTATCGATAGAAGGCTATTTAAAATAGCCAGAAGCGGAAGATGTAGCATATTATGTTTGAATTGACTAAAGAGAGTATGAGATCTTAAGGCGCCAAATTGGCACCTTAAAACATGGAGAACATAGTAAGTTTCTTCCTATTGTTCTCACAGAGCAAGGTGTTTCAATGCTTTCAAGCGTGCTCAATAGAAAAATGGCAATAGCGGTTAATATCCAGATCATGCGAATCTTTACGAAAAACCGTCAGATGCTAATGGATAATACAGAGTTAAGATTGGAAATTGAAAAGATCAAAAAGAAGCTGGATAATCAGGATAAAAATATGGAAATTGTTTTCAGGTATTTGGATGACTTAATTGAGAAGAAAGAAAACACACAACCAAGAAAAAAATTTGGCTATAAAACAACGAAGAACAAATCATAAAATTTCGAGATTCATGGATTTTTTGCTAAGTTTACAAGGCATCTGCCAAATCCATTAAGGCAGGTTTATGATCTATGAGGCATTGTGTTTATATCCTATTTCTAATCATTTTCGTGTTGAAAGCCAATGCTCAGCAAGCATCAGCAATAATTAGTCCGGATCAAAACGACGAAAATAATCACCCGGAAATCATTGGTGTCAATGATCGTTCGTTTTTTGCGATCTCATCCAAAACCAAAGAATCATTTTATATAGAGTCGCTTACCGTTAAAGAACTTAGAAGGATCTTTAAAAGGCAGGTACTGTTGCCGCAAATAGAAGGTAAAACAGTCAATTTCGAAAATATTCTCTATTTCAATCAACATATCTATTTGTTGACGTCTTTGTATAATAAGAAAACCAAAACATATACCGCCTATTTGAACGAAGTGAGTGGAGGCGGAGAGCTCAGTCTTAATCATACGATTCTGGATGAAGTAACCTTAACGGAAAAGAAACACCATTATGCTATTCATTTTTCATTGTCAGCCGACAGTAATCGTATGTTGATATACCGAGAATATGCAGAGTCGGATACCACTAAAGGAAAAATTGTATACAAAGTAGTCAGCAAAGGTTTGAAGACACTTTTTACTAAAGAAATCAGGCTATCTCAGCCATTTGATAAGATAACGGTAGCAAATGCGTTGTTAGATACGGATAACAATTTATACTACACAGAAAAAGAATATTTGAAGAATGAAACTACAGGGGCATTTATTAAACTGACTATTGTTGCTTATAAAGCAGAAAAAGATACGCTGTACAGATCGGAAATTGCAATAAACGAAAACCGCTTTTTGGATGTTCATCTTCAATTTAATAACAAGGAGCAATTAATTTGTGCAGGGAACTATGCCTCCGAAAAGGCGTCTGCCAATGGCTGGGAAGATAGTCGCTGGATGAAGGGAGTCTTTTATGGATTGTTTGATATGAACGATTTACGTTTGGTATCAAAAGGACAAAAAAATTGTCAGGAGTTATTTCCGGAAGACAAACTGACGAAATATCATTTAACGAGTACATACCAATTGAACAACGGATCGCTGATCGTGTTGTGTGAATTTCAGAATACGGTTTGTCTGGATGGTAACTGCAATGATATTCGCGGCCCGATCATGGCAACGATTTTTCATGTTGCCGATCAACTCAATACTTCTGCACAGCGATTGGTCAATGATCCGGGGGCGGACAAATCGTCCTGCAAGGGAGTCCTTTTGTTTATCCCTTTTCATACAGAAGACCAGGTGAGATTATTGTATAACTGTAACAAACAGTTTGAAATAAATCAGGAAGGTGTCGTAACAGCGAAGGCATTGTTTGAAGATCCTGTGCCATCAGATTTAGTCATTAATTCCTGCTACTATCCAATGAATAGAAATGAGTTATTAATTACCACCTATTCTAAAAAAGATGGAAACCGATTTGCTAAATTGTATTTTAAAAATTAACATCTGACTCAAATTTATAATTTTATATTTATAACATTAACCAAGTATACTACACATGAACGAAGCTATCAGAAAACTGGAACCCACGGCAATGTGGAATAATTTTGCAGACTTAAATGCTGTACCTCGTCCTTCAAAAAAAGAAGAACGCGTCATTGCCTTTGCAAAAGCCTTTGGAGAAAAATTAAACCTGCCAACCTATGTGGATGAAGTGGGGAATGTGATCATCAAAAAGCCTGCTACTAAAGGCATGGAAGATAGGGTCACTGTTGTATTACAAAGTCATTTGGATATGGTGCATCAAAAAAATGCGGCTACTCATTTTGATTTCAATACACAAGGAATTGAAATGATTGTTGATGGTGATTGGGTGAAAGCCAACGGTACCACCTTAGGAGCTGATAACGGTATCGGTGTGGCCTCTATCATGGCATTGCTGGAGTCAACCACTATCCCGCATCCTGCCATAGAAGCTTTGTTTACTATTGATGAAGAAACAGGTATGACAGGCGCTTTAGCATTAAAGGGTGGATTATTGGACGGAAAGATCATGCTGAATCTGGATACGGAAGATGATAATGAACTGACGATTGGTTGCGCCGGCGGGATTGATGTTACTGCCTCCGGAAAATACAATCCGGAAGTGCCAAAACATTCATCGGCATTTCGTATCACAGTGAAAGGCTTAACGGGAGGTCACTCCGGAATGGATATTCATAGAGGGAGAGGAAACGCGAATAAGATCATGAACCGTTTATTATTAGGTCTAAGTAAGGATTTGCAGATTGAAATTGCCTCCATTGATGGGGGAAGCTTACGTAATGCAATTCCCCGTGAGTCGGTTGCTATTATTACGGCTTCGGATGCGGCTGTTTTGAAAAATCAGGTTCAAAGTTTTGAGAGTATCATCAAAGAAGAATACAGTACCACCGATCCTAAATTAGAAGTGACGGTAGAATCTGCAGATGTTCCTGCGCAGGTATTGAGCAAAGAATTCAGCTATAAATTATTGCGAAGTGTTTATGCCTGCCCTTATGGTATTTATCGCATGAGTCCGGACATCGCAGGATTAGTGCAAACATCCAACAATGTGGCCCGTGTGATTGTGAAAGAGGGGGCTTATCAGATACAATGTTTAACCCGTAGTTCGGTGAATACAGAAAAAACAGATTTGCAGCTGGCTATTACATCTGCATTTGAGTTACTGGGAGCAGACGTTACAGCTACCGGTTCTTATCCGGGCTGGACACCCAAGCCGTCATCTCCTATTGTGAAGTTGATGAGTGATCTGTATAAAGAACGCTACAATGAAGAAGCTAAAGTAAGTGCTTGCCATGCAGGGTTGGAATGTGGTATTTTAGGTACTAATTACCCGGATATGCAAATGATTTCTTTTGGCCCTAATATCAGAGGGGCGCATTCGCCGGATGAAACGGTACAAATCAGTTCGGTTCAAAAATACTGGGGCTTTTTGTTGGAAACACTGGCAAGAATACCAAAGAAGTAATAGTTGCGTCTTTTTTGAAGAGGCTGCGTCTATAGGCAATGACAACAACAGAAACGATATGGAAAGCATTCCATCAGGAATTATTTAATTTTATTCATAAGAGAGTTAAAGACAAGGACGCGTCTAAGGATATCCTACAGGATGTATTTATTAAAATTCATTTGAAACTAAAAACATTAAATGAAAAAGATAAACTTACATCCTGGGTGTATCAAATAACCAGAAACAGTATATTGGATTATTTCAGGAAACAAAAGCTAAAGAGCCCTTTATCGGATAACCTGGCTGAACTTACCGAAGAAAAGTTGTTTAATGCCGAATTGGCCAATTGTTTGAAACCGATGATAGAACAATTGCCCGATAATTACAGGGAGGCGATTCTGCAAACCGAGATGGGGTCGTTATCTCAAAAAGAATATGCCAGTAAGCTTGGGTTGTCTTATTCAGGGGCTAAATCACGTATTCAAAGAGCCCGCCAACAACTACATGCATTATTTAATGAGTGCTGTTCCATTGAATCTGATAAATACGGAAATATAATGGAACATGTGTGTAAAAAAGGATGCGGTTGTCAATCGTAGTTGCGTCTTTTTTTTATAAGTACGTCTATAGGGTATAAATCAATATATGTATAACCTATAAACAACACACATCATGAAAGATCAAAATGATTCTTGTTCCCGTAACAACTGTAATTGCGGAACAGCTAACGAAAGTACCAATACCTGTCAGTGTCAGAATAACTGTTCCTGCAAATGTCATTGCAACAACTGCACCTGTCATGAAACTCAGTGCGGATGCGGTTCCAAAAAATGTTGCTAAGTTGTTGTAACTAAAAAAGGGGAAGTACAGTCTGTACTTCCCCTTTTTAATTTAGGATGCCGGTTAAGCGGCTAAATCTTTATATAATAAACGTTTGGCAATGGGTAAAAATGTTTCGTCTTTTGGCAACTCTGCATTGGCTTTAAACAGATATACGGCCGGATTTGGCAGCTCAGGATTAGCGTCGATAATATCCAGTTTTATTTTATCTACCGGTTTCGATAAAGAAAGGGTGTATGTAGAAAAATAAGAACAGTTTAAACCATACACTTCTTGTTGTAATAAATTTAATTTGGAGAAAGAATAGGCATATACCTGTACCTGTTTGGATTGATAAGGGTATAGAATGAAATAACCTTCTTTTTTGTAAATGGGCATAATGCCAATATGATTCGTTGAAATATGTTGTTCGGCAAAATCAAAAATGGTTTTCCCTTTTTTCAGTTCGTCGATAAACAAAGGTTCGCTAAAAGCAATGATTTGTTTCAGTTCGTTTAAGGACTCATCGTCAATCGTATTCTCATACACCAGAGTCAGATTTTGGTAATCAATACCTTTTAAGTTTTTTTTGAAGCCTTTTTCTAAGGCAGAGGTGTTGTTTTTCAGAGAAATTAAATTTTTATAATGAGCGATCAATTCTGCGAAGTCAGGATACAATTTATGCGCATTAAAATGTTCCTGTACCTTTTGTAAATAACCTAACAATACATACTTTTTATATTCAAAGTCGATGAGGTTTTCGGTGATCCAATTTTCTGAGAGAGTTTTCATGGTTTTTATACGGTTCTGTTTGTATTTGGTTACGATATGTTTTATCAGAATGGAGCTAAATGATCTGTCGGTTCAGGCGAAGTTGAGAGCCGGAAGTTACTTTAGGAACGCTTCCCGAATAGGTTTAAAGTGGCAGAGCCTTTTATATGGCAGAGTGATTTTATAATAAAAAAAAGACATAAAAAAATCCGAAAACAAAAGATGTTTTCGGATTTATGAAAAATTGTTTTGGAATTATATTTTTTTCAAAAATTCGGTTCTCAAAACAATGCTGCTTCCGTTGATCTTACAATCCACTTCGTCGGCATCATCTGTTAATTTTATTTTTTTAACGGTAGTGCCTCTTTTTAATACTAAAGAGGAGCCTTTTACTTTTAAATCTTTAATTAATGTTACTGAATCTCCATCATTTAATAAAGTACCATTGCTGTCTTTTACTTCCATAGTCGTGTTGTTTAATTTTTAACAAAGGTAAATTATTTCTCAACCCGCACTACTTTCCGGCACTATTTAGAATCTGTTTATTTAAAAATTCAATTCGGATAATTGCGAACAAATTCTTTCAAGGATCATGGTAATGGTCCGTTTAACCACTTCTTTTTTATTTTCCAGATAAAAAGCCATTTCTTCTTCTGTAAACAGTGCAATGGTAACGCCGGTTAATAATTGTTTTAATTGCAGATTCCCCTTAATGATTTCATGGATGCGTTCTGTTTTTTTATTGTCGGTCAGGTTTTTGACTATGATTTTATGTTCAGCCAGATGATGATTAATCAGCGTGAGGATAAGATCATTCTGGAATTTAAGAATAGGTCTTAAAGTGACACTTTGAAAGAGTTCCAGGTCTGTGGATTTGGAATTGTCAATGGTTATAACAGGCCTTATACTTTGTAGTTGTTCTGAGCGATTCTTCATGGAGCTAAGGTATTGATTATATATTTAGGAACGGCATAAATAACAGTTAATTGACGGTGTATATAAATATTGAATTAATGGATCATGAATTGCCAATAAGTTTATCTTTATGCTATGGTTTTTGAGCAATTAAAACAAAGAAAATACCCAACAAACGAAGCCTTCGATAAAATTTACCCCAAACGCTATCAGGAACATTCGGCCCGTCATTTCACTCCGGTTAGTATTGCTATTAAGGCAGCTAAATTATTGGCTGATAAACCAACGGATAAGATCCTGGATATAGGTTCAGGGGTTGGTAAATTTTGTTGCATCGGTTCCACTGTTACTGATGCCCATTTTTATGGTGTAGAAAAACGAAAAACGCTTACCAATCTTTCCAATAAGATCAAACGACAGTATAAAGTAAAGAAAGCACATTTTATCAATAATGATTTTACAACGCTCGATTTTAAAAAATTTGATGGCATTTATTTTTTTAACTCATTTCACGAGCAATTAGATGAAACCTGTGTATTAGATGAAACATCCAAAGTGTCGTTAAAGGAATATAAAAAATACCATGAAGATCTGATGGATAAATTAAATGAATGTAAAACGGGGACCAAACTGGTGACCTATTATACCTTTAAAAACAAGATCCCTTCATCTTACCGGTTTATAGATGCCAATGAAACCGGCCTTTTAAAATTTTATATTAAAAAATAATATAAATGAAAACATTGCAACACCCGGCTTTGGTTGATTTAATTCGAAAAGCCTATTCCGCTGAAAAGGCAGCTGCTTTTGCCTATCAGGGGCATGCTGCTTCTGTAAAAAATGAGAAAGAAAAAATAGCGATTCGTCAGATCGAAATAGATGAGTGGAATCATCGTGCGGAGGTGTTACAAATCATGAAAGATTTTGATATCCCGGTATCTAAATGGTACGAATTCAAATTTCATATAATCGGAAAGCTTATTTCGGCCAGTTGTTTTGTGATTGGATGGTTTATGCCGTTTTATTTCGCCGGACGCTTGGAAAGTGGCAATGTGTGCGAATATTTCAGAATGAAACATTATTTTAATTCGTTAGGAATTAAAAACTACGACGTGATCCTATACGAGATGGGCATTAAAGAAAAAGAGCATGAGGTCTATTTTCTTGAACAAATTAAAGGAAACAAGCTCTTACCTTTTTTTGAAAAATTATTTTTCTGGGGCAATAACAGTTTTAATAATATTGATCTGGATAAAAAATACCCTGTTGAAGAGTCTGATGTTTACTGCAAGAAATAAGATAATCTATTTTTTCTATTTTCAGATTTAAATTCATTAACGGTAAGTGGTTCATAAATGAGTGTGTTAAAAAACGAACCTTCTGCTAATTATCTCGTACAAGAAAACAGTTACTAAATCTAAACCTACCCGAAACCCAAGCTATGTCTGCATTAGCAAGGGCTGGTAAATATGAGAACCTGCTTCCTGCATTTTTATAAACACTAAATTAATCAGTCACATGAAATATATAAACATATTAAAACATTTGTCCTATGAAAACATTTATGTACCTACCAACATTGTTGGCACTTATCATTCAGGTAATGGTAAGCGGCCAAACACAAGGCAACCAAGCTCGTAAAATAAGAGTAGATATTATGGGGCCTAAGCAACCGATCAGAATGAATTATTCTAACAGTAACATCACAATGAGTATGACAGAATATAATCAGTTGCTCGAACAAGCTCATCAATTGAAAATAGAAACCGCTAAGCTAAAAGAACAAGTTGCCTCAATTGAGTATGCCTCATTGGTTAAACAGATAGAAGTGTCAGAAATGTCTGCTCATATATCCCTTCAAAAATTTGAGCATAACAAAGGAATCATATTACAGGTGTTTCCAAAAATTCCCAAAAACACAATCACCTTCTCAAAAGCACAAAACTCTTATTCGGAGTCGGAACGTTTTATGAAGCTGGCTAAAGAGATGCGTGAAGAAGCTAGAGCTCAGAGTTTACTTGAAGCACGCCTTGGTAATATGAGTAATGCCGAAGAAAAAGAAATGCTGGCACTGGATAAACAAGAGGAGGTGTTGAAATTATTTGGAACACAGTACACCCAATTATTGGAACAGGTAAAAACAGTTGTTGAAGTACAAAATGAAACCGGTCTGTTAAAAATGAATCAGATTGTCGTGGCGGATAAAGAACAAGCATTGCCTGCATTGCTTGCTGAACAAATGAAACAGGCAGAGAATTTGAAAGTAACTGCTCAGCAGCTGAGAGTTCAGGCAGAGGCCGTATCACCCAATCAAAAGCATATTTTAATGAATGAAGCAATGAGTTTGGAAGAAGACTATCTAACAAAACAACTGGAAGTATCAGCACTCAGATCAAAAATAAATTATGATAAATTTTGTGAGAACAGGGTGTTGATCGCTTCTTTGATCAATGATGCCAAACACAGCGAGTTGTTGATGACTAAGGCCATGCAATTAAATAATGAAGCCGAGTACTTGATGAAAATGGGAAAAGAACTAAGGGAAGAAGCGAATGCTCAATTGACAAATGCCGCTAAATATGGCGCAACAACCAATGCCGAAGAAAAAGAAACAGTAGCATTACAAAAACAAACAGAATCTATATCCGTCATTGAAGCTCAACATTCGAAATTAGTTGTGGCAAATAAATTTTAAATTATAGCAAAGTTGCCATGGAGAATTATTAACTACGTCCGAATTATAGTTTAATATAATGTAGGTTTATTTTAATCATTTTATTAAAATTTTTGGGCATAACCCGCCAGTGGGCGGGTTGGCCCGCCGGCTGGCGGGACTCGCTTTTTTATTTGTCCCGAAGGGCAAATAAAAAGAGCTCAAACAATGCCTCTATCCCTTATGCAGAAAGACTTCGTAATGATGTTTACCTGCGTTAGGGATTGCAGTGGAAATCCTTTTACGAAATGAAATGGAGTAAAAGATTGGAACGAAAAGCCCGGTCCGCCTTTGGGCGGAAACGTCCTGATTGTAAAATAAACCTAACTATTAATATTCGACCTCTTCGGATCGAATTTTTTGTTGACAAAACGATAAATATGTTGTATTGACCTTCTAATAGCATATTAGGCGCAAATTTCTTTTGATCGGAGCAATCTATAATCCACATTTATGTATTTCCTTACAAATCCGTATCTTTACCTTAATGAAGAAGGTTTTATTAACGACGCTTAATGCCAAATATATTCATACAAATCTGGCTATCCGCTTGCTGTATGAACTAAATCAAGCCAATGAGGGCCTTGAGTGGAAGGAATTTAACATTAAGGAAGATAAAGACGAGGTTGCAAAACACTGTGCCCACTATGATGTGGTGGCTTTTAGTTGCTATATCTGGAATATTACGCAAACACTGACAGTTGCCGAAAAAATCAAAGCATTGAACCCGGCGACTAAAATTTTATTGGGCGGCCCTGAAGTGAGCTACGAATATGAGGATGTGATTGCTTTGGATTATGTGGATTACATTATCATTGGAGAAGGGGAAACACCATTCCGGGAATTTTTAGAATCATTTCCCAACGTAGAATCAGTATCGAGTTTGGTATATAAA
The DNA here is from genome assembly GCA_016194985.1 of Bacteroidota bacterium. Classification (GTDB taxonomy): domain Bacteria; phylum Bacteroidota; class Bacteroidia; order B-17B0; family Aurantibacillaceae; genus UBA4416. The sequence goes on from JACQAK010000024.1 coordinate 10,154, forward strand.
AACGGAACAGAAGTTAAAACAAACAAAATGGCCCCTATGTTTGATTTGAAGAATTTTCAAAACAGCATGCCCTATAGGTTTGATAATCCTGAAGATCTGGCCAATAAAGTATTATATATAGAAACTTCCAGAGGATGTCCGTATAAATGTGAATTCTGCTTGGCGAGTTTGGACAATAAAGTACGTTATCTGCCTGATGAATCCATCAAAGCCACCCTGTTGTATATGATGCAACACGGTAAGGTTATTAAGTTTTTAGATAGAACCTTCAATATCAAAAAAGATTTCACGATCGATATCTTTAAATTTATTTTAGAAAATTACAGGCCTGAAAATGTATTCCAGTTTGAAATTACCGCTGATATTCTGCACCCCGATATCATTCGGTTCATACACGATTATGTGCCTGATAATTTATTCCGTTTCGAAATAGGCATTCAAACCGTTAATCAAAAAGCTAATTTACAGGTAAGTCGTAAACAAAGTTTTGAAAAAACGACTTCCATTATTAAACAATTGGATTATAAGGTAGAAATGCATTTGGATCTGATTGTTGGAATGGCGCTTGATTACTGGGATGATATTAAATATAGTATTGAGGAAGTATTTAAATTATTTGCCCCCGAAATGCAATTGGGTTTTCTCAAATTCCTGAAAGGTACACCGGTGAGGCAGAAATACCAGGAGCATGGGTTTAAATTCGATCCTCATCCGCCCTATCAAATCATTGAGAGTAATTATTTATCCAAAGAGCAATTGGCTCAGATAGTAGAGTTAGAGCATGCACTGGAGATATACTGGAATGGTAAAAAGGCTACTAATACCTTAAGGTACATTACACATCAATATAGCATCTTTGATTTTTTATTGGGACTGGGGCATTTTTTTGGTACTCAAAAAGATTTCCATAAATATTCTTTAACAGATGTGTTTGACATCATTACAGACTATGCCAGCCAACAATACCCCGAAGATGCAGTATTGAAACAAATGATCGCTATTGATTATTATTTGCACTTTAAAGTCAAACCAAAAAGTTTGTTTATGGAAGAGATAGAGTTTACTCAAAAAAACAAACTGATTGATGAATTAAAATTAAACCATCATAAGTACCGTTACGTGGTATTGCCATTGGATTTTGACTTTAAAACCTTTTCGAAAGAACAAATGATCGTTAATCAGAACAGGCATTTGATCATCCAGTATAATGGTGTTACCAAAGCAGAAGTGATACATGCACATTAATTAATCGGATGGTTGCCGATTGTTTTTTTTAATATCTATCCTATGAATACTGTGCCTACTATAAGTGCCCGAAAACAATCCTTGCAAAAATTACTTTCCGTAATCATGAAGTATGAGGATGATATTATAAAGGCACTTTTTGCTGACTTTAAAAAGCCTGAATTTGAAAGTGTCATTACAGAAACCGCTTATATTATTTCTGATATCAAAGACACTCTTGCCAACATAGAAAGTTATGCCCGGCCCAAAAGAGTGAGATTTAATATATTGAATTTTCCTTCCGGTGATTATATTATTCCCGAACCTTATGGAAGAGTATTAGTCATTGCACCCTGGAACTATCCCTTTCAGTTGGCGATTTGCCCTTTAGTGGCGGCTGTGGCAGCGGGCAACAGGGTTGTGTTAAAGCCATCCGAGTTAACACCTCATACAGCCGCTATGATCGCTAAAATAATTTCCGAATCATTTGCAGACGATCATGTATCTGTAGAGCAGGGCGGACAGGATAAGTCGACGGAATTATTAAGTCAGCGTTGGGATTATATTTTTTTTACAGGAAGCGTAGCGGTTGGTAAAATTGTAGCTAAAGCAGCAGCCGTTCATTTAACGCCAGTAACTTTAGAGCTTGGAGGGAAAAGCCCTTGTATTGTAGATCATACGGCAAATATATTGCTTACCGCCAAACGTTTGGTGTGGGGTAAATTTATCAATGCCGGACAAACCTGTATCGCTCCTGATTATATTTTGGTTCATCACCGTGTGAAAGCCGATTTAATAAAAGAATTAAAAAATGAAATCACCAGTGCGTACGGTACAGATATAAAGCAGTCGCCCGATTTGGCCCGCATCATCAATATAAAGAATTGGGAACGTTTGATGAGTTATATTCAGGCGGATAAGGTTGTATTTGGAGGAGAATCCAATAAAGATACCTTATATATTTCTCCTACGTTGATTGATGAGCCAGGATTAAAGAGCGATGTGATGCAGAATGAAATATTCGGCCCGATATTGCCTATTATTTCTTATACAGAGGAAAAAGAAATAGAAGAGGTGATTAAGAGTTATGAGAAACCACTATCCCTGTATGTGTTTACCAATAGAAGGCATTTTGCGGAAGAGGTGATCCACCGGTTTTCTTTTGGAGGAGGTTGTGTGAATGATACCATCATGCATATTTCAAATAAAAAATTGCCGTTTGGGGGAGTAGGTCACAGTGGTATGGGTGCTTACCATGGTAAAGCCGGATTTGATACGTTTTCTCATAAAAAGTCTGTTTCAAAAAAAGGAACATGGCTGGATGTACCTTTAAGATATGCACCCTATAAGAACAAGCTGAATACTTTGCGGAAATTATTGAAATGGATATAACCTTTATAAACAGCTGGAAACAAAAAAGCAATCACCAAGGCTGAAGTGGTTTGATTTAATGGAATTTATTTAAAGAATCAGATAGTAAATTACCTTTGAAGTTTAAAACAGTAAATGCTGGATTAGTGTTTGCAAGCATCACTACAGATTTACTAAAATAACCTTGTAGCCCTTTTTTTGATTCAAAGTTTGCTATTATTAATCCAGAGTCATTTTGTAGAATTGGTTTGCGGGGATACTCTGCAATTGTGCATACACAACTACTACTTACACTATCTATAATCAAAGGAGTAGAAGAAATGTTTTTCACATAGTATTTAATTTTTTTAACCTCGCCTATTGTAACATTTCCCAGATTGACGTCTGTGTTTGTGATACTAATAATTGCTTTTTGGGTATTTGATTTAACAAATTGTTTGTCTGATGACGAATCGCATGATATTAAAGTAAGCAAATAGATTATAAAATAACTAGTAATTTTTCTCATGTATTGAATTTATTTTTGAATATATATTATCAAACATATATGGTTCGTAAACTAATGTCCCTTTATATTCCAATTTATTATTTTTATTAATTATTAAATATTCGGGAAAACTTCGAATGTTTAATTTTCGGAAATCTTCATAGTCTATATAATAATAGTCTATGTGGTATGGAAATTTTTTATTTATATATTCAGAAAACCATTCGAATGTTTGTTCTTTTTTTATAGGGCAAAATAAAGAAATGATTTTAATGTCATTATTTTTCTTATAAAATATGCTTAATTCTTCAAATTGAGGCATGGATTGTATACAGCCGCCACACGTGCTCGACCACATATCAATACAAACAGTTTTATTATATAAGTCAGAAATCATAATACTTTTAGCATTTCTATCTTGTATTTTTATATTAAAAGCTCCTAAATCTTGAGTTTCATTAGTTTTGCTTTTAATCGACATATACCAAACGTTTTCTAGTACAAAGGGATATATTAAAAAAATCAAAGAGCACCAAACAGCTAAGATATGTTTAGCTGAAGTAGTAGTGTTTTTATTGGAATACTTGTAATTAATAATAATTAAGCCTATTAAGATAAAGATAACATCTAATACTCTTGGAATATTTCCAGAAGAAACAAGTCCAAGTATATTTACGATTAGATATGGCGAAGCCAAGCAGGATAATATTTTGATATTCTTTTGTAAAGATTTTTCATAGAAGAACGAAATGTTCAATAAATAAACAATAATAAAAAACGCAATGCTAAAATGCTGATACAGATCTTTATTTTCAGATAGAATCTCTTGAAAAGAGTAATAGCAATAATCTGATATAAAAAATAAGAAAATTACCTCAAGCATAATTAATATGCCTATTAAAATATGTTTGAGGTAAATATTCATCTTATTTAGTGGCTGGCATGTATTTGTTACATAATCCGGTACACAGACTTAACCACAAAAATCCACACCCTGTTTTTTCAGTACAGCTCGCATCTCCTAAACATCGATTACATGTTTCGAAAATATAATTTCCACAATCACATTTCATTTTAGGGCCCCCGCCAACTATAATTTGAGTTGTAGGAGTAGTATAATTAAGTCTACCATCTGTAAACATTGCGGCTATTTTATCGTCTGGTATTCCTGCTGCATTGAATTGATTCTTAATTTGTGGTAGAAATTGAGTATTGAAAATAGATTGAAGGTTACTATTAGTAAAATAAGCCTGAGTTGTGATAGTATTTTTCAATACAGTTAATAAGAGTTTTTGATAATTTGTATAATTATCATTATCTATATGATATTGTATTACATACTCCCAGAAGTCGATTTTTTCAGAAGTACTTAGCATACTTACAGCTATTCGCCTAGAGTCTTCATCTTTAATATTTGTTATTTCAATAATTTTTGAAATATCTCTTTTATAGTTTAAGGAATTTAAAGCTTTTTTTTCAGATTGAAATGTTTCATTGTATAACATGTCGGTTCTTATGTCGAAAGTAGTTTGAATTGGCTCGGAAGAATTTGCACTAGGAGGATTTTGAGTTTTTTTGCATGAAAAGGTTATAGTGATTGCTGCAACAACTAATAACCCAAAAGAAATAAAGTTTTTCATAAAATAATTTGGATAATTTTTCCTACTCTATACAGTTTTCGGATTCTCTGAAAATAATTTTACAGTAAAAGTAGAGCCCAAAAAAATTATCAACAACATGCCAAATGTTAAAAGATCTGTTTTGGCAACCACTCATATGTTAAATCTTAATACGAAAATTGTTAAATGAAGTACTACACTTCATTTGGTCTATGTTAATAATATGAAAATAAACCAGTAGCTTAAATGTGATAATGCAACAATATCAATGATGCCTTAAAATTCTGTTATGCTAGTTGAATAACTTTGTCTGCAAGCAGGGTAATATATCCTGCAAAATATTTTAAACAAAAAAGCAATCTCACTTTGAGATTGCTTTTTTAATATTTGGTTAAACGTAATTTACTCCTTCACAAAACGTTTTACGATTGTTTGATTGGATGTGTTGATCAATCGACAAGTATAAACACCTCTTGCCAAATCAGATACATATACCTGAGTTTGTTCTGAAGTTACCGGAATTGATTTTACATTTTTGCCTAAAGCATCATATATTTCAATGCTTTTGGTAGTACTTGCTAATTCCTGAGTTAAGTTAAAGGTTAATTTATCAGCTGCAGGATTAGGATATAACTGAACGCCGGCTTCGGCTGTGGCTTCATTCAATCCTGTGCATACGCTCACATTAACGGTTACCGGAGTCGCTAAGCTTTTGCAATCTGCGCCCTGTACCTGCCAGTTATAGAAATAATAGTAGAAACTGGATCCTGCGTCGGCTGCCGTAATGCTTACCATACCGCCGATATTATAGGGATATCCGGAACCCGTATTATTTCTCCACATATCTACCAGAGTACCACTGGTTCCTAATTGATAATTAGTACCCGGCGTCAGATTGAAATTAAGTGCTACTGTTTGTGTACCTGCAGGAATATTAACAACGGTAGATTGTAAAACAGCTCCGGCAGAGCTTCTTAATTCTATCGTTCTGTTCCCTGCAGAATTGGCTACTACTTTTACTGATTTTAACGTACAAGCCTGCATGACATCAAAAATAAGGTATCTGTCAGAGTTTGCGTTGAAGTTAGAGCCACCGCCAAAAACAGTATTGGTAGCAGGGCCGCCATAAATAGGTGTTTGAGAGATAGTACTCACTGCATAATAGGTTTTGTTGGCAGAAAGTGCAGGAGTTGAATAGGTAGTACCACTGGCGATAACTGCACCTCCACCGGCTCCATTAATCGCATAATTATACCAGTTGATCTCTCCGTTTCCTGAAGCCGTTAACTGAATAGGTATGAACGGGATTAGCTGTTGTACTGGATGTGCCATCGCCAAAATCCCATGTATATGTTTGTCCTGCTGCAGTTGTATTATTAAAACTAACCACTGTAGGTAAACTACAAGACGCACTTTGATTTGCTGCGAAATTTGTTCCTATGGTACCCGCTACATATTGAGTTCCAACCCCAACAGCATACCAGGCGTTGGTTGTTTGGATTACTTCGTTAGAACAGGCGCCATATAAATCTTTGGCGGCTTGAATGCAGTAATTTCTAACAGCAGCATAATCAGTGCTTGGTGTCATATAAGTAGATAATGCTCTATAGGCAATAGCTTCTGCTTTTGCCATTGTAATAGAAGATACGTTATAGGCCTGGCTATTATCGTTTGTTCCACTTCCACCAACAGATAATAAATAAAACCAGTAGATGCATGGTCCATTGTTTGTATGAGGTTCTCCTGTGTTATCCCAATAAGTTCCCTGATAAGTATCCGGTTGTTGAATAGCATTTGGGTTAGACATGTCGCGGATAGCTGTTCCTGTAGTTGAGATGTCTTTACCCATTAACCAGTCGTGCTGAGTAGGTCTTGCAAACCACTCCACAGATGTTCCAAAAATGTCAGCGAATGCTTCATTTAAGGCATCTGCTTCACCACCACTTAAATTAGCCGTATTTTGAACCACGCCATGAGTAATCTCATGTCCGCAAACATCCAGTGCCGTCATAATACTAAATCCCTGAGAGGCTTGCCCGTCGCCATAGGTCATACGTGTACCATCCCAAAAGGCATTCACATAGTTTGTACTATAATGTACATAACTTAATAATTTATAACCTGCATCATCAACACTGTTTCTGTTAAATGTTTGCATATAATAATCATAGGTTGATTCAGCTCCAAAATGGGCATCCGTTGCTGCCTGATTGGCAGTGGTAATTGTCCAGGTATTGGTTGTATTTGTGAAATCTGTTGCACTATATGTAGTCGTGTTACTCATATTATACGTTTCAATTCCGCCCCCGCGTCCTGATTCTCTTAATCTATAGCCACCTGTAAAGCTATCTGTTGTTATGTTTTTTGTTCCGCTATACTTGGTATTTGCAGTTCCTACGGCATCTACCGTGCATATCAGGTTTTGTTCTTTAATGATTTTACCTGATGCAGCATCTACAAAAACATTGGCTCTGTATAGAGGCTCTTCGGCATAGATATTAAATTTATAAGCATATTGAAAGCTTATTGTTTTTGTTTTCGAATCAATGATAGGAACAAGGCATAACTCCCCTGTAGGTTTATAGCTGAAATTAGGATTGTTTAAAGCTGTCTGCATATGCGCTTCTTCAGCTTTATTATCCCATTTATAGGATTTGGCTCCTACTTTATTGATGGCAAATTGTAAAGCCTGTTGTTCGGTCAGAGAAATCGAATTGGAAGGATTGATATCCTTAAACCAATCGCCATTGAACGATTTTACTTCATTACTTTTGCTATGCGTTAAAATAATAGCCCCTTCAATTTTATAGCCTTTGTAATACTGTTGTAAACGATGATGAACAAAACCTAATTGATCATAATCTTTTTTCAGAATCGTAAAAGCTACGTCATCGCTTTTAACTAATTCTTTTTTCATCCAATCGGCAAATTGAGCATCCGATAGGTGTTTTGATTCGTCAAAGCTTATCTGTAGTGGCAAATTAGTCAGTGATGAATTAAAATCTGCTTTAGCCCCTTCTATATGGAGGGCATTTTGTTGTGCAAAAAACAACGAACAAATGCAGGAGGCAAAAATGGTTGTGTATGTTTTATTCATGTTCATTTTTTTAGTTATGTCTAAACTAAACCATTAATTATGAAAAGGCAATATCATTGGTCTATATTTTTGCATTTATTTTCGTTTCTACAAAATATGTACAAAAAGAACCACTTTTTTTAACATAATTATCTCTGCCATCATTCTAAAATTCGGTTTTTATAACATTATTGTAAACGACACTGACCGTTAGACTAAATAGGTTTGCTTTTATCATCTTATTGAAGAATCATTTGGGCATATCATGCTAACTGGCAGAAACGCCCTGATTATAAAATGAACTATAGTATTCTGTAACACAACTTATAAATACACTCAATTATAAAATGCTACAATTTGTAGCAATCAGTTGCTATGTAATAGACGTAACTTTGAGAATAAGAAAACAGGCCATGGAAAACAGCATTATTAATTATTTCAAAGGAAGGGGCGCACAGTTTAATCCTAATAATAAGTTCCAGAAACAACAGTATGTGCAGGATCATGTAGAAGGATTGGATGAGGAATTCCTGCAAAAAGAGAAAACAGAGATCATTTACACTTACCCTAAAACCATTATTAATAAGGTTGAAAGTACAGATGTAGGAATGGGTTATTCGCTGAATCCTTACCAGGGCTGTGAGCATGGCTGTATTTATTGTTATGCCCGAAACTCGCACGAATTCTGGGGCTATAGTGCGGGATTGGATTTTGAAAGAAAAATCGTTGTGAAAAAAAATACAGTAGTATTGTTAGAGTCTCAATTCAGCCAAAAGAACTGGAAGGTAAAACCCATCATGTTGTCGGGAAATACAGATTGTTATCAGCCTATAGAAAGGGAGTTGGAGCTCACCAGAAATATTTTAAAGACCTGTTTGAAGTTTAAACATCCGGTGGCTATTATTACAAAGAACTCGCTTATTACCAGAGATATTGATGTTTTAACAGAATTGGCAGAGCATAATCTGGTACACGTGATGATCTCTATCACCGGAACAGATGAAAAAGTACGTCAGCTACTGGAACCAAGAACGGCTTCCTATAAAAACAGGATGACAGTATTGGAAACGCTTTCCAAACACGGTATTCCCTGCGGAGTGATGGTAGCACCCATTATACCAGGCATCAATAATCATGAAATTCCCAATGTGATAGAACTGGCTGCTAATGCAGGAGCTACTACGGCAGGTATTACCATTGTGAGGTTGAATGTTCGGTAGAGCATATTTTTAAAGATTGGTTGGTGAAAAATTTCCCGGATAGAGCAGATAAGGTAATTGCGCTGATTTTAATTACAAAGCAGGAGATAAGCAACTGAGCTTGTTCTAAAGAATTGTAAACACATAGAAACATAAGGATATGTTGTTTTCTTATGTTTTTGGTGTGATAATGCGGTGAAATTACTTATAAAGCAATGTAGAAGAGTTTTAATTATTTTTTTTCTATCTTTATTTACTCCCAATGACAACATGAGTAAATTAGTAAAACCTTCTGAAACATTCAATAGCATTAACTTTTCCGTTCAAAAACAGGAAAGGGAAGATTATGAAAAGTGCGAGTTCATTAATTGTGTATTTACAGATATTTCCAATTTAAATTTCATCAATTGCTCTTTTAAAAACTGTAACTTAAGCAATTGCGGAATCAATAATGCCAAATTGCAGGGCGTTGAGTTTATAGATTGTAAATTGCTGGGAATTAATTTTTTTCAGGCAAAAGATTTTGCGTTTGAAGTGTATTTCCAAAAATGCCTTTTGGACTATGCTTCTTTTGATAGTAAAAAATTAAATAAAAGTGAGTTTAGCTATTGTAAAATGCATGAAGTTAACTTTACTCAGGCCGATCTGTCGAAAACTATATTTGTAGAATGCGACTTATATGAAGCCATTTTTTCTAGGACAAACCTGAGTGGCGTGGATTTAACCGGGATCAAAAATTTTTCCATCGATCCTGAAACCAATATTCTTAAGAAAGCAAAATTCTCGTCGCATGACCTGGAAAGACTTCTCTATAAATATGATATTATTATTGAATAAATTTGATTCTATGAAAAGAATGATCAGTATATTTTGCGGTTGTTTTGTATTGATAAATATAACGAATGCACAAACTTCTTTGTATGACTCTACTTATGCTAAAAAACTCAGGGCAGATGATTATGGGATGAAAATGTACGTGTTTGTAATGTTAAAAACAGGCAGTAATAAATCAACCGATAAGGACGCCAGAAACAAAGCATTTGAAGGCCACATGAACAATATCAAGCGTATGGCCGATAACGGAAAACTGGCCCTGGCAGGTCCATTTGAAGATGGAGGAAATAACAGGGGGGTATTTATATTAAATGTTAGTACATTTGAAGAAGCAAAAGCATTATTGGAGGATGATACTGCAGTGAAAGAAAAATACCTGGAACCTGAAATGATCATGTGGTATGGTTCTGCATCACTTCAGGAAACGCCCGAATTACATAAAAGAATACAGAAGAAAACCTTTTAACAATGAACGTCATAAGACTATTTATAATTACAATTCTTCTTTTTTTAGGACTAAAGAGTACTGCTCAAATTACGGAGCAACATTATCGTATTTACTCGGTGAAACTGGCTAAAGAAGTAACGCTGAATGATATTGTGGAAGATATGACTAACCATGATGTTTTATTTTATGGCGAAGAACATAACGACTCTGTAACACATTATCTCGAAAATAAAGTCCTTGAACTGCTGTTTCAAACATATTCATCTAAAACAGTACTCTCGATGGAGATGTTTGAACGGGATGTTCAGCCTGTTATGAACGAATATCTTACTTCTGATATCAGAGAAAAGAATTTTAAAAAAGACGCCCGCGCATGGAACAATTACAGGGATTACAGACCCATGATAGAATTCTGCAAGGCACATCAACTGGATGTGATTTGCGCTAATGCCGCAGGACGCTATTCTAATTTAGCAGGGCGCAAAGGACAAAAAGCGCTTAAGGCTTTGCCTGTAGAATCTAAAAAGTATTTCGCGCCAGTGCCCTATGATACGGCTTCCGGAAAGTATTATGAAAAACTAACGGGGCTTTCGGGGCATGGAAGTGCTACTGATACGGTTAAAAAAGTGTTACCGGTTACAGGAATGGGTAATTTTAATTTAGTGATGGCTCAGTCGCTTTGGGATGCTACCATGGCTTATTCTATTGCTGATTATTTTAAATCGCATCCCTCTAAAAAAGTATTTCAGGTGAACGGTCGGTTTCACAGTGATGAACGTTTTGCGGTTGTAGCTCAATTAAAAAAATACAATCCAAAACTGCGAACCCTGGTTATCTCTTCCGGTTCCGATGAGACTTTTCCGAATATTGATTGGAAAAAACATGAGTATCTTGGCGACTATATTATTATTACCGACCCTAAAGTACCAACAACTTATAAAGAATAAAATACTATGAAAAAAACATTATCCATCTTCGGAACTTTAAGTATACTGTCTGTTTCAGTAACTTCTCAAAATAAAGCCATTGCTTTTGAACATGGCACTTTTCAGGAAATAAAAGATAAAGCTTTAAAAGAAAATAAACTCATCTTTATTGATGCTTTTACTACCTGGTGCGGCCCTTGCAAGCAAATGTCCAAAAATGTATTTACTAACGATGCTGTAGCCGATTATTATAATGCCAATCTGGTGAATGCTAAAATAGATATGGAAAAAGGTGAGGGGATAGAAATTGCCAAGCTATATGAAGTAAAATGCTATCCTAATCTATTGTTTATTGATGGGCATGGAAATTTAGTGCATCGTGTGGCAGGCTCTATGTCGCCCAAAGAATTTATTGCACTGGCAGAAGATGCCAAACAGCCCGAAAAAGCATTTTCATATTATGTAAAAAATTATGAGGCCAATAAACGCAATACGGATTTTCTATTAAAGTATATTGAAGCCAGAGAAAACACTTGTCTGGAATCTGATGAAATTGTGAAAGACTACTTTTTACAACAAAAAGACGAAAACCTTACCAGTAAAGCTAATTGGGATATGATCCTGCATCATGTTAACAAAATGGATTCGAAAGAATTTAATTATGTGGTGACTAATAAGAAAAAATATACCGATCTATATTCTGAGAAAGTGGTGAACGGAAAGATTGATGAAGTGTCGCAAAGCACTTTATTTTCTATCATTAAAGCGAAGCCGTTTGACGAAAAAAAGTATAATGAAACTAAAACTAAAATAGAATCGTTTGGTACCCCAAATACGAAACTGGTATTTTTTGAAGCAGATATGAAATTAGCGGAGAAGACTCAGAATTGGCCGGCATATGCTAAACTAGCGACTGCTAACGTTGATGCGTATTATTTAAAAGATGCGAGCACGTTAAATTCGATTGCCTGGAATTTTTATGAAAAAGTAGAAGATAAAGATGCTTTATTAAAAGCTGAGGCATGGGCCAGAACAGCCACTGAGTTGGAAAAAGCTATGCTAATTTAGATACCTATGCAGCAGTGTTGTATAAAGTAGGCAAAAAAGATCTGGCTCTGCAAATAGCTGATAAAGCCATTGAAACTGCTAAAAAAGAAAAATACACACCGGAAGATTATAAAGGAACATCAGACTTAATTCAGAAAATCAAAGAATTAAAGTAAGCATTAACTAGTCATGTATTTCCAAAAGGCATTAAACTTTTGCAGATGCTTAATCCACGGTAATTCTGTGCTTGCTGATTTTAACTGAATAAATAGACGAATTTCTTTTTTATGCTTCTTTTGCCATTCCTTGCTATGGGGCTGGATGTGAAGCAGAATCGCTATTTGTTTGGCGTAATCCACATCTTCAGGTTTCCATGTTTTTACATCGATGTCGAGTGTTTCTTTTAATTGCTTAAAACAAACCGTTAAAGCTTTTTGTCGGTCGCCATTAAAATGAGTATTGATATGATACGTGATTCGCTGACTTAAAACTTCTGAATCGTAATCAGGATAGGCCGTTTCAGTAAGCGTTAATGCTAAATTACTTTTGGTATATTCTTTTAAAGTAGAAGCCTCGCTTTTATAAGTCGGATCAATAAGCTTTTGTTTTTCTTCCTTTAATGCTAATTCTCTGAGAGTAGCGTCTTCCGGTCGAAAACCTAATTTATAATAAAACCAGAAAGCCCCAGTTTTAATGGCCTCCGGATTATGTAATCCAAATTGGTAAGGTTTCACAACAAAGCGTGTTGCTCCAAAATACTGATGATAAACGCGTAGTAATTCGCAAATAATCAAGCCCGATTCGCCACCCCTGAAAGATTCTAAAATATTAATGCCAAACTGGCTGCGTTCGCCGAATATCCAGCCGCCACCATAAGAAGCAGGGATATTGTTTTTAAACACCATATAACCAATATAAGATTCTAGTGAGTAACGCTTGTCGGTTGTGCTTCCAAAAAGGGCAATCGAGATGCCTTTGTCTAACTGAAATAAGGTGATGTCTTGTTCATTGGCATTGGTAAAAGGCTCGGTCTCTCTGTATAAATACGCTAAAGAAAGTTTGGCCGCATGAATCAACTGTTGTTTTTCTTTGAGATTCAGTTTAACAGGTGCGGGTAATTTTTGTTGTATTATATCCTGCAGGTTAATTTTTTTATCCGGGGGTTTGGTATGAAAATAGGCAGGTAATGAAGGACCTCGTAAAAAACTGACAGAATCAATTTCATTTACTATTTTCCATTGAATAAAAATGCCCAGTTGATTGTAAATAAAGGCCTGAGTCTTTATATCCAGGGGCGATTGCTGAATGGTTTGTAATAACCATTCCAGATCCGTTTGCTGTTTTGAGGATGCAAATTCTCGGATCCGTACCTTAATATCTTTTTCTCCTTCATGTATTTTAGAATATTCAACATAAGGCAGAATTAATTTCAAAATAGCTTTCTGCGTTTCAACAGATGATGAGGCACTGTGTATAGACACCTGTTGAGGAAATTGTTTTACAAGATATTTTACTTTATCATAAGTAAAATTACATTCTACTGATGTATATAATAATCCTGAGCTGCTTAATTTATCCTGAAGGGATGGTTGTTTGGATGCCTTCTGTAAGAGCAGAGAGGTAGTTTGTTCGGCTAAACGAAGGATAGTTTTATTATCCGGATAAGCCATCATGCACATCAATACCTGATGAAACTGTCTGAATGTATTGATTTTATAAGCATGGTATAAAATTAAGTTTTGTAGTAATTTAATTTTTTCTTCGCTGTTGATTTTTTCGAATTGAAAAAGCAAAGACTTTAAGCGATTTAATTTTTCTATAAACTGTGCTTCTGAAATGGTTTTCATAGGATGATAGCTCTTTTATAAATTTATAAATTATTTAAGCATTGTTGCATAATAATGTAAGTTTGTTTTAATCATTTTTATAAAGCTAGTTGGATGTGCCCCTCCTATCGTCGGGTCGGGCTTTCCGTTCCAATCTTTTACACATCACGCCAAGGCGTAATGTGTAAAAGGATTTCCTCTTCAATCCCTCACACGGTTTTAATTCAAGTTCAGGATATAATCTTCGCTGTAAGCTATACATGCGTGAGGGATGCAAGTGATCCGCCAGCTGGCGGAAACGCCCTGATCATAAACAAATTCATATAGTACGAATGCGGTTAGGGCTTATAATTAAATCTCAGTAAGGTAGGTTGATGCGCCTGCCCCTCATTGGAGATGAGCAAATCTCCGTTATCAAAAAAGGATAACCCCTCCGCCTTATTAAATAGAACAGGATTTAGTTGTTCTATCGCTTCCAGTGTTCCATTCATATCAAATATAAATAAACAATGGTCACTGGCCGAAAGAACATATAGTTGTTTGGTAACCGGGTGGATGGCTATTTCGGAAGTATGAAATTTAAAACCAACTTCAATGTTTTCGCCTTTTTTGTTTTTCTTTTTAAGAAACTCAATACCTTCCATTTTTGCGGAAACATTGATATCTGTTGTATTGAATTTGAATGCCGGCTCTTGATTTAATGTTTTTGTTTTTAAATCAAATGCATAAATGCAACGTAATTCCTTATTTAAAGGATCTTTGTTTATTTTTCCTTTGGCTCCTATTAGTAAGCGGTTATTGTCGGAATCATAACATAGCCCTTCGTTATTGAGAGCAGGAACACCTGTAGCATATGTTTTGACGTTTAATTTTTTTGAACGATAATCCTTTATTTCAAACAAAACGCCATCACTTCTTAAAATATAAAGGGATGGGCCTACACGGGTAATGCCTTCGTAATCACCGTTTAATCCAAAGGTATATTGACGTTTTATAGTATGTTGTTTTATGTCATATAAAAACAAAATGCCGTTTTCGTCCTGTATACAAGCAATGGTAGTAGAATCAAGGATGGTGAGCCCTGATATTTCATGAAGGGATTCAGGCAGAATGTCATGTAAAACAGGTCTGGAGAAATCATAGCTATGAACCCGCCACGAATGATTTAGAAACAAGGAAGATAAAACAATAATTATGTAAATTACCTTTGTCAATGCTTATTTTCCAATATGGATTTTTTTACCTAAAAACTTCGGGGAAGTGTATAGTACGTAAATATCCAATACACATTTTACTCTGGCAAAATATTCTCTTACTCTTGTTTTAAAAGAGTAGTTTTTGTTGACTTCCTGCGCATTAAAACCAATAGCGTGTATATTGTTTTTATTGGCAATAAATAAAGCGCGTTGGTTATGGAATTCCTGAGAAACAATGGTAATAGAATCTTCGCCAAATACTTCGTTACAACGTACCACGCTATCCAGAGTTCTGAATCCGGCATAATCAAGCACGATACACGAATCAGGAACACCCAATGCAATTAAGGCTTCACGCATATCAGAGGGTTCATCATAGCCTTTTATATGATTATCGCCGCTCAGTAAAAGGTATTGAATTTTATGGGCTTTAAATAATTGGTAAGCTGCCTGTATGCGGTAGGTGAAATATAAATTATGTGTTCCCCTGTTCGTGTTTTTACTGGCGCCCAATACTAATCCTACTTTACGGGCAGGAATTAAAGTGACATCAGAGTATAGTTGTGATCTGGTGGAGGAATCAATCCAATAATTAGAGAGGACTATAGAAATACAGCAAATTACCAGAAGAATAGCAAGCCATTTTACTTTGCCTTTATGTTTTGAAAAAAAAGAAAGCATTTATTTTTTAATTTGTTTTTTGTTTTTCCCTGGAGGCAAAAAGTTTTCTTTTGTAATAACTTTTTTCCCCGTCTTTTTTTCTAACGCCAATCGGGCGTTCTTAGCGATAGCCCCACCTTTTTTACTGGCTTTCGCATTTTCTCTTAGCCCTTTTGCTTTATCTGTTTCTGCAATTTGGCGTGTTGATAATTCTGCTAATGCTGTAAAGATGAGCTCTGCTTCGCTCATGTGATCTCTTAGATTTTGAGACTTTAATCCTTTTAATGATTTATGTTTTGAAACTGTTAGGCCTGTCCATTCCTGATGAATGATATTCGTTAAAAATGCAAACTCATCTTCTTTACTAACTTCATTGGCTTTCCAGTAATCAGTTAATTTATTGCGGGTTTCCTGTCCTGTCATTCGTTGCTGAATCCATTTCTCACTACGACCCAATTTTTGCCAGTTTTCTCTGGCTCTTTCAATGCTTTCTTCGGGATTATTAATTTCCCGCATACGTTCATGGCCAACTTTTGCCAGCCATTGTTTAAATGGTTCGGCCTTTGGTGATGGAATGGATTGAATTAAACGAAGTAATTGCTCTGTATCGGCTACATCGGTTTCTCTTAATTTACCGTCTTCAGCTTCCATTTTCAACTGTCCCAATTTTTGGGACAGTTCACTTCCTTCTGAATTTAACTTAGTTTTTAAAGCGCTCCAGTATTTTCTTGGTCTGGGACTTCCTGTTAAGATCTCAATAACATCAATTACAGAAAAATACCATTTTGATTCTTTTTCACTCCATTGACTACGCACTTTTTTACTTTCAAATAATTTTATATCGCTCATATTATATTTTTTTGAAATAAAATTAATTGATATGAAAACATCTGTTTGCTATAAATTGTAGCATGTTAAATAAAAAAAGAAACGATTGTAAATGTGGCAAATACTACACTGGCAATACCATTGGTAGTACCAAAAGCTAAATTCACTCTTGATAAATCATTAGGTTTTACGATAGAGTGTTGGTAGATAACGAGTCCTGTAAATAAAGCCGTACCTATCCAGTATAAAAAATTAAAATGCCCGATATAGCCTGCTGTCAAAACAAAGACTACCGAAAAGAAATGTAATACTTCCGAAAAACGCAAAGCCCCTTTGGTACCTAATAAAACAGGAATGGAATTCAATTGATGCTCTCTGTCAAACGTTTCGTCCTGTAATGCATAAATGATATCGAAACCACTAACCCAGCAAAATACGGTAAAAGAAAATAATAAGGGTAACCAGGCAAAATGCCCTGTTACAGCTAAATAAGCACCAATAGGAGCCAGGGCCAGTCCGCATCCTAACACCAAATGGCATAAGGGGGTAAAACGTTTAGTGTAACTATAAAACAGGATAACGAATAATGCCACCGGTGATAAGAAAAAGCAAATACGGTTAATAAAATAGGTGGCGGTAACAAATACCAGACAATTAATAATAATAAAGAATAGAGCGTTCCTGGGATTGATGATCCCGGCAGGAATTTCTCTTATAGCCGTGCGGGGGTTAAGAGCATCAAATTTTCGATCGATGTATCGGTTAAAAGCCATCGCAGCATTTCGGGCTGTAACCATACATAATAACATCAATAAAAATAATTTGATGGAAAATGAATAGCCTTCCTGCAATGCCAATGTAAATCCTATGCAGGCAAAGGGCAGTGCAAAAATACTTATTGTTCCAAATACTAATGACAGAATGCCTGATAGTTTAAATAAATCCATGTTATAAAACGTTATTGGTTTGTTCTTTAATTTTTTCTAATTCATCTTTCATTAATACCACTAGTTTTTGCATTTCGGCATCGTTGGCTTTAGATCCAATGGTATTTACTTCTCTTCCGATCTCCTGACCGATAAAATTTAATTTTCGTCCTCCGGCAGGCTCTTTCATGGTTTTGATAAAGTAATCCAAATGTGTTTTTAAACGCACTTTTTCTTCATTAATATCCAGCTTTTCGATGTAATAGATCAATTCCTGCTCAAAACGGTTATTATCAACTTTATCTTTACCAACAACTTCTTCTAAATTTTTTTTAATGCGGTCTCTGATATTTTGAATACGGCTGGCATCATGTTCCTTGATCTTTTCCAAAGAATCAGCAATGATACCTAAACGGGTTTCAAAATCTTTTTCTATGGATTTTCCTTCGTCGGATCTGAATTTATTTAAGCCATCAACAGCCAACAAAACCACGCTGTGTATATCATTCCAATCCTGTTCATTAGGTTCTTTGCGCTCAGATTTTAAAACATCCGGCATTTTCAGAACATGAGACATTAAATTGGTATCAGGTTCATTTAACTCGGTAGCCAGTTGCTTTAGTTTTTCATAATAAGACTTTGCCAGGTCGGTATTTATTTCAACAGGCGTTTCCTGTACTTTAGATTCTACGTATATGGATAAATCTACTTTACCACGTTCCAGTAGCTTCGTAATCTCACTTTTCAATTCATGTTCTTTATCGCGGTAAGTTGAGGATAAGCGAAGGCTTAAATCCATGTTCTTACTGTTTAATGAACGGATCTCTACATTGACGGTTTTATTTTCAAATTCTTTAGTGGCTTTTCCAAAGCCGGTCATTGATTTTAGCATAAACAAAAGTAAACTTTTTTAAGGAAACATTTAGTAAAAATCAAATGATTGCTTATATTGTAGTATAATAATATTTATCAGTTTATATAACACATTTAAACTTAAAAAAGATGGATAAAGAATTATATAACCGTTTGGTTACTATCAGAAGACAATTGCATGCCAATCCCGAAATTGGTTATCAGGAATACGAAACAGCCAATGTGATCTGTGAGCAACTGGATCGACTTGGTATTCCTTATAAAAAAGGCGTCGCGAAAACCGGCGTGATCGCTACGTTAAAAAAAGAGGATGGTCCCTGTATTGCATTGCGTGCCGATATGGATGCATTACCTATCAAAGAAGATACAGGACTCGATTTTAAAAGCACAAAGAAAATGTCTGCCGGTAATGGTGCGGGTATTCCCTTGATGCATGCCTGTGGGCATGATTTGCATACCACGATGTTGTTGGGCGCTGCAGCTTTATTAAAGGAGACTGACTTTAAAGGAACCGTTAAATTCATTTTTCAACCTTCCGAAGAGGATGTATATGATGATCCTGAAAAAAAATCAGGCGGACAACGCATTGTAGAAAGCGGAGAATTGGATGAAGTAAGCGCCGCGTTGGGTCTGCATGTTCATCCGCTGTTACCGGTAGGAAAACTGGCTTATAAGCTTGGTCAGGCACTAGCCTGTGCTAATTTTTTTAAGATTGAAATTACCGGAAGAATGGCTCATGCAGCAGTTGCTCCTCATTTAGGTATTGATGCGATCTTAATATCCAGTCATATCATTCAGTCGGTATCATCTATTGTTTCAAAGTATATTCCGCCTCATGAGCCTGCCGTTGTTTCATTTACAAAGATTAATGGCGGTGTTGCTCCTAATATCATTGCGGATAAAGTCATTCTGGAAGGTACCGTCAGAGCATTAGATCTTGACACATTTAAGCAGGTGATTGAACGAATCGAAAAAATAATTGAAGCAACCATGATCTCCTTTGGTGCGAAAATCACCATCGAATATAATCTGAATTATCCGAGCTTACTCAATGACAAGACCATTCATGAATATATGAAAGAACCTTTGAATACTGTATTTGGTGATGATAGCATCATCCCGATTGATGCTATCTTAGGGTCTGAGGACTTTGCATTTTACTCTCGCAAAGTGCCATCCATGTTTTACTTTTTGGGGGCAAAAGACGTCACAGAACCTTGTTATTTTTTGCATAATCCAAAAGTAGTATTTAACGAAGAATGTATTCCTTTTGGAGCTAGGTTGCTATCAGAGGGAGCAATTACCCTTCTGAATAAATTTTGATATTAAGATCAATTTTAAGAAACATTTTTGAAAATTACTTCGTACTAATAGTATATGCCTTTTAAACATAAAATAGATGTAGCTCGTTTCGTTTCTTTGGGTGATTCCATTACATCGGGTTATACAAACGGAGCGCTTTATTACGAAGGACAGATAAATTGTTATCCGAATTTAATTGCCCGACAAATTAACCCGTTGGTTGAATTTAAGCAGCCGCTATTAAATAAGAATTCTGTAGGTGTTGGTTTTTTTGGAAATTCCCGTATGGTTTTAAAACAACTGAAAGATCATTCGGGCAAAATGGAATGGTGTGTTGCTTATCAGGAAAAACAGGGAGATTTGTCGGTCTTTGCGAACAATTGTTTTGCTTCTTTGGGCCCATTCAACAATATGAGTGTCCCAGGTTCTAAGGCCATCACCACGGTAGTGCCCGGATATGGAAATCCGGCCAATGGCGAAGGGAATTATAATCCCTTTTTTGCCCGTATGGCTTCCGATCCTTCATCTGCTTCTGTATTATCGGATGCTGTTCATATGACGCCTACTTTTTTTACCTTGTTTATTGGTAATAATGATATTCTGGCTTATGCTTTATCCGGTGGAACAACGGATGCTATTACTCCTTTGGAAGGCCCTCCGGGTATTGGTTTTGCAGAAAGTCTTCATTCCATTGTTGATACATTAACAGCGCAGCAGGCAAAAGGTGCTATTGCAAATATACCTGAAATTACCTCTGTACCTTTTTTTACAACGATTCCGTATAATGGACTGTTTCTTAAGAAAGAACACTGTGATATATTGAATAAAAAATATCACCAGCAGGGTATTTATTTTAGTGAAGGAGAAAATCCATTTTTGATCGAAGCTTCTTCTCCCGAAGAAGTACGAAAAATAAAGAAAGGTGAGTTTATTTTATTGGATCTTTTATTGGATCCGGACAGATATGATTATTTAAAGGGCATAAGACCCATTCCGAAAAAATATATTTTAACGCTTCCCGAAATTGCGATGATCCAAAAAGCAGTGAAAGAATATAATGCGGTTATCAAATCTATTGCCGATTCAAAATCACTGGCATTTGTAGATACCAATGCTATGTTGGTAAGTGTTAAGAAAGACAGGGTCTTCAATAGTTCAACACTGACCCTGAGGTATAAAAGAAAGGGAGTGTTTTCTTTGGATGGCCTACATATTAATGACCTTGGTCAAACCTTGCTGGCGAATGAATTTATTAAAGCGATCAATAACACCTATCATTGTACGGTGCCTAAAATAAATTTTACAGAGTATCGCAAATTATTAAGTAGAACAATGACAGTGGAAAATAAACGTTAACACTATATGGATAATAACGATACGAAAAAAGCAGAGAGAATAAAAACTCAACGAAGAGCACATCTTCCTAAATTGCCTTTCCATAATATCGCTATTTCTTTATCCGGTGGCGGATTCAGAGCAACATCCATTCACATGGGTGTATTGTCATACCTGTCTTCCAAAACATACAGAGGCACTACCCTTCTCGAACGGGTACGTGTTCTTTCAACGGTTTCTGCAGGAACGTTTGCAGGCGTTAAATATATTACTACACTTAAAAAAGGAGGCACTATCGAAGATTGCTATAAGAGCCTGTATATGTTTATGGTGGGTAAAAATCTGGTGGGAGATGCTTTGGAATATATGGCTGATGATAGTAACTGGACCAAAGGTAGGCAGCGAAGCCTGATCAATGCTTTTGCATCTATGTACTATAAAGAATTTGAATCAGAAAACTTTGGTATTTTGTGGGAAGAAAATCCGCCGATTCATTTAAAAGAGATCACCTTTAATGCCACTGAATTTAGTTTTGCTTTGCCTTTTCATTTTAGAAAAGCAGAACGACCTCATGCAAAAGTAGGCAGTATAGCACATGAATATATTGGAAATAAAAAAATTCATATCCCTGTTGAAGTGGCCAAAGAAATCCGTCTGGCAGATATTATTGCGGCATCGTCCTGTTTTCCCTTTGGATTTGAACCCATTAATTTTCCGGATGATTTTATATATGAAGGAGCCGTGAAATTGAAAGATAAATTTTTATTGCCTCATAATGTATTTGACGGAGATAAGATCGAATACCCTATTGGATTAATGGATGGAGGTATTGATGATAATCAGGGAGTAGATGCCATACTTACTGCCGAAGAGCGAATGAAAAATTATACCGATGAGTTGAAGGAATTTCGTTCGGATGATAAAAAAGCAGTGGATCTTTATATTCTTTCGGATGGAACCAATCCAAATATGGAAGGATATCTGCCAAGTAATAAAGATAAATTAAAGATCATTGGTAAATGGAATTTTAATTCATTAAGTCGTTTTGGTATCACAAGCTCGGTGATTGGGGTCATGGCTATTGTCATGGCCTGTTTATGCACTTCAAAAACATCTATTATTTCATTGACGATGTTTGGAACATTGGGACTGATGATTGCCTTTGTGTTGTTGGTATTTTCTATGGGATTTGTTGGATTAACAAAACGCATGGGGGTTCCTGATTTTTTTGTGGAACGTTTGTTTCACGTAGATAAATTAAAGTTCCGTGATCTGAATAATTTATTAGTGAACAGGCGGAAATCCGTTTCTAAAATGGTTTCTAAAGTATTTATTAAACACATGCGCTGGTTTAGTCATGAACGTGTATATGGTGATCCTGTATGGAGACCACGGTTAATTATGAATGCCGTATTTGAGTTAACCGAAGTGGAAGTTGAAAAGCGGAAAAAGAAATACCCTTATTTTACGAATGAATTAACAGAGCCCGGAAAGGAAATCATGTCGGTAGCCGCCAAGGCTTTGAAAATGGGTACGACCTTATGGTTTACGCCGGAGGAATTGGAAGGCGATAAAAATATGGTAAATACTGTGATTGCCTGCGGACACTTTACGATATGTTTTAATCTGCTCGAATATTTTGAAAAATACATTTACAATAAAACGTATCAAAACGATTACGAACGATATAGCGACGAGATAAAAAAGGAATTGAAGGAATTGCATGCTGCTTTATTAGAGGATTGGAAAAAATTTAAAGTTGATCCTTATTGGATGGTGAATGAATGGAACGAAAAGCTTATTCCTAAAGAATCCTAAGGGTGCGTAGCATGAATGGCATCTTCTAATTCTGATGCATAACGTAACGATTGTTCATCAGTCCAATTCAATAATTCCTTCATATACAGGACGACGGAATTTTTATATCTGTTCACTAAGTCTATGTCAAAGTACAATGCCGAAGTTCGTCTTACAAAAAAGTCAGAAGGGGTTAAACACATTTCATACTCAATGGCATACATGATCTGAGCTCTTAGAAATACCGATAGTTCATGTGGTTCATTATTTTGCAAATCTTTGATAATACTATAGATCATGATCGTATTTGAGCCGTATCTGTTGATGATGGTTTCTGCTTCTTTGGGAGATAAGCCCAGTAAGGCGCCCTCTTTAATGTTCGCTGATAAAAACTCAGAAAAAGAACCATTGATTTTTCCACCCGAAAGCCTGATCGTTTCTGTTTGACAGCGTTTTATGGTTGTGCGGTTTTTGGCATAGATTCTTTTGGCAACCACATCCATTACTCGTTGCGCCATTTTTCGGTAACCGGTAAGCTTTCCACCTGCAATGGTAATTAGTCCACTGTTGGATTCAAATAATTCGTCTTTGCGCGAGATTTCAGAAGGGCCTTTCCCCGGTTTATTAACTAACGGTCTCAGTCCGGCCCATCCGGATTCTATATCGTGCTGGGTGAGTTGATTGTTTGGGAAATAAGAATTAGCACATTTTAAAATATAGTTGCGGTCTTCTTCTGTTATTTCAGGATGGATAAGATCTCCTGTATAAAATGTATCAGTTGTACCAATGTATGTTTTGCCTTCTCTTGGAATAACAAATAGCATTCGTTTATCAAATGTGTCAAAGTAGGCAGATTGTTTCACCGGAAGTTTTGTGTGGTCCACAACCAGATGAACACCTTTTGTAATATGTAATTTGTGACTAAGATTGTTGTTATCGAGATCATCCAACTCATCTACCCACGGACCGGAAGCATTGATGATATAATTTGCACTGATGGAATAGGATAACTTTGTGTATTGATCCTGTACATTAGCACCGGAAATTAAACCATTTTTATAGTTAAAAGAAACAACTTTCATGTAATTGATAGCTGTAGCACCCATATTGCATGCTTCTTTCAGCACTTCAATAGTAAGTCTTGAATCATCGGTACGGTATTCATAAAATAAAATACCTCCCAGTAAATTATCCGATCTTAATAATGGTTCTTGTGCTTTTGTATCGGCTATCGTTAATACCTTATGCCATTCTGTTTTTTTAACGCCTGCCAGCCATTCGTATAGCCACATGCCAAGACGTGCCGAAAATTTACCTAATGAACCTCCTTTAACAATCGGCAAAAGCATTGGCTCCGGCTTTGTTAAATGAGGGGCATTTTTAAAAACTATGTTTCGTTCCTTTCCTACTTCCGAAACCAGTTTAAAATCCAGTTGTTTCAGATAGCGTAAACCACCATGTATCAATTTGGTTGACCGACTCGATGTTCCAGCAGCAAAGTCCTGCATGTCTACTAAAGCTACACTAAGTCCCCGTGAAGAGGCATCAAGCGCAATACCCGCTCCGGTAATGCCGCCGCCAATCACTAATACATCAAAGGGTGTAGTTGTTAATTGCTTGATAGTTATGCCTCTGTTTTTGGATGAAAAAGACATCAGGAATAGTGAGTTTTTATCAGGTTAATTAATCTGTCGGGATAATCAGTAATAATGCCATCTACACCCATGTCTATTAAACGTTTCATATCATGCGGCTCGTTTACAGTCCATGGAATAAGCTTTATATCAAGTCTTTGAAGTTCGTTAATAAGAGAGGCGTCTATTAAAATAAATTCAGGTCCGTAAATTGCCGGCTTAAATCCAAGGTTGTTTAAATGGGTTTGCAGACTATCTTTGTTTTCAACAAGCAACGACATTCGTATCGAAGGATCAATCCGGTGAAGCTCCTGTAAAATCCTTACATCAAAGGATTGCAAAATGATTCGTGGAAGCAGATGTTTTACCAGATCATACACAAGTCTTGAAAAAACAGGAGGTTCAGGATGGTATTGATGATCGGTGTGAGACTCGCTTTTTAGTTCGATATTATAACTTGCAGAAGATAAACCATGTTCTTTGGTATAAGCATCTATTTGCGAAATCACTTCTGATAATAAAGGTTTGTATTCAGATAGCGTTTTTTGAAGAGGAAATTCGGGATTTTTTCGTTTGCCACAATCAAATGTTTTGATAGTTGCGTAATCCATTTCATATAAATTATAACGTTCATCTTCAACAGCTTTTCCTTCGGGGGTTGAGCAAAATACCGGATTCATCCACGGTTCATGAGAAACCACTACCTGATGGTCTTTCGAAATAACAACATCTAATTCCAAAGTGTTAACGCCCAATTTCACAGCCTCCAAAAAAGCCGTTAAGGTGTTTTCAGGAAACAATCCTCTGGCACCACGGTGCCCTTGTATATCAAACCGTTTCATGAAATCGGGTAAATAGCTCGAATAGTTAAAAATACTGTATGAAGCTAAGTTAGAGCATATAATGTAAAATGACAAGTTTATATCATCATGGTTTAAAGAAATAGTTTTAAATTTGATACGACAATTAAATTATATCAGCACGCAAGAAACATATATGCAACGTTGCCTTGATTTGGCGGCAAAGGGTTTGGGGAAGGTTGCCCCAAATCCTATGGTTGGCTGTGTGATTGTTTGCGATGATCAGATTGTTGCGGAAGGTTATCACGAAGGATTTGGTGGTCCTCATGCAGAACCAAATGCCATCAAGCAGGTGAGTGATGAATTACTGAAAAAGTGTACCCTTTATGTTAATCTGGAGCCCTGTTCTCATCACGGAAAAACACCTCCCTGTGCGGATTTGATTATCAGTAAGGGTATCCAAAAAGTAATTGTGGGAAATCTTGATACAAATCCTTTGGTATCAGGAAAGGGTATTCAGAAATTAAAAGATGCCGGAATAGAAGTAGAACATGGTGTGTTGGATAAAGAATGCAGAGCATTGAATAAACGTTTTTTTACCTTTCATGAAAAAAAACGTCCTTATGTGATTTTAAAATGGGCGCAAACTCAAAATGGATTTATAAGCCAATGGCCTTTGCCCGAAAATAAAGAAGATAACTGGATTACAGGAGAAGAAAGTAAAGCATTGGTTCATCAATGGAGAGCAGAGGAACAGGCTATTTTAATTGGTTATAATACACTGCTGGCAGATAATCCTTATTTAACAACGCGTTTGGTACAAGGAAAAAATCCAATACGATTAGTGTTGACACATTATTTGGATATATCAATGGATTTGAATGTGTTTAATAAAGAAGCTAAAACGGTTATATTTAATACTATTAAAAATGAAGTCAATGAGCACATGGAATATGTGAAAATTGACTGGAGCAATAAAGCACAGGAAGTTTTGGATTACTGTTATAACCATTCTATTGCCAGTGTTATTGTTGAAGGAGGTACCAACACAATCTATAATTTTACTAATAAAAATGCCTGGGATGAAGCAAGAGTATTTGTCAATCCTGATAAAACCTTTGAGCATGGCATTACGGCTCCCGAAATAAAATTTAACACATATAGTCCGGTAAAAATCGGTAACGATTTGCTGTACACTTTTCTAAATCCATAATATGATTTTTTTATTACTCTCTGTTTTAGTGTCGACACTATTTGGCATTTCGTTTAAAGTCATCGCCGTCAAAAATATCAATGGCTTTCAGGCCATTATTGTTAATTATGTGGTAGCAGGGGCTTTGGGATTTTTGACCACAAAATCTTCTGTAACGCCTTTGAATGTATACCATGAGGCTTTCTTTCCTATAGCCATTTTTTTAGGGATTGTTTTCATCAGCAGTTTGTTTGTTATCTCCGAAACAACTGCAAAGCAGGGTATTTCTGTGGCGCAGGTGGCAAACCGTATGTCGGTGGTGGTGCCAATTGGTATTGCTGTTTTGTTTTATGGTGATGCTGTTTCTTTAGCCAAGATTATTGGGATTGTGTTGGCTATTATGGCAGTGTATTTAGTGTCACATAAAGAAACAGAAGGAAAAGCATCTGACAAGTTCTGGTGGTTGTTCCCTTTGATTATTTTTGTATGCAGTGGTATCATTGATTCGTCTATTAACTATGCACAACGTAATTTATTGAATGATACGAATTTTGATGCCTTTCTGTCCACTATTTTTTCAACGGCATTTGTATTTGGATTTATGGTGCTTTTGTATCAGCTTTTTATTAAAAAAGAAAAGTTTCAATGGCAGGCTATTCCAGCAGGAATGATTTTAGGAACCATTAATTTCGGAACGATGTACTTTATTATATCAGCATTAAATACTAATATTTTAGAGCCTTCTGCTTTATTTCCTATTAATAATTTAAGCATACTTACGTTGTCAACCATTGTATCGGTGATAGTATTCAAAGAAAAGTTATCAGCTAAGAACTGGATAGGAATTGCTTTAAGTTTACTGGCCATTTTAATTTTGGGATTGTTACCTCAGTTAATGAAATAAGATGTTATTCTCGGATACTTTTTTAACGATAGAAAAACCTTCGGAAATTAGTTTTAAAGATAAGGGAAGTAAATTCCTGGCTTTTGCATTTCCTGTTGAAAATGAGTTGCAGATAAAGGAAGCGTTACTAAAGTTGAAGAAGGAGCATCCCGGTGCTAATCATCATTGTTATGCGTATCGGCTTGGAGCGGATAAATTGAATTTCAGAGCCAATGATGATGGAGAACCAGGCAACACAGCAGGAAGACCCATTCTGGGGCAAATACAATCCAGTGATCTGACGAATATCCTTATTGTAGTGGTTCGTTATTTTGGAGGAACCTTATTAGGGGTTAGCGGGCTTATTCATGCTTACAAAACATCAGCGGCAGACGTGATCAAACAATGCTCTATCGTTGAAAAACATATTTTATTTAATTACAGGATTCAATTTCCATTTGAGCACTTGAACGATGTGATGAAGCTGTTAAAACAAATGGATTGTAAAATAACGGCACAGCAATTTGATAACGATTGTGAGATCAGTTTCAGCATTCGGAAAGCCAATGCCGAAGCCTGCGAAGAAAAACTGAAGAAGTTAAACGGACTAAAACTGAACTATCAATAATTGGTTGATTAAAAAATTAGTCAAAGTTTAATTTCCTTACTACATTTAATTCATATTTAAAAACTTAAGACTATGAAAGTAAAATATTTGCTAATGACTGCGGTTGTATGTATGTTCATGAACACATTAACTGCTCAGGATTTAAGAAAAAACGGATCTATTTATGGTAAAATAGAATCCAACGGAGATGTGCGCATTAATGGCAGTATCAAAGGAAAATTTGAATCCAATGGCGATATCCGCGTCGACGGAAGTATTAAAGGGAAAATAGAATCGAACGGAGATATTCGTAAAAGTGGTTCTATTGTTGGTAAAGTGGAATCGAACGGAGACGTGAGATTGAATGGCAGTATCGTTGGTAAAATTGAAAGCAATGGCGATGTGAGGAAAAACGGAAGTATTGTAGGTTCAGCCAGTGGAGTTAAAAAAGAGCAGGCAGCAGTCATGTTCTTTTTCGATTTCTTTTAGAGTTATTTTATTATAGAACGCTGATGACATAGATTAAATTAGATTATTATGATTTTGTATTATATATACCTGATCTAATAGTCATCCTAATGAATCATAACTATCAGTGTTATCTGCGTTCTATTTTTTAACAGGTTTTTTAATGATGCAAATTTCAAACAGACAGTTATTTTTAAACCATGTCGCTCAGGTGTCGCCAAAACCTATGGATTTGGAGATTGTCAAAGCCAATGGAGTGCATTTATATGATGTACAAGACAGATCTTACATTGATTTTATTTCAGGAATATCTGTCAGTAATGTGGGACATTGTCATCCCAATGTGGTGAAAGCTATTCAGCGACAAGCAGAAACGTATATGCACTTAATGGTGTATGGCGAATATGTGCAGGCACCACAAATACAGTTGGCGAAGGCTTTAACGGATTTACTTCCCAAAAATTTAAACTCCGTTTTTTATACGAACTCAGGAACGGAAGCCACCGAAGGAGCTTTGAAACTCGCAAAGCGTGTAACAGGACGAACAGAACTGATCTGTTTTAAAGACTCGTATCATGGCAGTTCTCATGGCTCATTGAGCGTGATGGGAAATGAAGAATTTAAACAAGCTTTCAGACCATTATTACCGGATGTGAAAATTCTGGAATACAATTCCGTGGAAGAAGTCAGAAAACACATCACGTCTAAAACAGCCGCTGTAATTTTAGAACCTGTGCAAAGTGAAACAGGCTATACAGTTGCTACTAATGAGTTTTTGAGATCGATTCGCCAGGCATGCGATGAGCAGGGGGCTTTATTGATACTGGATGAAATTCAAAACGGATTTGGACGGAGTGGTACTTTTTTTGCATTTGAACAAACAGGCATTGTGCCTGATATTTTATTGCTGGCAAAGGGAATGGGTGGTGGCTTACCAATAGGATGTTTTATCAGTTCCCAACAATTATTGAATGAATTCACACATGATCCTGTTTTAGGAAACATCAATACATTTGGTGGAAACGCCGTTTGTTGTGCGGCTTCTTTGGCCTGTTTACAAACCATTCAGTCAGAAAAACTGATGGAGGATATTGAACGGAAATCAGAACTAATTCGCTCCCTGTTAACACATCCGGCTATTAAAGCCATTAAAGGCAAGGGTTTTATGCTATCCTTAGATTTTGGAAACGTGGAGCTAAATTTTAAAATTATTGAAACCTGTGTCAGGAATGGATTAATCGTAGATTGGTTTTTATTTAATGCTCATAGTATGCGAATAGCACCGCCGTTGATTATTTCAGATGATGAAATTAAAGAAGCCTGTACTATTATTTTAAGATCTATTGATCGAATTATTTCTTAATATTTTCTTGTGCTTCTATCATACGTTGGTAATGGTGCGGCTGGTTTTGGCAATTCGAAGCGAACCGCCATTCTGGGATGTTATTGCGGGGTAAATGGAGGTTGGCGAATTGCCTTGACTTCTTGTTTCTTTTTCGTCAAGGAAAAAGAAAACTAAAGATCCACCAACGCCACCAGCAACTTCTCTATTTTTAATTTCATCTCTTTTGCAGTACAATCGTAGTTATTAAATAAAACGGAGAACGCCAGTTCTTTTCCTGATTTGGTTTTTACGTAGCCGCAATAGCCTCTTGCACGATTAATATAGCCT
>JACQAK010000206.1 GCA_016194985.1 Bacteroidota bacterium
AGATCAATTTAAGTTCTGAAAGTGTAGAAGATTTTACAGTAGTTAAATTCACGGATAATGGGATAGGCATAGATGTGGAAAAGCATCGCGAAAAGATGTTTAAACTTTATCAACGCTTTCACGACAATTCGGATGGAAGAGGGCTGGGGTTATATCTTGTTAAGTCACAAATGGAAGCGATCGGAGGAACAATAGATGTAGAAAGCGAAGTAGGAGTGGGAACAACATTTACTTTAAAATTCAGGAAAGAACCGGTTAAATAGAATAGGCGAGTATTTTATTTTGATGGATGGCTTATGGTGTTCTTATTTAAAAATTCAAACATTTCCTCTTTTATAACAGGTTTTATGTATAGTTCGTCAAATCCTTGTTCTATATATAATTCCGGGTTTTCGGCATAAGCGGTTACTGCAAATATTTTAATATCCTGATGTTTAGGATCTTTTTTGATAAGTTTCATCACGTCAAACCCGGTCATATTCTCATCTCCCAGATGTATATCCATTAAAATGATATCGAATTTTATTTTTTCAATTATTTCGAGAGCTTCATAACCGTTAGACACTGTTTCTAAATGGAAATGCTGTTGCAATAGTGTTTGAACAATTAATTTATCAAGAGGATTATCTTCAACTACGAGAATGCTGATAGATTTAGTTTTAGGATCGTACATAAGAACTTTTAAATAGTTTGAGGTTTATATTTTATTTCTGACAACTTTGACATTGTAAATACATCGCTTGATATTATTGGTGTATTCTTCATTATAATAAAATGAGTCAGCTTTTTCATCATAATAGATGATGGTGATCGGAAAATCCAAAGCATCTGCATCCAGTTTTTTTGACAGATGTTCTTCTATTAATTCTGTTTCAAAATCAAGCCTGTATACATTTGTTTCATCTTCCGGAATTCTGGTATAAATACTAATCAGTTTGGTGATGAATCCCTTTTTTGAAATCCGTATGGAATATATGGCGTCTCTTTTTAAGTCGAACTTAAATGATTTAGTGGCGCTAATCGTCTCGTTATTGATAACATTGTTATAATAAATGAGTTCTGCCTTATAGGTGTCCGAAGATTTGTTTCCAACGTTTAGTACTTTTCCCTTTATTTCCAGACAAACTGAGCTATCTGAATTTAATTTTTGAGCAAGTAATTTGTCAGGATAAAAAAAAATGGTAACTAAAACGACGGTGAATAATTTTGTAGTAAATGAAATCATAATGTTTTGTCTGTATAGTGTAAGATTGATAAATACGATTATGTTTGCTCAAAGTACGGTCTATTCTTATTTTTTGTCAACACCAAATTGGCATTAATATTAGATATGTAAGATTTTTTCAAAAAAGTGACAAATGTGTGAAAAAGCCCTTTATTTATGGGCTTTCTGATTTTGAAAAAGCCCCAAAAAAATAAAATAATAATGATTTTTATGACGGTTTAATATGTAATATTTGTTTATTTTTATCGGTAAGAATTTAATAGTTTTAAGCATCATTCATTATGATTAAATTAAAAGAAGTTATAGTTCAACTAAGCAAAGAGCATTATTTGGAGATTGAGAAAAGTTTTATTAAAAATAAGGCAGACAGATTTTTATTTCTTTTAAATTCCTATAAACACTCCAGCATCTCCGATAAAGAGATTATTGAAAAACTGCAGTTAACAGCCAATTCATTTTATGTATTAAAATCAAGGCTGTATGATAAGATTCAGGAATTTCTGTCGACGGATATATATGCCGATCAGGAAGAAACTATTAAATTATTGTTGCAGGAGCCTAATTTATGTTTGAATAGTCCCAGAGAAACTGCAGTTGCATATTTGCTTAAGCTTGAAAAAGAGTTGTTAAGGTATGATATGCATAATGAATTACTGGTGGTATATAGTGCTCTCAAAAAAACACATTTAAATTCTGATAAATATTATCGTTATTCGCAGTTATATAATAAACAGGTTTCCTTTGGGCTTTCACTTGAAAAAGCAGAGGATACACTGGCTGATTTTTGTAGATTATTAAGCCAATATGATTTTTCGAGATCAGAAGAAGTATATGAAAAATTGTGTTTCCTGAAAAAAGAAATAAATGATATTTATGTTTTTTGCAGTTCCAGACAATTTGAATTGATAAAAAATTTAATCGAATTGCAATTAAATATATTTTGTAAACGGGGGCAGGCTTTAGACGTAGATATAGATGAGCTTATCCAACAAACAAAAATTATTTTTGACGAATTACCTATTACATTAACTCATAAAAAGTGGGAGATCGTTTTGGATTATTTATGTTTCGAATATTACTATTCTATTAAATCCAATAAATTGGCAATTCAGTATTTTGATAAAGTCAATAACCAATTGAATAATTTGTTTTTGTTTAATCATATTGGTTTGGTTTCTGGATTTTTGAGTTCGAGAATTAAATTCTGTATCGAATTTAATATGCTTGATAAAATATCTTCTGTTTTGGATATTAATAAAATATTATTTGATACGAATGATATTCATATTCAAATGTCGTTGAAATTTCATAATGCTATGTTGTTTTTTTATCAGAAAAAATATAAGCAAGCAATTACAATCATCCGTGAATTACATAATGAATATGTGTTTAAAGATTATTTTCACGAGTATTTGGATACTAATCTTACGTTATTGTATTTGTATATTATTACCGGAGAATTTGAAGAAGCCCAGCTTTATCTTAAAACACTGATGAGAAGAGTAAGGATCGATGGCTCTGAAAAATACACGCATGTATTGTATTTGCTGAAAGCATTTGATTTGGATATCAATAAAGATCTTACGGCAAAAAACACAGTGAAGCAAAAAGAATTATTAATTTTGTTTGAAGCCGGGAATAATAAAAACAGTAATTATCGGGTAATCAACCAGATTATGCCTGAACTAAAGAAAAAATATCAGATCTGATTTAGTGCTTCCTGAGTTAATGGCTTATTTAAGAAAATAATATCTTTAGATATTTTCTTTGCTTTTTCTCTGTCGCTATGAGAAACAGAAGATGTTAAGATAACAACTTTCAAAGATGAATATCTTTTGGAGAAAGAAGTCTTCAGCATTTCGATGAATTGAAATCCATCGATCATGGGTAAATTAATATCTATGAAAATAACTTCCGGAAAAATATCAAAATTTTCAGTACAGGTTAACTCGATATTTTTTAAAAATTCGATAGCACTTTTACTGCCGGTGTTCACATAAATCGTATTAGCAAAATAGGTTGCTTCGAGTGTTTTTTGATTAATGAAATTATCTAACTCATTATCATCAAGCAACATCGCGATATTGTACTTAAAAGCTGGTTGTTTTCTTTTCATAAATTTAATATTACTGTTTTACTACGAAATTAATTTTTGTCTTAACATAAATTCCAATTGCTCATTTGTAAGCAGGATCTTTTGATTTAATTCTTCTTGCTCTTTCTTTATATTGTATACATCAAATGATTCTTCTATTGTTTTTTTCAAATCTTCATCATTCCATGGTTTTTCAAGGTAACGAAAGATATGTCCTCTGTTTACCGCATCTTTCAAAGCTTCAATATCAGAAAAACCGGTTAATAATATCCGTATCTGGTCTGGATAATTTTTGGCAGACTCTGCTAACAGCTCTGTCCCTAGTGTGCCTGGCATCCGTTGGTCAGTTATTAAAACATGGATTTCATTATGGTTTAATATTTCAATGGCTTCCTGAACTGAAATAGCAGAAAACACGGAAAAATATCGTCTGAATGCAGCTTTGAATGAAATTAGATTATTTTCTTCATCGTCAACATATAACACATTTATCGGGCTATCACTTTTCATTTTTGTTTAAAATAGGTTATCAATCATGTTGAAAATAGATATTCTAAATGTACGAAAAATAAACATGACTTGTGTGTTATTTGTATTAAAAATTACCATATTTTTACGCGAAAAAGTGTTGCTATTTCTTGCATTTTCGCTAGGTAAATTAAGATTTTAGTATTAAATTATACCTTAAAACACACAAGTAAAAGATGAAAAAACTAATACAAGATCTATCCGAAAAAAATAAGCAATTAAAAGATGTATCGAAACCTGTTTTTTTTCGGTTATCCAACAGTGATGAAGCTCATTCATTGAATAAGTTATTGATTGAGAATAAACACATTAAAATTTACGATGAGCTTTTGGGTCAACTCGAGGAATTGGTGAAATCAAAAAATCCGAAAATTCGCTTTACAAAAGAAGGTTTAACAGAAGCAGCTCTCAGGCATCTTGGAAAAACACCGCAGGAAGAATATGGTGTATGGGTTTATTATCCATGGTCAGATGTATTGATACATATTCTTGATGAACAGGAATTTGTTGAAGTAAGAACCAATAGAAATCAATATAAGATTACGCCGGAAGAAGAGAACTTACTTTTTACGAAAAAAATT
Organism: Bacteroidota bacterium; assembly: GCA_016194985.1. Lineage (GTDB taxonomy): Bacteria > Bacteroidota > Bacteroidia > B-17B0 > Aurantibacillaceae > UBA4416. The sequence goes on from JACQAK010000206.1 coordinate 4,430, forward strand.
GGTGTCATTGGATTGTCAGTTGGTAAAGCTATTGCGATGACTATTGCGATGGAACGTATTTGTGGTGAATTGCGAATTGCTGATTTTGATATTATAGAATTGTCTAATTTAAACAGGATACAAACCGGCGTACAAAATTTCGGAATTAAAAAAACAGTGGTAGTTGCCAGAGAAATTGCGGAAATTGATCCGTTTCTAAAAGTGACACTATTCTCAGATGGTTTAACAGAAGAAAATATCGATGATTTTTTTCTGAAAGATGGCAAACTGGATGTATGTGTTGAAGTATGTGATGGACTATACACTAAAATTTTTGCCCGCCAAAAGGCCAAGGCATTTGGAATTCCGGTTGTGATGAATTCGAGCGATAGAGGAACAACGGATATAGAGCGCTACGATTTGCATCCTGATATGTCTATGCTTCATGGATTGATTGATCATTTGGATTTAAATCTGGTGAAACAGGCAAAAACCAATGAAGAAAAAGTACCATATCTTTTGCCAATGTTGGGCGTAGAAACATCTTCCACCAGATTGAAAGCATCTATGCTGGAAATTGAACAAACAATAACAACATGGCCTCAACTGGCTTCAGGAGTTATTCTTGGAGGGGGAGTTGTAACTGATGTCTGTCGAAGAATATTATTGAATCAATTTCATGATTCTGGAAGATATTTTGTTGATATAGAAGATATTATTTTTGATAAAGATAGGGCAAAACCGATTGAAACTAAATTAATCTTGTCTGATTCGATTTCAGATAATGAAATGCTAAATATTATTAAAGATTATAATATGCCGGATTTAGATGGACAATTATTGGTTGATGAAAAATCAATTAAAGAACTAATCAGTTCGGCATGTATGGCACCTTCAGGTGCAAATATTCAATCTTGGCAATGGGTTCATTATGGTAAAAGTATTTATTTATTTAGAGATGATGTTTATACAGCCGGGCTTCTGGATTGCAAAAATACTACATCAATAAATGGTTTGGGTGCGGCTTCAGAAAATTTGGTATTAAAAGCGCATGAAATGAAATTGGAGGTGATTACAGAAGTGTTGCCTAATCTTACCGAAAAGAGTAAATTAATAGCAATATTTCGATTTTTTGAAAAATCCAATACGTTATACGCTGATAGATTTGAGCCGCATGTATGCGACGAATTAGTATCAATAATACCGTTGCGAATGACCAATAGAAATATTGTTGAAAGAAAAAAAATTAGTATTGAAAGGTTAACTCCACTGAGAAAACTCGCTCAAACAATTGAAGGGGCAGATTTAATTCTGATTGATGATGAAAAATTGATGTACGAAATTGGTGAAGTCACTGCGAAAGTTGATCGAATGAGAATAATGCATAAAGGCGGACATGATGATTTTCATGGGGAAGTAAGATGGAATGAAGAACATGTTAATGAAATGTTGAATGGTGTTGATTTATTAGGTACTGTTGATTTAACTCCAACTGAATTGGCAGGTTGGACAGTCGTAAAAAATTGGAATGTAGTAAATCATTTAAATGAATGGAAATTAGGGACAGGATTAGAAAAGATACAGAGAAAAAATGTGGCATCAGCATCAGCATTAGGTCTACTGACAATCCCTCGCTTTACGAATAATGATTTTTTTATGGCGGGAAGAGCATTAGAGCGAGTTTGGCTGGCTGCTAACAAAGATAATATCGCTGTTCATCCGGCTTCTTTATCCACATTAATTTTTAATACATTAGTCTATGCAGATAATAATGGTTTTACAGATTATATGGAAGAAGAGGCCAGAGCATTACGCAAGGATTTTGAAAAACTTTTTGGACTAGACAATACAAAAGTTGATGTATTATTATTGAGATTTTTCATATCAGGTCCTCCTAAAACAATGAATGATAAAATAAATATAAAAATTAAAGTATTCAGAGCGATTGATGAACCTGAGTTATGCCAGCAATATTTGGTGGGCCATAGAGAAGTGCTTGAAGTTTATGGTATTAGTAAAATTACTTCAAACAATGATGATTGGACTCTGAATCCTAAAGTTTATGTAATTACTGCTGAGTCGATTAGTAATAAGGAGTTGTTATGTGGTATAAGAGTTATTAAAGTAGGAGGAACACAGCCTTTACCTGTTGAGTCTGCAATAGGTAATTTGGATAAAAGGATATATGAGCTCGTAAAAGAACATGCCATTGGCGGGGCAGGGGAACTTTGCGGATTATGGAACTCCAGAAAGGTGGCGGGTAAAGGGCTCAGTTTTTTATTAACTAGAATGGGGATTTCAATTTTAAATCAATTGGAAATTAATACAATGTTTGGTATATGTGCAGAATTAACGTTGCCTATGTTTAAAGGTGTTGGTTTTGAAATAGAAAAAACATTAGGAAACAATGGTACATTTTATTATCCAAGGGTTGATCTATTGGCTTATGCATTAATAATGAAAAATACAATTTCTCTAGAATGTGCAAATCCTGAAGAAAGAGAAAAGATTTTTGAGCTTAGGAAAATTTTGCAGCAGAAAATTTTTGAAAAAGGACCAAAAGGAGAACTTTATATCGAATATAATTTATCGATACCTCAATCTTGGGTAAATACTAATAATTTAGAAGTTATATAATTTATGAAACGTTTATTTCTTTTCACATTTTTGCTGATTTATGGAATAGCATCTTCTATGAATGAAGACACTATTAAATATCTTGATTCGAATAAAATTATTCTTATCGGAAAATATTTGCAAATAATGGAAGATGAAACAAACATGCAGACATTTAATGATGTTAAATCTTCACTTAAGTTTAAGAAAAGTGATGAAGCTGTGCCAAATTTCGGGGTTACTAATTCTTCAGTTTGGATAAAATTTAAAATTAAAAATGGGACAAATAATGATAAATTATTATTGGAATTAGCCAATCCAATAATTGATGAAGTCGAGTTTTATTCGGTTTTGGTTAATGGTAGTTATGCTGTAAAGAAAATGGGAGAATATAAGTCATTCGAAGAGAGAGATTATAACCATCCAAGCTATATTTTTGACATTAGAATACCAAAAGACTCTACATTTCAATTTTATTTGAAAGTGAGATGTAGAGAACAACTCACTCTCCCTTTAAATTTGTCTTCACCGACGTTGATGTTGAATTCTTTAAGTAGGAAAGATTTGCTGTTTGGAATTTATTTTGGGATAATGTTGGCAATGTTTTTTTACAATGCTTTTATTTTCTTTACAACAAAAGATAAAATTTATTTATACTATATAATTTATATTCTATTTGTGGGCTTAACACAAAGTTGCTTTCAGGGATATACCTTTCAATTTTTGTGGTATAATTCTCCATGGATGGTTCAACATAGTGTAATAATTTTAAGTGCATTGGTAGGAATTAGCGCTGCTGAGTTTGCCAGAGTGTATTTGAACGCAAAAACTCATCTAAAATACTTTAATAAAGTCATTTATGTTTTTTATGCTTCTTACATAATTGCTGTAACCCTTTCGATTTTTGGAAAGAACACAATTCCTATAATTGATCTTACTGCATTATCAATATCTCTTTACTTATTAATTATAGCAATTATTATTGTTCGAAGAGGATATAGGCCCGCAAAATATTTTCTTATTGCTTGGATTGTTTTTTTAATTGGAGTAATTGTATTTGCATTAAAAAATATGGGGATATTGCCATATAATAATATAACTATATATACAATGCCCACTGGTTCTGCAATCGAAGCTATTTTACTTTCCTTCGCTTTGGCCGATCGTATCAATATCCTGAAAAAAGAAAAAGAGGAATCGCAGGCAAAGGCATTAGAAGTATCTCAACAAAACGAGAAATTAATAACTGAGAAAAAAGTAGAATTGGAGAAAAATGTTGAAGAACGAACTATTGAATTGAAAAAGACGTTGAACAATTTGAAAGATACACAGGCACAATTAGTAAATGCTGAAAAAATGGCCTCATTAGGTCAGCTAACAGCCGGTATTGCGCACGAGATCAATAATCCTATTAATTTTGTAAGTGCCAATGTGAAGCCTTTAAAACTGGATATTGACGATATCATGGAACTTATTAAAAAGTACGAATCGATTAGTCCCTCTGAAGCATCAGCACAAACATTTAAAGAGATTAATGAGTTTAGAAAGACCATTGATATTGATTATCTCAAAAAAGAAATGGAAGCCTTGCTCGCAGGAATAGAGGATGGTGCTAAGAGAACAGCTGATATTGTTTCCGGTTTGAAGAATTTCTCAAGACTGGATGAAAGTGATATTAAGGAAGCGAACATAAATGAGGGAATCGAATCTACACTGATATTATTGAAAAGTGCCATTCCTCCCAATACAGAAGTAATTAAGAATTTAGGTGACCTGCCTTATATAGAATGCTTACCCGGTAAATTGAATCAGGTATTCATGAATCTTTTTAGTAACGCACTTTACGCTATTGGACGGAAAACTACCCGGGAAGAAAATAAACTCATCATATCATCTTATGTTAAGGATGATAAAGTACATGTAAGTATTGAAGATACTGGGATCGGTATGACCCCCGAAGTAATGAATAAAATGTTTGATCCCTTTTTTACTACCAAAGATGTTGGAGAAGGAACAGGGCTGGGAATGTCTATTGTATTTAAAATAATAGAAAGTCATGGTGCCAAAATCGAAGTAAATTCCGAATATGGCGTGGGTACGAAAATTCTCTTAATTTTGAATAAAAAAATTAACGCGGTTTAAAAATTAATGATCACTGAAAAAATAAAAGTACTATATGTTGACGATGAGGAAAATAACCTCGTTGCTTTTCGCGCTAATTTCAGAAAAGAGTATGACGTATATACTGCCATTAGTGCAGCGGAAGCTCTTGCCTTATTAGAAACGACACCCATTCATATTATTATCTCTGATCAGCGAATGCCTCAAACAACAGGTGTAGAGTTTCTGGAGCAAACAGTAAAACTTTATCCGGATAGTATTAGATTATTAATTACAGGCCAGTCGGATATCGAAGTGGTGATCGAAGCTATCAATCGTGGTCAGGTGAGTAAATTCATCCAAAAACCATGGGATTGGGAAAAATTGTCGATTGCAATGGATAATTGCGCAACACTTTACAGATCGCGTATTGAACTTAAACTAAAAAATATCGAACTTCAAAAAGCAAACGATGAACTTAATAAGTTTGTTTATAGCGTCTCTCATGATTTGCGTTCTCCGCTAACATCTATTTTGGGTGTCATTAATTTAACGAAAATGACTCCGGAATTAAATGTAGCAAGCAGCTATTTTGAGATGATAGAAGGCCGTGTTTTGAAACTTGATAATTTTATCAAAAAGATCATCGATTATTATAAGAATGCCAGAGACGAAGAAAACAAGGATACGATAGATTTTCAGGCACTGATTTCATCTGTATGGAATACGCTTAAAAACCAGAATCAAGAGATTGAATTTGATTTAACGGTTAATTCGGATTCTTTGTTTATAGGGGATTTATTGAGGCTGGAAATTATTTTCGAAAATTTGATCTCCAATGCCATTAAATACCAAAACCCTTCGGCGAAAGAGCATTATATAAAAATAAAGGTCGATGTTTCTAAGGAGGAAGCTCATATATCCGTTTCGGATAATGGCATTGGTATTAATCAGGCCTATATCGACCGTATTTTTAATTTATTCTTCCGAACAGAAGATTCGTTACAAACGGAAGGAACAGGAATAGGATTATATATTGTAAAAGAAGCTATTGAAAAAATGGCAGGTAAAATTACAGTATCCTCTTTGCCTATGGAAGGTACAACATTTAATATAATAATACCCAATAACAGGAAGTGATGAGCGAAAAAATTACAGTCATGTTAGTTGATGACAACAAGATCGATTTATTTATTCATAACGAATTTATCAAGCAAATGAATATTGCTCACACCGTTTTGGATTATTCGTTTGCTACGGAAGCCTTAAAGTTTCTTGAAGAGAGTGATGAATCTCTATGGCCTCAGCTTATATTGTTGGACATACATATGCCCATCATGAATGGGTTTGATTTTCTGGAGAAATATGTTGAATTGCCTGCTCAACGCAGAGAGAAATGTCATATTGTAATAGTATCCTCTTCTCTGGATACCGGAGACAAGATGAGAGCGAAAGAAAGCCCTCATGTATTGGCATTGATTGAAAAGCCTCTTAATACAGAGAAATTGAAAATATTACTAAAAGAGAACAAGATTATTTCATAAGGAAATATCATTATAAAATTCCTTTTGGAATAACTTTCATTAGTTTAACTTTCACATTTTTTTTCATCGATGCTTTCGAATCCGGATTAAACTGAAGCGTTGTTTCCCATGCATTCTCAGGTTTTAATTCTTCCTCCATTTCTTTCTGCACCTCTTTAGTAATGGATTCAGAATGAATAACGGTAACGCATTCTGTATTTAAATTAGCACTTCTCGGATCTAAATTAAATGTGCCTATAACGGTCGTTTTCCCATCTATAACCATCGATTTGGCATGTAATCCAAAAATAGGAGTATGGTTCATTTTCTTTTGTAAAGCACCTGTCATGATTTTAAAACGAATAGCCGCATCAGGCCTGAATTCGTAAATTTTAACCCCGGTTCCCAATAATTTTTCCCTGTCTCTTTGATAACCGTTAAAGGCTTCCAGATTATCGGTAGAGGCCAGACTGTTAGTTAAAATTTTCACTTCAACCCCACGTTTGACAGCATCTTTAAACAGCTGTTTCCCCAGGTCAGTAGTAATTAAATAAGGAGATTGAATGATAATGGATGTTTTAGCCTGCTTTACTAAATTGATTAACGCATCGGTCGTTATACCACCACCGCCTAAACCTTGAGAACCATCGTTTTTCCCCGGATTATCAGAAATAAAGTCTACACTATCCACCCATTGTAATTTTCCGGTTTGTTGAATTATGTCAAACGCCGCCGGAATATGTTTGATTTTTTCGCGTACTTGTGGCCAGAAATTATTCGAATCACAGGCATATTGGTGAAGGTTATCAAAACGATGAGTCTCTGTGTAATTATATTTTGTCGTATCGATCAATGCTTTAACATCTTTCACAAAACTGCTGTTCCAGAATAATTCAAACGATTGTTGTATGTGTTTGGTAACCCCTCCTATCAGAAGTACATCCCTGTCCCTGAAATTATAGTCATGATCATAATCAAAATATTCATCAGCAATATTGCGTCCTCCGGTTATGACCACTTTTCCGTCAACAGTAAACGTTTTATTGTGCATACGTTGATTAGCGCCTCTGAAATCGGTGGTTAATTTATATACTTTGTCTGTTAGGCTTTTGCCAATATTTGTCGAAGGATTATATATACGTATAGAAATATTTTCATGCGAATCCAATGTCAAAAGCTTTTGCTCATCAGCTTCCACCATGATATCATCCACCAAAATCCGCACTTTTACGCCTCTGTCTGCCGCTCTTACCAAATAATCAGCCGCAATAAGCCCTACATTATCTGCTGTGAATATGAAATATTGTATATCAATACTCTTTTCGGCATATTCGCTCAGCCATGCCCGCGCTACCATTGAACCATCACCATCCTCTAAAACATATACTCCGGTTTTATGCGCCATCAGTTCTGATAAAGAATCAAGTTTGGCAGAGAGTCGGATAGTGGAATCCCGGTGAATAGAAGCGCAAAAGTCAACAGGAGGCAATACGGTTTGTTGCACATCTTCCTTATTGGAGCAGCCACTAAAAAGAATAACACATAGAATAGAAAAGGTAATTTTATACATTACTTACAGGGTTGAATAAATGACGAATTAAAACTAATAAAATCCCCTTAAATATCTGAAAAAGAAGTTCTAAGCGTTTTTTTAACAATAGAAAAAATTGTCTGGATTTTAGTTACTTTTAAAACAAAAGAGGGATTATTAATCACAATGAAAAAACAATTTTTTACAGGAATCATCGCCCTGCTTTTGTGCACGTTTGCCAAAGCGCAGGACTGGTCTTTAAAATTAAGCAGTAATGTTGAAAAAGATGGCGCCGGTTTGGGAGGAGCCTCTATCATTTTATATAAGGGATCATCTGTTGTAACGCAACTTCAAAGCTCCGGAAATGGTGATTTTGAATTAAACATTCCCCCTAATGGAGATTATATATTGACGGTATCTTATCCCGGGTGCAATACCAAAAAATTTCAAATCTCTACCATGGGAGTTCCGCCGGAGAAAACGAAGGATAATTTTAAAGCTGAAGTTAAGATAGAAGGAGTAACCATGTCGAAGCCATTACCTGGAATCAATTATTCGTTATTTAATCAGCCTTTATTACGTTTAGGATATTTAGCGAATAAAAAAGGGTTTTCTGATGATCCGTCTTATACAAGCCAAATGCTGGCATCTTTGTCGGATATAAGAGCGCAAGAAGCTGCTTTATTGGCAAGGTATGCCGCCGCTCTGAAAACCGGAGATGCGGCGATGAATAAAAAAGATTGCGAGACCGCTAAAAGTAATTATATCACCGCAAAAGGCTTATTGCCGGATGAAGCAGCACCTATTGAAAAATTGGCACTGGCAGAAAAATGCTTAAAAGATAAATTAGAACAAGCTAATAAAGAGGCTCAGGAAAAAGCGGCTGCAGAAGCGGCAGCTAAAGCAAAAGCAGAGGCAGAAAAAGCGGCAGCCGAAAAGTTAGCACAAGAAAAGGCAGCTGCCGAGAAAGCAGCACAAGAAAAAGCGGCTGCTGAAAAATTAGCGAAGGAACAGGAAGCAGCGAAGAAAGCGGAGGAAGAACGTCTGGCAAAAAAAAAAGCATTAGCGGAAAAGGCGGCTGCGGAGAAAGCAGCACAAGAAA
>JACQAK010000210.1 GCA_016194985.1 Bacteroidota bacterium
CTGAGATCTGACAGAAATAGCTCCAGAATGGCACATCATGCATTTCCATATCCTGATATAACATTGGTACTACACAAATAGGAAAATCCCCTGCAATACCACCACCAATTTGAAAGAAACCTACTCCTTTTCCTCCACTGTTTTTAGGATACCAGTCTGCTAACCATGCCATGTACTCAATTCCACTTTTCATGGTACTGGCTTTAATATCTCCTTTAATCACGTAGGACGCAAAAATATTTCCCATGGTACTGTCTTCCCAACCCGGAACAACAATTGGTAAATTACGTTCCGCTGCCGCCAGCATCCAGCTGTCTTTAGGATCAATTTCGTAATATTGTTTTAATTCCCCGCTCAATAAGATCTTATACATATACTCGTGCGGGAAATAACGCTCTCCGGCTGTATCTGCATCTTTCCATATTTTATAAATATGTTTTTGCAAACGACGAAACGCTTCTTCTTCAGGAATACATGTATCTGTTACGCGGTTGTAATGGTTTTCCAATAAATCCCATTCTTCCTGCGGAGACAAATCACGGTAATTTGGCACACGTTTGTAGTGACTATGAGCCACTAAATTCATAATATCTTCTTCTAAGTTGGCACCGGTACATGAAATAATGTCAATTTTACCCTGACGGATCATCTCTGCCAGCGATTTTCCTAATTCGGCGGTACTCATGGCACCAGCCAGAGTCACCATCATTTTACCACCTTCGGTTAAATGGGTTTCATATCCTTTAGCTGCATCTACCAAAGCAGCTGCATTAAAATGTTTATAATGATGTTCGATAAATTTAGAAATAGGACCTTTGTTTGCTGCTGTTGACATGTTTATTATTTTTTAGTGCGGCAAATTTACTATTTATCGTGTAATATTTGTGTTAACATCAAACTTTATTGCATAAAAAAAAGCCCCACTTAAAGTGAGGCTTTTCTTTATTATTAATTTCTAGATTAGAAATGTAAGTTCAAACGGATTGTTCCAGTTGGACCAAAGAAAGAACTTTTGTTATCAGTACCTAAGATAAAGTTGCTAGATTTAGAACCTTCTTTTTCTTGAGTTCCAACAGATGCAGGAGCACCACCGATAGACTCAATAGAAGTTTTAGATTTTCCGTTGATTCCGAAACCTAATCCCCATCCGAATTCACCACCGATAGAAATTTTTGGAGCTACGAAGTATTCAGCACCTACGAAAGCACGAACACCAAAAGTAAATCCTAAACCATTTTTAACTTTAGTAACACGAGCTTGGTTACCATAAGTATCAGTAGTAATGTTAGCACCACCATTCATAGCATCACCATTTGAACTTGGATCAACAACTACTGCAGGAGTACCAGTTGGGTTTAAAGAGTTTCCATAAGTGTATTTTGCACCACTTGTATTGATTCCTAAACCAGCTTCAGCACCGTAAACACCTTGTAAACGAGTTTTACCACGACGTTTTTCGATACCAACTGCTAAACCAATAGTAGTAGAAGATGTTTTGTATTTGTTTTCTACCATTGTAGGTAATGCAGGATATACAGCTGCAGTAGAAACACTACGGTCAAGTACTTTTGATTTACCACCATTGTTAGAAAAACCGATATTAACAGTTGCACGGTATGCAGTGTTAGCATCTTTGAATTTTTTTCCAGTGATAGCGAAATTGTTAGTAGCATAATTCCAGTTTGGAGAACCATTTGTTGTGTTTTTTCCAAAGAAATTACCTACATACTGTAAGAATGGAGAAGCGTCTACTCCAATTGCATAATCACCAGCTTCTGGCAAAAACGGTTCACCTTTTTTAGATGTTAAATCTTGAGCGAAAGCACCTGTTACACCAAATGCTAAAGCTACTAGAGCGATTGATTTTTTCATAATTGTTTTTTGTTTGTTTGTTTGTGGTTCAAAATTAGTTATTAAATGTTTTAATTAGATATTAACAATCCCGCGTTATAAACACATAATTGTTAATACCGGATTTTAAATCTACCCTAGGTTTTATTTTGCAACATAGGTACAAATTTAAATTTTCCGAATGCCTGCTTGTCAAATTCTGTGCCAGACTTTTTAACAATCACATTCATCACCTGTTCTTCCCCTTCCCCTAAGGGAATAACCAAAATTCCCCCAACTGCCAACTGAGCCAATAAGTCCTGTGGAATATAAGGGGCAGCCGCCGTTACTATGATTTTATCAAAGGGAGCGTATTGGGGTAAGCCTTTATAACCGTCTCCATATACCAATCGGGCACCTTTATATCCAATTAACGGCAAAAACACCTTCGTTTTGTCATATAATTCCTTTTGACGCTCAATAGAAAACACTTTAGCACCCATTTCTAATAAAACGGCGGTTTGGTAACCACATCCTGTTCCTATTTCCAGGATTTTGTCGCCTTTATGTATATTGAGCTTCTCGGTTTGAAAAGCAACCGTAAATGGATGTGAAATTGTTTGTCCGGCACCTATTTTTAATGCCTTATCGGAATAAGCGTGGTCTAAAAGAGCAGGTCGCTCTGTTGATTGATCGAAAAACAGATGTCTTGGGATTTTTAAAATAGTATTCAATACTGCCTGACTTGTAATGCCTTTTTCTTTCAACTGTTCTACCAGGCGTTTTCGTTTACCCTGATACAGATATTCATCTTCTTTACTGATATTAACTTGCATGCTTTAAAACTAATGATAATAAACAATGCTGTTTTAATATTATAAAATCATTTCTAACAATTACCTTTTAATAGATTATTATATTTGACAATATTTTGTTTATGACTGTAGGAATTGTTGGATTGGGGCATTTGGGAAAAATTCACTTGAAATTATTGAGCGAACTTCCGGAATTTAATATTAGTGCCATTTATGATATTGATAAAAGTGTTATTGCCAATCTGGCTTATCATAATAATGTAAAAGTATGTGAGAGTTATGATGAATTATTGTCGCTTTGCGAAACGGTATTAATTATTACTCCTACTCCAACTCATTATGACTTAGCCAGTAAGGCTATTAAAAAAGGAAAACACGTTTTTATTGAAAAACCTGCTACCGATAATCCCGATGATACAAAAAAATTAATTCTGCTGGCAAAAGAAGCCGGTGTTATTGTTCAGGTTGGTCATGTTGAACGCTTTAATCCTGCCTTTACGGCAGCTAAAGATTATATCCAAACCCCTTTTTACATTGATATTCAGCGATTGGCTTGCTATAATTCAAGAGGCACGGATGTTTCGGTTGTATTGGATTTAATGATCCATGACATTGACTTGTTATTAAATACCATTAAAAGTAAAATCCGGAAAATTTCGGCTACAGGTACCGCTATTGTTAGTAAAACAGCCGATTTTGCAAATGCCAGAATAGAATTTGAGAATGGATGTGTAGCCAATTTGACAGCTAATCGTATATCTTTAAATAATGTCAGAAAAATGACAGTTTTTCAGGAAAGCACTTTTATAAATATTGACTTATTAAATAAGTCTACTACCGTTCACAAAATTCAGCCAATAACGTCTTTTTCAGATCATAAAGGCGTTATTTTAGATACCGGAATTGGGCAACAGAAATTTGAAATGATTCAAAATCAACCTATTATAAACCCAGTCAATGCTATCAAAACCGAATTAGAGTGTTTTTATAAAACAATCACTCAGGATTTTCCTTTGGCAGTGTCATTATCTGATGCTGAAATTGCCCTTCAGGTTGTAAGAGATATTGAATTACAAATTAATCCCGTCAAACGATAATTTTATTGAATTACGTCATTTTTTTCATGTCCATACAATAAGTACTGTTATCTTTACGTTTTATAACCAATATGCATAAATATTTACTGTACTTTTTTTTATTTTTTAGCTTATTATTCTCTGTATCCTGTAATAAAGAGAAGTTAAAATCTCCTCAGGCAGCTTTCCTGGTTGCCGATCCTGTATTATTAAAAACTACACCTTCACAAGGTTCTAACAGCCATAAAATTACCGATATCTGGTATTATGTAAACGGACAATTTAAAGGTGTTTTTCCGGTGGGAAGTGTTATGCCGATAGTAGCCAACGGAAATACAGACATTATGTTTATGGCAGGTATTAAAAACAATGGGATTTCAGCCACCCGTATTCCATATCCTTGTTATAACTCCATTGCTTTTTCTCAAAATTTTGAACCCGGAAAAACCTATACCGTATCTCCTCAATTTGAATACACGTCTACTACTCATATTCTTTATTCTGATAATTTTGATAGCACAGGAAGCTATTTTTATCCGGCCGGAGATTCAAGCTATACATTTACACAAGATCCGTCCAAAGCGTTTGGAGGCGTTGGTAGATCTGTGTTTATGAGTATGAGTAATGCCAAGCCTTCATCAGAAATGCTTCAATCCAGTACCATTTTTTTACCGGGAGGAGGAACAACCATCTATTTAGAATTAAATTACAGATGTAACCAGGAATTTGTGGTGGGTGTTATTGGCGACGGAACGGATATGCAACCTGCTGTTACCGTTAACAGAAGCGATGAATGGAATAAAATTTATATACAATTAACCAGTGTGGTGAGTTCTCATTCTCATTTTGGGTATCAGGTATTTATCAGAGCTCAAAAACAGGTAGACACACCTGAAATATATATTGACAACGTTAAACTTCTATATCAATAAACGGCGTGAATAAAGCTCTACAAACATTCAAATATGTTTTTGCGGATTATGTATCAGCTTGTTTGGCGTGGAGTTTATTTTACTTATATCGTAAATTTTATATAGAACCTGATAAGTTTGGTATTTTACCGGAGCAAATTTTTGACAGACAGTATATCTTGGGGATGATCATTCTTCCTTTAGGATGGCTACTCGCCTATTATCTTACAGGATTTTATAAAAACATTTACCGTAAATCCAGAATCAATGAGTTAATGCAAACCATTGCCACTTCTATTATCGGCGTTACATTCATTTTCTTCTTTATTTTATTAGATGATTTTGTTTCAAGTTATAAAGCTTATTATAAAGTATACACTGTTTTGTTTGCTTTACATTTCTTTATTACAGCCATTTTCAGATTTATATTATCAACTATTACTAATCATAAAATAGATAATGGCAAAATCGGATTTAATACCATTATTATTGGCAGTAACCAAAGGGCTTTAAAAATTTATGATGAAATTACTTCCAGTCATAAATCATCCGGTAATAAATTTATTGGGTTTATTCATCTTGACGAAAAAAACGGATTTTCAGAACAATTAAAACAAAAGTTATCGCATTTAGGGGAATATAAAGATCTGAAAGAAATTGTTCATGCCCATCAGATCGAAGAAATTATTATTGCTATTGAATCCTGGGAACATGGCTACTTAGAAAAAATCATCAATGAATTGAATGATTTTGAAGCCATCATTAAAATTATTCCGGATATGTATGACATTTTATCCGGACAGGTAAAAATGAACTCCATTTCGGATACAGCATTAATTGTAATTAATAAACAGGTAATGCCTAACTGGCAACAATCCGTAAAACGGTTTATTGATGTAAGTGTTTCGGTGTTTGTATTAATTGCCTTTAGTTGGGTGTATGTAATTTTAATGATATTGGTTAAATTAGGATCAAAAGGTCCTGTATTTTTTAAGCAAGAACGTATTGGAAAAGGTGGGAAACCTTTTAATATTATCAAATTCAGAACCATGTATGTAGATGCCGAAAAATTCGGTCCTTCTTTATCCAAAACCGATGATCCCCGTATTACTAAAATCGGACGTTTTTTAAGAAAAGTGCGTCTGGATGAAATTCCTCAATTTTATAACGTTATTAAAGGCGATATGAGTTTGGTGGGACCTCGTCCGGAAAGAAAATTTTTTATTGATAAAATAGTGGTATACGCGCCTCATTATGTTCACTTGCATCGGGTAAGGCCTGGAATTACGGGCTACGGGCAAGTAAAATATGGTTATGCGGAAAATATAGAAGAAATGGTTTCCCGCGTAAAGTTTGATTTACTGTACATTGAAAATATGAGCTTAATTATTGACTTTAAGATCTTAATTCATACGATACTAATTGTCGTTCAGGGAAGAGGTAAATAAATAGCCTATCAGGCAATGAATTTACTTTGTATATTTATACCTTAAAAATCTCAAATAAAACATATGAAAGTACTAATTACAGGAGGAGCAGGATTTATTGGTTCGCACGTTGTAAGATTATTTGTAAATAAATATCCAAACTATACCATTGTTAATCTCGACAAATTAACCTATGCCGGTAATTTGGCCAACTTAAAAGACATTGAAAATAAACCCAACTACACGTTTGTGAAAGGCGATATTGTGGATGCGGATTTTATCAATAAATTATTTCAGGAACATCAGTTTAACGCTGTAATTCATTTAGCTGCCGAAAGTCATGTTGACAGAAGTATCACAAACCCACTAGAATTTGTTTATACCAATGTTATCGGTACCGTTAATTTATTGAATGCTGCCAAAACATTGTATAAAGCAGATCCATCCAAATTTACCAAGTTCTATCATGTCAGTACAGATGAAGTATATGGTTCTTTAGGTGATACAGGAATGTTCACAGAAACTACAGCTTACGATCCTCATAGTCCCTACTCTGCCTCAAAAGCCAGTTCTGACCATTTTGTGAGAGCATACCATGATACCTATAAGTTACCTTGTGTAATATCTAACTGCTCAAACAATTACGGACCATATCATTTTCCTGAAAAATTAATTCCACTTTGTATCAATAACATTAAAAACAATAAACCATTACCTATATATGGCAAAGGCGAAAATGTGCGCGATTGGTTATTTGTGGAAGACCACGCACGTGCCATTGATGTTATTTTTCACAATGCCGCATTAGGAAGCACTTATAATATTGGTGGGCATAACGAATGGACCAATATTGACGTGATTCGGTTGTTATGTGATATGATGGATGACAAATTGGGCAGACCAAAAGGAACCAATCAACAATTAATCACCTTTGTTACCGATCGTGCAGGTCACGATTTACGTTATGCAATTGATTCAACCAAACTTCAAAAAGATTTGGGATGGAAACCATCTTTGCAATTTGAAGAAGGATTATCCAAAACAGTAGATTGGTACCTGCAAAACGAAGAATGGTTAACTAATGTTACCTCCGGAGAATATGCTAACTATTACGAAAAACAATACCAAAACTAATTATGAGTGATGAATCATGAGTTATAAGTGTTCAAATAATATGTACTTACAATTCATAAATCATATCTCATAACTCATAATTATAAAAAATGGTTTTTAGCAGTATTACATTTTTAGTTTATTTTTTACCTATTTTTTTATTGGCGTATCATCTTACTCCCAATAAATTTAAAAATGCCTGCATTCTTATTTTCAGTATCGTATTCTATGCCTGGGGTGGGCCAAAATTTATATTTGTCATTTTAGGCACTACTTTTTTAGATTTCTTTTTGGTTAATAAAATGGCCGAATCCAAATCCGAGAAAACGAAAAAACAATTCCTGGTTATTTCGTTATTAATGAATTTAGGCTTGCTGTTTTATTTTAAGTACTCTGATTTTTTCATTGAAAACATTAATGCTGTATTAGGTTTAGCAGGAATAAAAGAAATAAGCTGGCTAAAAATTGTACTGCCTATAGGCATTTCGTTTTATACATTTGAAAGCGTTACTTACGTTGTTGATGTTTACAGAGGCATTCATAAGCCACTCAAGAATTTCTGGCATTATCAAACATACATCCTCCTGTTCCCAAAGCTAATTGCCGGGCCTATAGTTCGTTATCACGATATTGCCGATCAAATTACCAACCGGGAAAAGAATTATACCGCTGAGGTTAAACTCAGTGGTTTTTACACATTTTGTATTGGCTTAGCTAAAAAGGTAATTATAGCTAATACCATTGGAGCACAAGCGGATGATGTCTTTAAATTAGATGCACAGCATATTGATTCGGCGGCTGCATGGGTTGGAGCAATCGCATATACATTTCAGATTTATTTTGATTTCAGTGGTTATAGCGATATGGCGATAGGCCTTTGTAAAATCATGGGAATTCGACTGCCCGAAAATTTCAATAATCCTTATCTCTCATCCAGCATTACAGAGTTTTGGCGCAGATGGCATATGACATTGGGCACATGGATGAAAAACTACTTATACATCCCCTTAGGCGGAAATAAAGTAGATTCTAATTTTAAATTATACCGTAATCTGTTTATTGTATTTTTAGTATCAGGTTTATGGCATGGGGCCAGCTGGAATTTTATTATCTGGGGCGCTTTTCACGGCTTATTTTTAGTATTGGAACGTTTGTTTTTACTTAAAGTATATGATAAAACAGGAAAGTTCAATTTCACAGATGGTAAATTTGCGTTACATAATGACTTTTACTTCTCCTTATGTTTAGCCGTTTTCTTCTCTTTCTTTGCCTTTATTCCTTTCACAAAGAATATTCAGGTAAAAGTATATGGAGAAAATCACACGGCTTTGTCTAATACGTTAATGTTATCATTCAGTATAATCTTATTTTATATCTCATTAAGTTATATTGCCGCTCTTGATTTTAACCCATTTATTTATTTCAGATTTTAAAAAATGGCAAAAACAAAATCATATAACCTGTTTGTTATTGTTGCTTTTGCAGCATTAGCCTATCCTATGATTGCAGGTTTTTTGAAAAAGAATAATAAGCCTAATTTAACAGGCATTGTTATTAATGATGTAAATCCGGATTCCTTATTGAAGCAGGACAAAGGCATGTGGTTTAGCGGAGAATATCAGAATTTAAAAGACGATTACAATAATGATCATTGGGCTTTTAAAGAATCATTTGTTCGGTTAAATAACCAATTTTATTACAATGCCTTTAACCAATTACGCGTCAATAATTTCGTTTCAGGAAAAGAAAATTATGTTTACAGTGAAGGCTATATTTTTTCTGCCTTTGGCGACGATTATATGGGTGAAGAAAAAATAGCATCTAAATTACAGAAAGCCAAAGTTGTTCAGGATTCCCTGAAACGAAAAGGTATTGATTTGTTACTGGTTTTTGCACCGGGTAAAGGAGAATACTGCATGGAATATATAGATGACAAATACAAACATCCTATTCAAAGATCCAATTATCAAAGCTATATAGAACAATCAGGTAAATTAGGATTACATGTACTCGATTTAAAAGCCTGGTTTCACACATTAAAACCTAAGACTCCTTATCCTTTATTTCCGAAATTTGGTCACCATTGGAGTTTTTATGGCGAATGTCTGGCCGTTGATACAATTATCGGACATATAGAGCATCTTCATCATTGTGATCTGCCTGATATCGTTTGGAATAAGATCGATGTCGTAGATACGGCCCGTAGTCGCGATGCCGATGTTTTAAAAAGTATGAATTTATATAAGAATCCATCTCAAAACATGAAACTGGCTTATCCTGAAGTCATGTTTGAACAGGATTCTATGAAAAACAGAACACGGGTATTAACCATTTCTGATAGTTACTGGTATGGACCTGTATATATGGGGGTTGGGCAAAGTTGCTTTGCGGGAGGACAATTCTGGTATTATTATAATAAAATTATTCCTAACCCAAGCCCAACAGAGAAAGTGGAAGTTTGGCAATTAGATTTAAAACAAAATATAGAAAGCAATCAGGTAATTATGCTTTTATACTCCGACGGCAATTTACCATCCTTTGCCAATACATTTATCGAAGATGCTTATGAATTATATACCAATCCAAAAGCTTATTATGCCCGAGTAGAAAAACAAAAAAGCATTAAACAATTTGAAAAACAAATCAGAGAAAAGCCTGTACTGTTAAAAAAGGCCACTCAAAAATCCAATGATCTTCAAATCCCACTGGATTCGGCAATTAAACTGGATGCTATGAAATTAGCCGGATTAATTAAGTAATTTAATATTCTGAATAATCCCAGCTTTATTTTAATCATTTTTATCAAAGTTTTTAGGGCATATCCGCCAGCTGGCGAGAACGGCCCTAATGACATAAATAAACCTACCATTACCAGGAAGTCATACCTAGAAGATCATTTTTTCGAAATCATAGAAACAAAAAAAGCTCCATTACTAATAGCAATGGAGCTTTTTTTATGATAAGTAATTTTATTTTACTTGTTCTACTACTGCTTTGAAAGCTTCAGGGTGATTCATGGCTAAATCAGCTAAAACTTTACGGTTTAATCCGATATTTTTAGCATTTACTTTACCAATAAATTCGCTGTAGCTCATTCCATACTGACGAACACCTGCATTGATACGTTGTATCCAAAGAGAACGCATAGTACGTTTTTTGTTTTTACGATCGCGGTAAGCGTAAGTTAAACCTTTTTCTAAGGTATTTTTGGCAATTGTCCAAACATTACCTCTTGCACCCCAATAACCTTTGGTTAAATTAAGGATTTTTTTTCTGCGAGCTCTACTCGCAACGTGATTGACTGAACGTGGCATTTTTGTTTAATTTTTTGATTTTACGCGGCTAATTTTTAGCACTTTTAAAACGTAGTTTCTGGTTAATTGAATAACCGTTGTACCGGGTAATGTAAGATTACATTGCTAATAAAAACTTGATGTTATTCATATCACGCTCATGTACTAAGCCTGATTTGGTTAACGCACGTTTTCCTTTAGTTGTTTTCTTAGTCAGAATATGACTTTTGAAAGCATGTTTTCTTTTAATTTTGCCGGTCCCAGTTACAGAGAATCTCTTCTTTGCGCTGGAGTTTGTTTTCATTTTTGGCATTTTGTTTTTATTTATTTATTTGTTAGTACTCTCTTTAATTATTTGGTTTTTTTAGGAGCCAACACCATTAACATTTTCTTTCCTTCCAATACCGGTAATTGTTCTGCTTTACCCCACTCTTCCAATTCAGAAGCAAAACGTAACAATAAAATAGTCCCTTGTTCTTTAAATACGATTTCTCGTCCTCTGAAGAACACAAAGGCTTTTACTTTACAGCCATCCTGCAAAAATTTCATGGCATGATTCTTTTTAAACTGATAATCATGCTCATCTGTATGTGGACCAAAACGGATGTCTTTTACCACTACTTTCGAAGCTTTTGCTTTTACTTCTTTTGCTTTCTTTTTAAGCTCGTATAAATACTTACCGTAATCAACTACTTTACATACCGGCGGATCAACATTTGGAGCAATTTCTACTAAATCCACTCCTAATTCTTCTGCCATTTCAATTGCTTTCGCAATAGGATATACTCCGGCTTCTATATCATCTCCTACTACACGAACCATCGGAGTATTTCTGATATTTCCGTTAATTCTGTGTTGATCTTCTTTTACTCCCGGACGTTTAAATCCATCTTTTAATCCACGAGGACGTTTAACTACTGGAGTTTGTCCAGGTGCAACAGTACCGGGTTTTACAGGTCCGGTATTTTTGTTGTTGTTGTTTATTGGTTTCTTAAAAACGCTAATAATTACCTCCGCTTTTTAATTGTTATTTTTTTGTTTAAAGTCGTTCTCTATCGTTGTTTG
>JACQAK010000221.1 GCA_016194985.1 Bacteroidota bacterium
AATGCTATTTTGCATGTATTACGTTGTTTTGATGATGATAATGTGATTCATGTGGATGGCAATGTAAATCCAGTGCGTGATAAAGAAATTATTGATACCGAATTACAATTAAAGGATTTGGAAGCGGTTGACGCCAAACTCAAAAAATTTGAAAAACAGGCTAAAACAGGGAATGATAAAGAAGCCGTGAAAACATATGCAGCTTGTTTAAAATTGAAAGAAACGTTGGAAAGCGGAAAATCTGCCCGTGCTTGTGCATTGGAAGAAAGTGAATTGCCATTTATTCAGGATTTACATTTGCTAACCATTAAGCCGGTAATGTATGTTTGTAATGTAGATGAGGCTTCTGCTAAAACAGGAAATAAACATGTGGATGCGGTAAGAGAATCTGTTAAAGGAGAAGGAGCTGAAATATTAGTAATCACGGCTCAAATGGAAAGTGAGATTTCGTCTCTGGAAACCTATGAAGAAAAACAAATGTTCCTGCAGGAAATGGGACTGGATGAACCCGGAGTTAATAAATTGATTAAACAAGCCTATAGTTTATTAAAATTACAAACGTATTTCACGGCAGGAGTAAAAGAAGTTCGTGCATGGACCATTGAAAAGGGCATGACAGCCCCACAGGCAGCCGGTGTAATCCATACTGATTTCGAAAAAGGGTTTATCCGTGCTGAGGTGATTGCCTATAATGATTATATTACGTATGGCTCGGAAAATGCGTGCAAGGAGGTGGGTAAATTAAGAGTAGAAGGAAAAGAGTATGTTGTAGCTGATGGAGATGTGATGCACTTCCGATTCAATGTTTAAATGTTTGGTTGTTTGATGTTTATTGAAAATTTGTTTTGGCAACAGTAACTAAAATAGAAGATTTATTAGTCTGGCAGGAATCTAGAATTCTTGTTAGGCAAATATTTGAAATAACATCAAGAGAAAAATTTTCAAAAGAATTTTTTCTAAAAGATCAAATTAAACGATCGGGAATATCAACTATGTCAAATATAGCTGAGGGGTTTGGTAGATCTGGAAACAAAGAGTTTGTTCAGTTTCTATATATGGCAAATGGTTCTTTATCTGAATTAAAATCACAACTATACATAGCATTTGACTTTAATTTAATTACAGAAGATGAATTAAACCAATTTTTATCATCAGTTTTTAAATTAGAAAACATGATAAAAGCTTTTGCCAGAAAAATTAAAGAATCTGATTATACAGGATCAAAATTTAAACCTATTACTCAATAAACAATAAAACAAAAAACAAATAAACGCTCATATGAATAACCACGAAATCGATTACAAATTATTTGGTGAAGAAATGCAATGTGTGGAGATCGAATTGGATCCACAGGAAGCTGTTATTGCAGAACCCGGAAGCTTTATGATGATGACGGATGGCATTCAGATGCAAACCTTATTTGGCGACGGTAACCAAACAGGTTTTATGAGTAAATTATTTACAGCAGGTAAACGTTTGTTGACCGGTGAAAATTTATTTATGACCGTTTATACAAATAACTCTCATCAAAAGCGTCAGGTGACCTTTGCTGCACCGTATGCCGGAAAAATCATTCCGATGGATCTGGCGCGCTTAGGTAATAAGATCATTTGCCAGAAGAATAGTTTTTTATGTGCCGCAAACGGTGTGTCTATTGGTATTGAATTTCAAAAGAAATTGGGAACCGGTTTGTTTGGTGGTGAAGGATTTATTATGCAGAAATTAGAAGGGGATGGGTTTGCTTTTGTGCATAGTGGCGGACACGTTATTGAAAAACATTTGCAGGCAGGCGAAGTGCTGAAAGTAGATACCGGTTGTATAGTAGCCTTTACCAGCGATGTGCATTATGATATTGAGTTTGTGGGAGGTATTAAAAACACCTTGTTTGGCGGAGAAGGTGTGTTTTATGCAACCTTACGCGGACCGGGAAAAGTATGGATACAAACGTTACCGATCAGTCGTTTGGCAGGAAGGATTTTATCGTATGGAACAGGTTCTAGAAAAGAAGAAGGCAGTATTTTAGGAGGATTGGGTAATTTATTTGATGGAGACGGTATTTAATGAAGCATAGATTATTATTCATATTTATTTTATTACATTTTTTTATAAATGCTCAAAAGAAAAAAGTATTTATTGAAAATGTGACGGATATTAATACAAAAACAGACACTTTGCCTTTTTTTGTATATCAAAAAAATGAATTAGATACATTCTTAACAATAAATAAAACAATGCCGGTAAATGCAGAAATGTATGGTGTAAAGTGTGAAGATAGAGTAGTATTTAAAGTAGATAAAAATAAAAAAATCGTAAATATACGACATGACTATACAGATATTGTTATCCCTCAAACAATTGTCATGAAGGATTATTCATATTATGATACATTAAAGCTATATTTTCAAAAAGAATCTGAAAGGGTTATAAAATTGACAGAAGGGCTTTGGTTTTCAGATAGTGTAAGAGCAGGAAGAGATATAAAAATTAAACTCAATTATATTAGTGCTGCATTTAAAGAATTAAATAGTGATGGAACTTATACTCATTCAAATAAGACCATAAATTTGGGAACCCCCAATTCATTAATTGCAAAAAGAGATTTATATAATTATGGAGTTAAAAAATTTCAAGCTAATAAAGTAGCGTTAGCGAAAGTATATTTCGAAGAAGCTGTTAGGTTTTTTCCAAAAGATATTGATGCTCATTATAATTTAGCAGCGTGCTATTATAAATTAAAAAATGTAGATCAAGCATGTCAACAATGGCAAATGTGTTTTGAATTAGGAGATCGAACTGTACAAATAGAATTAACAAAGTATTGTAAATAATGATATGGCAAAAGAAATAGCAAGTTATAACGAAGACAGTATTAAATCCCTCGATTGGAAAGAGCATATCCGTATGCGTCCGGGGATGTACATTGGTAAGCTTGGCGACGGTTCAGCTTTTGATGATGGTATTTATGTATTGATCAAAGAGGTAATGGATAACTCTATTGATGAGTTCATGATGGGTGCCGGAAAAAAAATAGAAGTGGCTGTAAAAGACGGAGTAATCTCTGTGCGAGATTATGGTCGTGGTATTCCATTAGGTAAAGTGGTGGAAGTTGTTTCCAAGATCAATACAGGTGGTAAATATGATAGTGATGCTTTCAAAAAATCAATTGGATTGAATGGAGTAGGTACAAAAGCGGTAAATGCTTTATCTGTTAATTTTAAAGTAACTGCTTTTCGCGACGGGCAATCCAAAACAGCCGAATTCTCTTGTGGTAATCTGGTAAAGGAATCTAAAATAGAGAAAACCAATGAGGCTAATGGAACTTATGTCGAATTCAGACCGGATGATACGATCTTTAAAAAATACCATTATGTGCATGAGTACATTGACAAAATGTTATGGAACTATGCCTTTTTAAATACAGGATTAACTTTAACGTTTAATGATCAGGTATATAAATCAGATAACGGTTTAAAAGACTTATTAGAAAAAAATATTACAGGCGAAATTTTATATCCTATTATTCATTTAAAGGGAGAAGATATAGAATTGGCGATGACTCATAGCAATGAACATTTTTCGGAGGAATATTATTCGTATGTGAATGGTCAATATACAACACAGGGAGGTACACATCAGGCTGCATTCAGAGAAGCAGTTGTGAAAACTATCCGTGAATTTTACAAAAAAGATTTTGATCCTGCCGATGTTCGTAAATCCATTGTAGCGGCCATCTCTGTGCGTGTACAGGAACCGGTATTCGAATCTCAAACCAAAACAAACTTAGGATCCCAGGAAATTGCGCCCGGCGGACAAAGCATGCGAACCTTTGTGGGTGATTTTATCAAACAATATTTAGATAATTATTTACATAAAAATCCGGAAACGGCCCGCGCCATTGAATCTAAAATTCTGGCTAACGAACGTGAACGAAAAGAATTATCAGGTATTCAGAAATTAGCCAGGGAGCGTGCTAAAAAATCGAACCTGCATAATAAAAAATTACGCGATTGCCGTGTGCATTTGGATGATTCTAAAAACCCACGTGCTATTGAAACAACCTTATTTATTTGTGAGGGAGACTCGGCCAGCGGTTCTATTACCAAAACACGCGACGTGAATACACAGGCTGTATTCAGCTTGAAAGGTAAGCCGTTAAATTCTTTTGGTTTAGGTAAAAAAATTGTTTACGAAAACGAAGAGTTTAACTTGTTACAGGCTGCTTTGAATATTGAAGATAGTTTGGCAGATTTAAGATACAATAACGTTGTTGTTGCTACTGATGCCGATGTGGATGGTATGCATATCCGTTTATTGTTATTAACGTTCTTCTTACAGTTCTTTCCTGATTTGATTAAAAACGGACATGTATACATTTTGCAAACACCATTATTCCGTGTGCGTAATAAAAAAGAAACACTCTACTGTTATAGTGATGAAGAGCGAAAAGCGGCAATTGCTAAATTAGGGCCTAAACCAGAGATCACCCGATTTAAGGGATTAGGTGAAATTTCGCCGGATGAGTTCAAACATTTTATTGGTAAAGATATTCGTTTGGAGCCTGTATTGTTGGATCAGCAGGCATCTATACAGCAATTACTGAGCTACTACATGGGTAAAAACACACAGGACAGACAGGAATTTATCATAGATAATTTGCGTATTGAAGTTGACGCAGAAGAAGAATTGTTGAAAGTATAAGTTAGAATTAAGAAAATTTAGAAGGTGAAAAGTTTTGAAAGATTGGCAAATTGAATTTCCTAAGCTTTCAATTTTCTAAACCTTAAATTATAAAAGAATGGAAGAAAATACAACAAACGAACACAACGAATTAAGTACCGTAAAGCATGTCTCCGGCATGTTCAAAAACTGGTTCATTGATTATGCCTCTTATGTAATTTTAGAGCGTGCCGTACCCGCCATGGAAGATGGGTTGAAACCGGTACAGCGTCGTATCTTACATAGTATGTGGGAACTGGAAGATGGTCGCTATAATAAAGTGGCCAACCTGATTGGTAACACCATGAAATATCATCCACATGGCGATGCCAGTATTGGAGATGCTTTGGTGGCGATCGGTCAGAAAGATTTGTTGATCGATATGCAGGGAAACTGGGGTAATATTTTAACAGGCGACAGCGCCGCTGCTCCACGTTATATTGAGGCCCGGTTATCGAAGTTAGCACAGGAAATCATCTTTAATCCTAAAACTACCAATTGGGGAATGAGTTACGATGGTCGTAACAAAGAGCCGATTACCTTACCGGTTAAATTTCCTTTGGTGTTGGCACATGGTGTAGAAGGAATTGCCGTTGGTTTGGCTACTAAAATATTGCCTCATAACTTTAATGAATTAATTGATGCCTCTATTCAGATTTTACGTGGACGCAAAGCTGTGATTTACCCTGACTTCGTTACAGGAGGTATTGCCGATTTTAGTGATTACAAAGATGGATTGCGTGGAGGTAAAGTAAAGATCAGAGCACGTGTTAAAGAATTAAATTCGAAAACACTCATCATTTCCGAAATTCCTTTTGGAACAACCACAGGTTCATTGATCGATTCGATTTTAGCAGCTAATGATAAAGGAAAAATCAAAATCAAAAAGGTAGAAGATAATACCTCTGAAAATGTAGAGATTTTAATACATCTGCAACCAGGTATCTCTCCTGATAAAACCATTGATGCATTATATGCGTTCACTAACTGTGAAATGAGTATTTCGCCTAATGCCTGTATCATTGAGAATGAGAAACCCCGTTTTGTTGGTGTAAGCGAGATTTTAAAAATATCTACTCAGCAAACCTTGGCGTTATTAAAACGTGAGTTGGAAATTGAATTGGGTGAGCTTCAGGAAAAATGGCATTTTGCTTCGTTGGAAAAGTTATTTATTAAAGAAGAAATGTACATCGACTTTAAGAAATATTCTAACCGGGAAACGTTATACGAATATTTATATGAACGTTTTAAACCGCACCGCAAGAAATTGATCAGAGAGATCACAGATGATGATTTGCAGCGTTTAACACAGATTCCGATGATTCGTATCACCCGTTTTGACACCATTAAAGCAGAGGAACATATGAAAGAGTTGGATGCCAAGATCGAAACCGTAAAAGGGCATTTGGCAAACCTGGTTGATTATGCCGTAGAATACTTCAAGAATTTAAAGAAAAAATACGGAGCAGGCAGAGAACGTAAAACAGAAACCAAAGAACTGGAAACCATTGTGGCAACACAGGTGGTAATGGCTAACGAAAAACTATATGTTAACCGCGCCGAAGGATTTATTGGTACCAGCTTAAAGAAAGACGAATTTGCCTTTGATTGCTCGGATATCGATGATATTATTGCCTTTACCAAAGAAGGTAAGATGAAAGTATGTAAGGTCTCTGATAAAACATTTATCGGGAAAGATATTATTTATCTGGCCATCTTTAAAAAGAATGACGAACGTACCACGTATAATATGATTTATACAGATGGTCCTAAAGGTATTACGTTCATCAAACGATTTAATGTTACCGGTATTACCCGCGAAAAAGAATATGACCTGACCAAAGGTACTGCTAATTCTACTGTTCATTGGTTTACTATTAATCCAAACGGAGAAGCAGAAAAAGTTCAGGTTATCCTGAAACCAGTTGCAGGTCTGCGTAAAATGGAGCTCGATGTTGATTTTGCAGAAATCCCTGTAAAAGGAAGAGCATCAACCGGAAACATCGTGACCAAGTATGCCGTTAAAAAAGTATTGCTCAAAACCAAGGGCACCTCTACCTTAGCGGCCGAAGACTATTGGTTTAATGATACCGTACATCGTTTAAATAAAGAAAACAAAGGAACCTACCTGGGTAAATTTGCAGGCGATGATAAGATATTAACGGTAACAAGTAAAGGCTTCTATAAATTATACACGTATGATGTATTGAATCACTTTGATGATGATATTATTTTAATAGAAAAATATTATCCTGAGTTAGTATTGTCTTGTATTTATTACGACGGAGAAAGCAAGTCATATATCACTAAACGCTTTATCCCCGAAAATACAACCTCTAAAACGTTGATTATTACAGAGCATGAAAATTCCCGTATGGAATTAGTAACATCTCAGATATTGCCAATCGTTGATATTAAATTCAATAAAGAAAAAGATAAGGTGATTCCGGATGAATCCGTTAATCTGGTGGAGTTTGCACCGATGGTAGGAATGAAGGCCAAAGGGAAGAAATTAACCTCTTATAAAGTAAAAGAAATTAATTTGCGGGTGTCGGAAGAGATCGTTATGGATGATTATGATGAAGAAGACGAAAACATAGGAGATAACGGGATGTCGCCGATGGAATTACACCGCCGCGCTATGGAAAAGTTAGACAGCAGTAATTTTAAAGGCAAAGACGGACAAATTAATTTTGATTTTTAAACAGACATATGTCACATCGAGCGTAGTCGAGATGCATAGATAGTTCTCGACTTCGCTCGAACTGACAAAGGAATAATGTTTCTATACAACCTCGGCATACACGCTTTTAAACTTGGATTACAATTGGCATCGCCATTTAATCCAAAAGCAAAGCTTTGGTTGCAGGGTAGAAGAAACTGGGAAGAGAATCTGAGGGCTAAAGTAAAAAGCATAGGGCTTGAAAATGCCGTATGGTTTCATTGTGCCTCTTTAGGAGAGTTTGAGCAGGGCAGACCTGTTATTGAAAAATTGAAGAAGGAAAACCCACAACAAAAGATTGTGTTAACGTTTTTCTCACCGTCGGGGTACGAGATCCAAAAAAACTATCCCTTTGCTGATCTGGTAGCTTATTTACCCGCTGATACACCTTCCAATGCCAATACTTTTCTGGCCATCTTAAAACCCAGACTGGCCATATTTGTAAAATATGAGTTCTGGTTAAACTATTTATTTGAACTCGATAAGCAACACATCCCTACCTTTTTAATTTCAACGGTTATTAAAAAACACCAATCCTTTTTTAAATGGTATGGTGGTAATTTCAGAAGAGCATTAGCAACTTATAAAACGATCTATACACAGGATGTGTATTCCATTAAACTGTTGCGTGTATTAAAAGTCGGTACAGGCGTATTGGCAGGAGATACCCGTTTCGACAGGGTTTTACAGATCTGTTCTGCGCCTAAAAAGATAAAAGAAATTGAAGACTTTGCGAAAGATTCCTTTGTTATCATTGCAGGGAGTTCATGGCAAAAAGACGAAGATTATTTAATAGAATCTTATGTTCGGTTAAAAGAAAAACATCCGAACTTGAAATTAATTATTGCCCCTCACGAAATTGATAAAAAAAATATTGACCGTTTGTGCAATCTGTTGGTGAAAAATAAATTGGCCTTTCATTTATTTTCTGACAATCCTCCGAGTTATACAGATGCTATTTTAGTGATTAATGCCATTGGCTTTTTGTCGTCCGTATATCAATACGGCACCATTGCTATGATTGGTGGCGGATTTAATGGCGGTATTCATAATATATTAGAACCTACCGTATATGGCTTGCCTGTTATATTCGGACCAAATTACAAAAAGTTTAATGAAGCCTTTGAGGTCATTGATCTGAATGTAGGTTTTGTTGTGGAGGACGCAGATCAGTTGACCAATCAACTATCTGTATTAATAGATAATACCGAAACCTTGACAGAATCTTCCCGCCTGGCAAAAAACTATGTGCTTAAAAACTCAGGAGCCACCAACAAAATTGTGGATGGCTTAAGAGCATTTTTGTAATACTAAATTTACTATCGTCATTGCGAGACACGAAGCAATCTCACATTCATTGGGATCAGTAGTGAGATTACTTCGCTTTCGCTCCTAATGTCTATAATATACCTTTACTTCTTCACCGCCGTCATCACCGGTCTGAAGCCAATCAACGGAGACGCATTGACTTCATTAGGGTACTCATCGTCAGCATCGATCTCTAAAAAATAATCGCAGCTAAACCAGTTACCGCCTTTAATACCTTTATTCAAATAAGTATTGGTGGCTTTATCATAGGTGCTTACCATTTCGGAGGCATTGCCGGCCATGCAATATAAACCATAGCTATTAGGCACATACGATTTAGTATACCCGGTGTGAAATAAACCATCTTCTACATAAGCCTGCTTGAAGATTTTTGGGACATATAGTTTCATGACACTGTCGTACTTGCATTCGTCTTTGGAGTAGCACATGTAGTTAGCTTCGTATTTGCCTTTGCTGTCTCTCAAAAACTCATTACCGTTGGCGTATTTGGCATAGTTCTTTCCATTACTGGCAGCGTAAGCCCATTCAAGATCCGCCGGAAGTCTCAGGTCATTGATTAAAGGCTTGTTGTTATCTTTTAATACTTTATTCGCTTCAATAGTTAACCAATTGCAATAGAGTTGTGCTCCTTTGCGGGAAACATTTACCACCGGATATTCATCGTAAGCCGGATGCCAGAAATACATCGTGGTCATGGGTTCATTGTAGGAATAAGAAAAACGGGTGGTCCACATTTGCTGATCGGGTTTAGCCACAAGGTAATCTGCTGTTCTGTTCTGTAGCAACAGATCCGCTAAAAAGGTTCTGTATTCCAGATTGGTGACCTCTGTGGTTTCCATATAGAATGCCTGAACCGAAAAAGTATCTTTTTTGTAAAGGAAGGATCCCATAGGGATATAAGCATACTTCTCTTTATTTGCTTTGATAAGTGCCTCAATCATTTTTTTCTTCTCCTTTTGCGCGGTGGCAGTTTCTTCGGTTGTGAGGGTAGCCAGGCCTGTTGCAGGGTTTTCTCTTTGAATAGATCCAAACGAATGCGTCTGTGTAATTCTGAACAGAGGTCTGAATCCGGTCATAGGATTGGCTTTGATTGGGCCATTCAATTCTTCTTTGTTGTAAAGTTTGCATTGCTCAAAGTCACTGTTCCAGCTACCACCTTTAGTGATCACTGTTTTTGTTTTGTTGCTATACACCATTTCTGCCACATTACCCACCATGCAATATAATCCGTTATCATTGGGGTTGTATGCAAATACTTTAGTGGTCATCATCGAATCGCCTAACATGTATTCGGCAGAAGCGTAAGCGTTAGTATTTTTTGCAGAACATTTGATGTGATGATTGGGCCTTAATTTTTCCGATTGTTTTTGAATACAGAAATTGGCTAAGAAGCAACCCATCCTGTTTTGAATAGAATCGCCGGGCCATGG
Source organism: Bacteroidota bacterium (assembly GCA_016194985.1). Taxonomy (GTDB): domain Bacteria; phylum Bacteroidota; class Bacteroidia; order B-17B0; family Aurantibacillaceae; genus UBA4416. Next base: position 10,198 of record JACQAK010000221.1, read on the forward strand.
ATACACCGTTGCAACATCCTTATGTTTGGCGGCTTTTACCCATTCATTCTCATAAGGTAATCGGGCAATGATTTTTCCGTTATTGGATTGTGTTAAATTACTCAGCCATTCGCAGTATAATTCAGCTCCTTCGGGTGTAATGTTTACTACAGGATAATCGTTGTAGATCTTATCAGAAAAATAGGAAGCTTTCATCAGTTTGCCTTTGGCATGACCGGGTGCATTGAGCCATAATTCCTGATGAGGTTTTGCTTTTAAAAAGGCATCCTTCTCACCATGGATCAACAGATCGAATAAAAAGGTGCGGTACTCTAAGTTGGTTACTTCCGATCTGGCCATATAAAACACAGAGCCTGTATCGTTAATCGTTCCATAGGCAATTTTGTTTTGTTTGTCGCCTATTAATGGATACCAGTATTTGTTAGGTTTTACAAGTAGTCCGGCCATGATGCTTTTTTGTTTGGCTGTTTCTTTGATCTCCTTATCCGTTAGTTTAGGAAACACATAACTACTGTCTTCCGGTTTTATCTTTTTATCTTCATAGATAGGTGGCACATCAGCGCTATGATGTTTGGGCGATTCGTTAACCGGTGGTTCAGGTTGTTGCACGATAGGCTCTATAGCGCTTTGTGTGGGTTCTTGTTTTGCTTCAGCGATAAGAACCTTATTTTCGGTAACGGTTTCTTGTGTGGCAGGAGCTATTGATTTGGCTGGTGTAGTTGGAACCGGAGCAACTGTCTGAGGAATAAGTTGGGTGTGTTCCGGGCGATTTGTTGTAAAGTAATGGTAATAGATATAGGCAGAGGAAGCAAGAATAGCCATTACTCCCATCAGTTTTGTAAAAAAAGCTTTATTGATGAATCCTGCGCCTGTAGGCTTTACAGGTAACACTTCATTTGAAATAGTTTCCATAAGTTCTTGGTTTTTAGGATTGTTAAAATCTAAATTCAAAAAGGCTTGACCCAGCAGGTTATCGAGCTCTTTTTCAGAAACCTTATGTTTATTATTGGTTGACATGTTGTGTTGATTTAATTTTTTCTAACTCGGCATTCACATTATCCGTTAATTGTTTTTTTAAGCGCGCATAATATACTTTTAATTGGTTCTCAGGTTTTTTTACAAATTCAGAGATCTTGCTGTAAGGCATATCCTGTCCGCGCATCAGTAGTAAGATGCGTTGCCAGTCTTCCAGTTTTTCCAGTTCCTGTTGCAAAACCAATAAGGGCAGATTTTGAGAAGGCACACTTTCAGGTTCCTTATCTGTGAAATTATCATGGAGCTCCACTTCCTGATGATTCTTCTCAAACGACTTATTATCTCTAAAATAATTCCGCAAAAAATTGATATGCATTTTAAAGATGAAAGCCGATTTCTTTTGTTCATTTTCAAAGGTGTAATTCGATCCCGCCTCCGCCATTTTGTAAATGGTTTTATACACAATGGCCCAGGCGTCGTCTTTGTCGATGGTATAGTTTTTACAGGTATACGCTAATAGCTTTTTAGCGTACAACTCATAAAGCGTTTTTACCACTTCGTTGTTGGTGTCTGATAATAAACTGTATGTTTCCTTTCCGAAACTCATAAATAACCTGCTTATATACTATAACACAAAATGGTAACAAAAGAACAAATTTATAATAGTTTCCCGCAGATTACACGGATTTGTAGATATATAAAATGTAAATTCCACACATCAAATCTTTCTTGTGTTTTTAGTTACAATCTTTCTGTTATTTCTGCGTTTATCTGCGAAATCTGCGGGAAACAAATAAGGTTTAAAACATATAAATTCCACACATGAAATCTTTCTTGTGTTTTTAGTTACAATCTTTCTGTTATTTCTGCGTTTATCTGCGAAATCTGCGGGAAACAAATAAGGCATAAAACACATAAATTCCACACATGAAATCTTTCTTGTGTTTTTAGTTACAATCTTTCTGTTATTTCTGCGTTTATCTGCGAAATCTGCGGGAAACAAATAAGGTATAAAACACATAAATTCCGTACGTCAAATCTTTCTTGTATTTTTGGGTGATGATCTTTCTGATATATCAGTGTTTATTGGCACGATCTGCGGAAGAATAAAAAAGTAGTTATGAGAATTATATTTATGGGAACTCCTGAATTTGCTGTGGCAAGTTTGGATATACTGATACAAAATAAGTACAATGTGGTTGCTGTGGTTACAGTGCCTGATAAGCCTGCAGGTCGTGGACAACAATTGCAACAATCAGCGGTGAAAAAATATGCATTGGAAAAAGGCTTAAAAATTTTACAACCCGAAAAATTAAAAGATGAATCCTTTATTAATGAACTAAGGGCATTAAAAGCAGACCTGCAAATAGTAGTTGCATTTAGAATGTTGCCCGAAGTCGTTTGGAATATGCCGCCATTAGGTACCTATAATTTGCATGGCTCCTTATTGCCCAAATACAGAGGCGCAGCGCCTATTAACTGGGCAGTGATCAATGGCGAAACAGAAAGCGGTGTTACCAGCTTTAAATTAAAACATGAGATCGATACAGGCAATATGTTGTTTCAGGCCAAAGCACCGATTAGTAAAACAACAACGGCCGGAGAACTGCACGACACCTTAATGCATATTGGCGCTGAGCTGATGTTAAAGACCGTAAAAGCTATTGAAAGCGGGAACTACGAATTAAAACCACAGGATGATACACAAAGTATACATGCACCAAAATTATTTAAAGACACCTGCAGAATCAGCTGGGATAATCCTGCTGAAAAAATCTATAATCTGATACGGGGCTTATCGCCTTATCCGGCGGCCTTTACAGAGTTTCTGGATAAACATAATCAAACGATCGGTATAAAGATCTTTGCATCGGAGATGGAAGAAACCAATCATACCTATAATATAGGTATGGCAATCAGTGATGGTAAAGCCCTGAAAGTAGCATGCAGCAATGGTTTTATACATATTAAAGAATTGCAGATGGCCGGTAAGAAAAGAATGTTGACCGAAGAATTTTTGCGCGGCTTTAAGATCGAATCCGGTTTTAGATTTTTATAGTATATATAGATGCTTTATTAACAGTAATTCACACTTATAGAGGGTTGAAAAGGACTACTAATTGACATTTTAGAGATTTGTTGTAGCCGAAAGCCCCATTATAATAGCGATACAGGGCATATTTATTAACAAAGTGCCGTTTTATTAACAAAACCAGCACTTTTTTGTATAAAACACTTGACAAATAGCGATTAGCGTATACATTTGTAGTGTAATTAATTTAAAAAAGTTTAACCCTTAAAAACAAAACAAAATGAACAAAGCAGAATTAATCGAAGCAATCGCAAACGGATCAAAATTAACTAAAGCTGATGCAGGTCGTGCATTAGATTCTACTATCGAAGCAGTAGGAAAAGCATTAAAAAAAGGAGACAGAATTTCTTTAGTAGGATTCGGTTCTTTCTCAGTTGCTAAACGTGCTGCACGTATTGGTCGTAACCCTCAAACTGGTAAAGAAATTAAAATTGCTGCTAAAAAAGTAGTTAAATTTAAAGCTGGTACTGAGTTAGCTACTAACGTTAACAAAGGAAAATAATTAGGAAACTAATTAACACTGAACCCTCAGACATTGTCTGGGGGTTTTTTGTTTTATATACATGTTATTCTTTAAGATAGTTTGGGCGAGTCCGGCGGTGGCCGGATCGGGCTGTCACTCCAATCTTTTTTCATGCGGTGCATGAAAAAAGGATTTTCGTTTGCATCCCTCTCGCAGCTTAAACTTTCCATTGTAAAATAATTCTTCAGAAAACAGAATTGCGTGAAGTCCCGATAGCTTTTTGGGCTCTCTCGAAGTGTTTATTAAAATCGAAAATTTAATTTCATGTTTGAGTTACATAGCGAGAGGGATGCAAACGGAAATCCTTTTTTTGATTTCAAAAAAAGATTGGAGTGACAGCCCGCTTCGGCCACCGCCGAACTCGCCCTTATTAAATTGTATCTCAACTATTACTACTTTTATTGTATCAACTAATTTGAATACAAGTAATAAAATTGTACTTTTATGTCAATGATCAACCGCGAACTCATAGAGCCATTCTCAAAACTCGAACTCCTTGCCAAACAAGTAGTAGAAGGCTTTATCACGGGTTTGCATAAAAGTCCTTTTCATGGCTTTTCGGTAGAGTTTGCCGAACACCGCATTTACAATAAAGGAGAAAGCACCAAGCATATCGATTGGAAGTTATTCGGAAAGACAGATAAACTCTTCATCAAACGCTACGAAGAAGAAACCAACCTGCGTTGTCAGATTATTATCGACACATCCAATTCCATGCTGTTTCCCTTAGAGAAAAAAAAGGAAGGCGCTTTAAACAAATTGACTTTTTCGATATATGCAGCGGCGGCCCTGATGCAGCTGCTAAAGAACCAGAGAGACGCCATTGGCATTACTTTTTTTGATAAGGAAATTCATAAACATTACCCGGCCAAGAGTAATCCCGCTCAACAAAAAATGATGTACCACGAGCTGGAAGAACTGCTCAATAAAACGGTTTACGAAGAAGCTTCTACTACCCAGTCGGCAAAGGCCTTGGATCAGGTAGCAGAAATCATCCACAAGCGCTCGTTAGTGGTGATTTTTAGTGATATGTTCGAGGATCATTCGAACCTTGAAGCCATTTTTGCATCACTGCAGCATTTGAAATACAAAAAGCACGATGTCGTATTGTTTCATGTCACCGATAAAAAACAGGAACTCGATTTTGAATTTGAGAATCGCCCGCATCATTTTATTGATATCGAAACCAAACAGGAGATCAAATTAAATCCTAACCAGGTAAAAGAACTATACCTGAAAAAGATCACCGAATACACTGAAGCCATCAAGTTAAAATGCGGTCAGTATAAAATTGATTTCGTAGAAGCGGATATCAATCAGGGCTTTGATGTGATCCTGCAAACCTATTTGGTGAAGCGTGGAGCGATGCTTAGATAATATTTTGTCACTTTTTTTCTTAGTCAAAAAAAGTAACCAAAAAAGACAAGCCAAAAATATGCTCAGCGCGCCTCTTGGAAAACTACGATTTTTACGTTCTGCTACGCGACACTAAAATCTTGTTTTCTCAATTCACCCCCAGTCTGCCCGCATTTTTGGCAGACTACGCGCTTTTTCTTATAATGTAATACATACGTTAGAATAATAATCTTAGTTTATGTATGAGATAATTGATTAATCTGTTTATCCTGAATCTTACCCAATAATACCACCGCACAAATGGCACCAATAAAGGCGTACAGCATATCCGACTGGGTATCCCATACATAACCCTGTGTTCCTAAAAAGGCTTCTGCCGACTGTCCTGATGCTTCGGCAACAAACCATTCTAAAAATTCATAGAACACAGAAATGCTTAAGCAGGTGCAAACGGTTAAAAAAGATAACCATCCTCCGGGTTTCACCACTTGCTTTCTTATGAATAATTCCCGCACAATCAAAGCAGGTACAAAGCCCTGCGTAAAATGCCCTACCTTATCATAATTATTGCGGCTTTGATGAAACGCCTCTCTGATCCAATCAAATAAAGGAACTTCGGCATAGGTATAATGCCCGCCAATAAATAAAACATAACAATGCACTAAAATAAGAGAGTAGGTGAGATCTGTGAATTGAAATTTTTTAAACGTAACAATGAGCACCACCAAACCAATCATAGCCGGAAACACTTCTAAGAACCAGGTAAAATAATCATGCGGATTAATACCTGATACGATCAAACCAATTAAAAATAAAGTAATGAGGGTGTAGTATTTTTTCATTTACAATTAAGTTTAATCATTGCTCTGCATTGCAAATGCAGCGGAGCGGGGGTACACAGATAAATATTATTTAATTTGTCTTTATGTATTTTAATGTGTAGCCGAGGTCGTCAGTACCTTCCATAATATTGTCGTCAACTATTTTTAAAGTTTCTGTGGCATGTTTTTTATTGTTTGCATAAATTGTTTTTGTCCATACAAGTTCTTTTTTATTTGAGTTAAAGTCTATGTCCGTCATAATGAATGAGAGTTGTCCGCGAATAAAATACTGGTTACCGTTAACAAAAGTCACAGACTCATTTCCGCTACTAAATGCTGGATTGGGATTTGTATAAGTTAAAAGCCATTGTCCCCGCAGAAATTGTTCTAAATTGATTCCTTGAGATTTTAATTTGTCTGAAACTTTTCCACGTTTTAATTGAAAACGTATAAAATCCATTGAAAATGCTGGAATGAGAAAAGTAAGGAGTACTACTACCGCTATTAATATTTCAAAAAAACTAATTTTAATATACGAACTTGTTGCTTTTTCATATAAGTCAGCAATTGGTATTTTCTTACACAATGTTACAGCTAGTGTTCCAATAGCAGCTAAAATCCCTAATATGATTCCCGCTATTACTTTACTCCAAACGGGGTCTTCCCAATTGTCTTTAACCCACTTAAATATTTTTTTCATATTTTTTTTGTCTACTGAATTTTTGTCTCGAAAAGTTTTGCCCCCGCTATTGCCTATAACGGGTTGCAGCTACAAGAAGTTGGCGATTTCGAAGTATTAGACTGTCTGCCATCACAAAACTTGATACGAAGCACAAAGCTTCATTTAACCACTGAACCGCCAATTTCTTGTAGGTGCTGTTAGGTGCTGGTGACTTTGCTTTATTCAAAATATTCTTTCCCCTCGTCTGTTAATTTATACTTATAGGATGCGCCTTCTTTTTCCCTAATTCTCGTTACATAATTATGGTCCTCTGCTAGCTTTTTTCCTCGCCAACCAATTAATTGTCCAGAGTAGTCAATTTCTTGAGCGATTTCCCTTGCGTAAAGTGCGTCTTCTGATTTTAATAATTCTTGAATAATTTTCAACTCGGGAGTTGGTAGAAACTTGCTTGTATCAATTGCCTCAATTTCTTGCGTTATATTGTCAGAGATGGATTTCATTTCAACTGGAAACGAACAAACATTACATTTGAACTTATTAAATTCTAAAAATTTAAGTTCATCAATACTATATTCCTTTTTATATTCTGGGTTTATACACTGAATTCTTTTAGAACCATTTAAAAATTCAATTATTAGTTTGGTGAAACTAAAGGGTCTTTCAATAAAATATTTTCTGTATTGATTACCTTCAGGTTTTCCCCAAGGAATATTCAACTTTCGTGCTAAGCCATAATTTATACAATAAATAGAAGATGGAATTCCATCTTTATCGCTCATATCATTATACTTATTTATGAAAAAATTAAGTTCCAAAGTTTTTAAAAATTTCTCTAAATCTGGATTAAAGTAAAAATGTGTTGCATATGGTATTGTAGGAGTGTAAGAAGCACCCGTTAGTTCTTTAGTTTGAATCTTTTTTCTAATTTCACTTAGCTTGTCATTTATTTTTCCAAGTAATTCTCTTAATTGAAGTATGGATATTTTTTCATCAATACTTAAAAGTGAATAAGTAGTTGAATCAAAAAATGTGAGAATTTTGTCTTCATAGTAACGCTGAGAAGCAGACTCAATATCTGTTCGATTTATTTTTTTATCATAAACTGTTTTTGATTGATAACAGAATGATAAAATATATCCAAGTATTCTTGGAACGTTCATTGACACTTTAAAAAACAGGTTGTAATATTCCTCAATTGTAAGACTGTCGGTGTCGAAAAATTCACTAGCACTTGTATTTGTATAATATTGTATACGGCTATCAACTAATCGTTTGGCAAAATCAGTTGCGCTTACTTCCATTTTATCTCGTTCGAACTGAGAATAGAGGTTATAAAAGTCAAGATAGATTGTATCGATCTTACCTGGGTCAATTTTACCATAATACAATCTTCCTGGATATGCTGCTATTTTAAATTTGATAAATTCATCAGACCAATTATTTAAAGGAGCCAAAATCACATCAACAAATCTTATAATTGCATGGTCGTCAATTTCCGAAAAATCATCCAAAAGAATAAATAAGTGATCTATTTTTAAAATACTTAAAATACTTTTAATCTCGTTTATTATTTCCTTGATTTGAAATACTTGTAGAAGTACGCTTGAAAACTCACTTTCAATTTCATTTGTATCTTTCATTCCTTTTTTCCAAGTAAAACCTGAGTCTGTTTTTATTCCACCTTCAATTCCATCGGTCTTAATACCCCCAGATACTTCTAAGCCTCCTAATTTTGTTTCTCTTTCTTTGAAGTCTTCATTTGTATTTTTTAACTTTGAAGTTATGCTTCTTAGGAGAGGGATTTCGATATTTTCAAGGGTCTTGTTATCACTTATTCTTTGAAGTAATTCATCAATCCTTTCTTTAACAGCTTCGGGTTTAGTAGTTATAAAAATACTAGCAAATTTATCACCCAAGGAGTTATATTTTTTATTTAATTCCTCTTGTACTGCAATTAACGTGTTTTGAATAAAAGTACGTTCTATTAAATACTTATTGAAGAGTTCTTCAGGAATTACCTCCTTCACTTTAGCAATTGATGAGTATTGAGACTGTGATTTTTCATATATTGTTTTTACATCGAGGTAGCAAGAAAGATAATTCTCTTTTTTTCTAAGTTCCTGTTCAAGTCGTAAAAATATTGTGGATTTACCAGTTCCCTTTCTACCAATAAAAAATGTGGTGTTATTTAGCAAGGCTTTTTTTAACACTAATTCGTTTGGTAAAAGGTCTGTATATAATTTTTCCAGAAGGCTTCTACCTTTTTCATCAATTAGGTCAGCTCGTCTATATTTTTTCATGGACTCAACTGCTTCAAAGAAACCGTCCTTTTGTTCGTTTGTATAACTCATTTTCTTTAGATTGTTATTTTTTATCTCTTGCACCTAACTGGTCGCTAAGCCTATAAATAAATGTTTACAAACAATTGTAAACATTTATTTATAGGCTTATAAAGTTTAGCTTCTACCAAATGTAAAACTATTCCCCACATAAAAAAACTCCCATGCTAATGAGCATGGGAGCTGTAAATCTTACATATGTAAGGTTTTACAAGTTTTATTATTTTCCTACTGTATAATATTTCAGAGCTTCCGGCATAAAGGCTTTTAAGTCTGCAATACGGGTGGCATCACTTGGATGCGTGCTTAACAATTCCATTGGTTTAGCACTGCCGGCACTTGAAGCAGCCATACGTTCCCAAAAGGTAATGGCTACTTCGGGGTTATAGCCACCCATGGCAGCAAATACCAATCCCATTTTATCGGCTTCGGTTTCGTGTGTGCGGCTGTATTTCAACATGCCTAAATTAGTGGTTAAGCCATAGGCTTGTCCAAATAGTGCTTGTGTCACAGCCGGTTTTTGTTGCAGGGCGGTTGATAACACAGTGCCTCCAAATTGGGCAATCATACCCTGGCTCATGCGTTCATTACCATGACGTGCAATGGCATGGGCAATTTCGTGTCCCATAACCACCGCTAAGCTTGCTTCATCTTGTGTCACAGGCAATAAGCCTGTATATACTACCACTTTGCCACCGGGCATACACCAGGCATTCACGGTGTTTTCATCCACCACGTTAAAGGTCCATTGAAAGCCATC
>JACQAK010000222.1 GCA_016194985.1 Bacteroidota bacterium
CTATAGCGGTGGGGATCACCTCTTCCCATTCCGAACAGAGAAGTTAAGCCCACCTGCGCAGATGGTACTTGGTCTAAAGCCTGGGAGAGTATGTCGATGCCAATTTTAAAAGTCAAAAAGCCTTCGTGTTTTCACGAAGGCTTTTTGCGTTTATAAATATGCCTTTTATTTGTTTAATGGAGATTTTTAAAATACTTTCTTTGACATGTAATTGAAGTGGTAACAAAAAAGCCTGATGAAATACATCAGGCTTTTTTTATATATCATAAATAATAAATTACTTCTCTAAAGCTTCCTTCACCAATTGATTCGCCATTTTAGGATCTGCTTTGCCTTTTCCTAGTTTCATTACCTCGCCAACAAATAAGCCTAGTAGGGTTGTTTTGCCGTTTTTATATTCTGTGATTTTTTCAGGATATTTTGCTAAGGCCTGATTGACTAATTCCTGTAACGCTCCCGTATCATTACTTTGTATAATATCTAAACGTTGTGCAATACTTAAGGGTACTTCATTCATATTTAGCATTAATTCAGGAAACAATTTTTGCGTAGCAGCGGCATTACTGATTTTTCCTTCGTCAATTAACGAAATGATCTCCGCAATAGCGCTCGGCTTTACTTTAAATTGTTCAATATCCAATGCATTTTCATTCAAATAGGATTTAATGCTTCCCATCATCCAGTTGGCTGCTGCTTTGTAATTTTTGGTATGGCTTACGATTTCATTATAATACAACGCAATGCCTTTTAAATCCGTTAAATTATAAGCATCATATTCAGATAAGCCAAATTCTTTGGTGAATTTATTGAATAAATCGCCCGGTAATTCGGGCATTTGAGTTTTTACAGAATTAATATACTCCTCTGTAACATATACAGGTTGCAAATCAGGTTCTGGAAAATAACGGTAGTCATTAGCATTTTCTTTGCTTCGTAACGAAAACGTAGATCCATTTACTGCGTCGAAGCTGCGGGTCTCGCCGGCAATGTCTTCACCTGCTTCCAATAAATCTATTTGACGCTTAATTTCGAAATCAATAGCGCGTTGCACGTTGCGGAAAGAGTTCATGTTTTTGACTTCTACTTTTTTTCCGTACTCTTTTGCATCTTTCAACATAACTGAAATATTTGCATCGCAACGTAAAGACCCTTCTTCCATATTACCATCACAAATATCCAGATAGCGTACCAGTTTTTTTATTTCCGTTAAATACACGTAAGCTTCCTCGCTTCCGGTAAAATCGGGTTCTGTTACAATTTCCAATAAAGGTGTTCCTGCACGGTTTAAATCGATCAGAGATTCGAAAGGATCAATGTCATGCATGCTTTTACCGGCATCTTCTTCCATGTGAATACGCGTTAAATGAATGCGTTTTTCGGAACCATCTTTCAGCTTGATATCTACATAACCACCGGTGCAAATAGGCGTTTTGTCTTGTGTAATTTGATAGCCTTTTGGTAAATCGGCATAAAAATAATTTTTACGGGCAAACTGGTTTTCTTCCCGAATAGCAGAATGTGTGGCAATGCCTAATTTTACTGCAAACTCGATCGCACTTTTATTTACTTTTGGCAAGGTACCGGGATGCCCAAGGGTAATAACACTCACATTCGTATTTGGCATAGCGCCATACTCGGCCACATCATTACTGTACATTTTGGTTTTGGTTAGTAATTGAATGTGGCATTCTAAACCAATCACTGCTTTATATTTATCGTAAACGGACATTTTATAGGTATGAGTTATAAGTTATGAATTTTGAGTTTTTATGTAGCTGAAAATTCGGAGTTTAAAGATAGTAAATTTTATAATCCTCTGAAGAAAATGCATGGTCAAATCAGTGATGCCAGGCGCGAGGGATTGCAACGGAAATCCTTTTTGAGCCTCCTTTTCAAAAAGATTGAAGTGAAAAGCCCGGCCAGTAGGCGCGCCCAAATACGAATTGGTCTATTTATTTAAAAAAGCCTACTTCAAAAGAACGTATTTTGCTATATTTACTTTCCCAAATTGTTTTTTGTGATCCCAAAGCAAACCATAGATAAAATTATTGATGCCGCCCGAGTAGAGGACGTTATTGGCGATTTTATTACCCTTAAAAAACGAGGGGCTAATTTATTGGGCTTATGTCCTTTTCATGGCGAAAAATCGCCTTCATTTACGGTGTCTCCGGCTAAAGGGATTTACAAGTGTTTTGGTTGTGGTAAATCAGGCACGGCGGTAAATTTTATTATGGATCATGATAGTTTAACCTATCCGGAAGCGTTGAAATACCTTGCGAATAAGTATGGGATTGAAGTAGTAGAAAAGGAAGTGAGTGTAGAAGAAAAAGCCCAGCAAAACGAAAAGGAGAGTTTATATATTGTGATGCAATATGCACAAAAGTATTATTCGGATCTGCTAATGAATGATGATCTGGGTCGCTCCATTGGCCTCGGATATTTTAAGGAAAGAGGGTTTACACAGGCAACGATTGATAAATTCAATTTAGGGTATAGTTCGGAGGAACGCCGACGGTTCTCTGAAACAGCCGTAAAAAACGGCTATAAGCCGGAATATCTGGTGAAGACCGGAATGTCTATTTTATCTAATAATCATGTAGAGGGTAGCCCAATAACCGTTAGTGATATTTTTGACAGATATACCGGGCGTGTGATGTTTCCTATCCACAATATTTCGGGGAAAGTGATAGGTTTTGGCGGGCGTATTTTGACCAGTGATAAGAAACTGGCCAAATATATTAACTCACCACAAACAGATATTTACGATAAAAGTAAAACCCTGTACGGCTTGTTTCAGGCTAAAAAACAGATCATACAGGATGATAATTGTTATCTGGTAGAAGGATATACGGATGTTATCTCTATGCATCAATCGGGTATTGAGAATGTGGTAGCTTCTTCAGGAACATCTTTAACTGTTGAACAAATAAAATTAATTCATCGGTTTACCAAAAACATTACCATTTTATACGATGGGGATGTGGCCGGTATTAAAGCCAGTTTCAGAGGGATTGATCTGATTTTGGAAGAAGGGATGAATGTGCGGGTATTGTTGTTTCCTGATGGAGATGATCCTGACTCATATAGTAAAAAAGTAACCAACGAGGCGTTTAAAGAGTTTATTACAAACAACAGCAAAGATTTTATTTCATTTAAAACAAGCTTGTTGTATAAAGAGGTTGAACATGATCCTATTAAACGAGCCGAGCTGATTAAAGATATTGTGGAAAGTATTTCGGTTATTCCGGACGCGATCAACCGGTCGGTGTATGTGAAGGAATGCTCTAAGATCATGGATATCAGTGAGCAGATTCTTCAGATCGAAATCAATAAACTGATTCGTAAAAAAACCGGGAAGCAAGCCCCTACAACACAAAATAATTCGTATCCAACGGATGATCCCAATATACCACCTCCGGATGAATTTGTAGAAGAAGAGAAAGCGGTTGATCCGGTATTGGATTTTGAGGAAAAGGAATTATTGAGAATGATGATGCAATACGGGAATGTGTTGGTAGATGTGGAGGCGGAAGATACGGATAACATTAATCAGCCCTTTCAGTTAACGGTTTGTGAGTTTGTGATATTTGAATTATGGAGAGATAATTTACAATTCATAAATCCTATTTATCAGATGGTGTTGGATGAGTTTCAACATGAACTGGAAAACGGGAATATTCCTACCATACAAACATTTACGCATCATCAAAACCCTGCTATATCTCAGGTAGCAATTGATTTTGCTTCGTTTGCCGATACGGTGAGCCCTAAATGGGAAAAATTCGGTGTGGCTGTGCCGCAAGAAGTACATTTCATAAAAAAAGGCATAGAACATCAACTATTCAGTTTAAAGGAAAAGCGTTTATATCAAATTATTAAGGATGCTAAAGAATTGGTTAAAACGGCTGATCCTTTTGAGCATAAACATGTTTATGAGTTTGTGATCATGCTGGAAAATCAAAAGAAGAGGGTTAACAAGATTCTCGGAAGAATTGTTGTTAAATAACCAGCAATTCAAACCATAATATTTTATCGACTAACTTAATTTTTTTAAAGCCTAAAACTGTTTAGTTTTTGTGTTTCAGGTAAACGCTTCTATTTGAACGAGTGAAATATTAGTTTCATTTATTGAATTTCTACAGAAAATGTACAAAATAGTCTAAATTTATAGAAGTATAAATTAACTATTTTTATGAAAAATCTCCACTACATTTTCCTTTTTTTATTGGGTTTTAGCTCAAATTATCTTCTTGCTCATGATTCTCTGGCCGTTAAAAGTTTAGTTAGCAGAACGGAGGTTTCCATTTATAAGGCTCAAAAGGAAATGATTGCTGGGAAGGCGGTTAAAAAACCAAAGGAATTGTCTGCAGCTATTCAACTGCAAGTAATCGCTGTTTCGGCATACAAGAGTAATGATTTAAAATCGGCGGTTTGGTATAGTTTAAAAGCGAGAGAATATTCGAATGCTATTTTGGAAGAGATGAAGCTGGAAGGTATAGATCAGTATCTTCTTAATTCCAGTGAAAATAATTTGCTTCAAAAATATAAGTACGAGAGTAGTGATGAAGACTTTCATTCTAGAATTGCACCGAATGTGATAGAGGAGACAATACTATTTGATCCACAAAAAATACGGGCTTCCTATTTAATGTCAGTTAACTAAACCATTACTTTACTATAAAACGAACCACTATTATGAGAATTATTTTTTTACTTACATTAAGCTTTGTTTTCCTGAATACTTTTGCTCAATCGCCCGGTTGCCCACAAATTACTCCTGTTGGCGCAACTATATGTCAGGGGCAATGTGCTAATTTAACAGCTACAGCTATTCAAAATAATGCATCCACTAGTTATGCTGTTTCTTCGATACCGTATACTCCTTTCCCTTATTCAGGTGGAACAGGCGTTTCTGTTGGGACAGATGATGTATGGAGTGGACAAGTGAATTTGGGATTTAATTTTTGTTTTTTTGGAACCAGTTATAACAAAGTTTGGTTAGGATCTAATGGGCAGCTTTGTTTTACATCAAAAACTGCGGGTTCTTACGATTCATATCCTGTAAATACAACGTTACCTAGTTCAGGTAATACGCCTGGAAATACAATTAATGTTTTTAGAGATATTGATCCTTCTGTTTCCGGTTCAAATGTAAGTTATTATATAGGTGGATCAGCACCATGTAGATATTTGGTTTTTTATTTTAGTAATGTGGCCTTATATTCCTGTACCACACCTCGATCTACTTTCCAGATGGTATTATATGAAAATACCAACTTTATAGATATCTATATAGGAAATAGTAGTGGAAGTTGTAGTTGGGAAAACGGAAACGGGATTGTTGGTATTCAAAATGCGGGTGCAACAGTTGCTTATACTCCTCCAGGAAGAAATGGAACAAACTGGACTGCTGTAAATGAAGGATGGCGGTTTTCGCCTACAGGAGTCTCTTCTTCGGTCATTACCTGGTATGGTCCGGGAAATACCGTCGTTGGAACAGGTTTGGGTCCTATAAGTGTTTGTCCTACAGCTAATACAACCTATACATCGTCAATGGTAATTACCAATTGTGATGCGTCAACAACAACATATACAAACACAGCTTTAGTTACAGTTAATAGCAGTCCTACTGTGGCAATTGCACCCAGTGCTACGCTAAATTGTACCGGAACAACAGCCATTTCAACAACTGTTACACCAGCCAGTACCTATAACTGGTCTGGGCCCGGCATTGTTTCGGGAGGAACGACAGGTACGCCCGATGTTAATCTACCGGGAGTTTATACGGTATCGGCAACAGCTGCCGGTTGTACCCGAACAGCTACCATTAATATGGTGAGTCCTAGCCCTGTAACTCTTACTGCTAGTAGTGCCTCTATTTGTTCAGGAGGATCTACACCCTTATCTGTATCCGGGGCTAGCAGTTATACGTGGTCTCCGGGAACAGGTTTGTCAGCTACAACAGGTGCTGCAGTAACGGCTAATCCTGCTGTTACAACAGTATATACTATTACTGGTGCTACCGGAGGATGCACGGGAACGAAAACCGTAACCGTAACCGTAAATCCTAATCCGTCTGCTACATTAACATTTACCAATCCTACTTGTGGAAACAGTAATGGTATCATAAATATAAATAATACGTCCTGTTGTGCGCAAACCATATCAAGTTTTGCCAGCAGTTTGGGAGCTATTGCAGGGCAAACAGTTACAGGATTAGGGGCAGGTACACCTGTCATAACTCTTACCAATAGTTTTGGTTGTACATATACTGTATCAACTACATTAACATCAACTTCAGGCCCGACGAATTTATCAATTACTCCAACTAACGCGACTTGCGGAAATAATAATGGAAGTTTTACTTTTGGTACTCCAACGGGAGGGGTTTCTCCATATACATATTCTATTAATGGCGGACCATTTACTGCTGTGTCGCCAACAGTAGGGCTTGCGCCTGGAACCTATTCGGTAACTGTAAAAGATGTGAATTCATGTGTATATACTAAAACAACCAGTATCAGTAATATTGCAGGTCCAACAGCTATTACAGGAACAACAACTTTAGCGAGTTGTAATACAAATAATGGAACTTATAATGTAACAGGAGTAACCGGTGGAACAGCTGTATATTCATTTAGTGTAGATGGCGTTGCCACGTCAAGTCTAACATCGGGCCTGGCTGCCGGAACGCATACAGTTTTGGTAAAAGATGCCACAGGGTGCACATTTAGTACAACTTTTCCTATTAATACGGCTAATGGGCCAACAAGTTTAACCATTAATACTACTAATTCGAATTGTGGATCGGCAAACGGTTCAGCAACTGTTACAGGTGTAACTGGAGGAACGCCAACGTATAGCTATAATTTTGACGGAGCTGGTTTTAATACTGCTACTACAACATCGGGTTTGGCAGCTGGAACACATACAGTAACTGTTAAAGATGTTAATTCATGTACATTAACAACTACTTATAACGTGGCAAATAATGCAGCGCCTACAATTGCTGTAACAAGCTCTTTAAATATTCTTTGTAACGGAGCATCCACCGGAAGTTTAACGGTTTCTCCAACGGGCGGAACGGCTCCGTTTAGTTATACATTAACCTCGCCAACTCAAATCAATACAACTGGTGCTTTTACAGGTTTGCCTGCCGGAGCATACAATATTACGGTGAGAGACAATTTCGGATGTACGGCAACAGTGGCTGCAACGTTAGTTCAGCCAACACCATTAACAGGTACTATAAGTTCTACTCCAGTAAATTGTTTTGGAAACTCCACAGGGGTTGTTTCAGCAGGAGGTTCCGGAGGAGCGGGTTCTTATACTTATTTGTGGCCTGCTTTGGGAAATAGTACGTTGTCAACCGTTAGTTCTGCGACAGCAGGGACTTATACCGTAACTATAAAAGATGCTAATCTTTGTTCGATTACAAAAACGGTTACGGTAACGCAACCGGCATCCCTAACCTTAACATCCACTTTGACACCAGCCACATGCGGTAATGCTAATGGCTCCGGAACTGTTACTGTTAGTGGAGGTAGTCCCGGTTACACATATAACTGGAGTAACGGGGGAGTAACGAATGCATTAACGGGAGCATCTGCCGGTACTCATACATTAACTGTACAGGATGTAAACGGGTGTGTTTTAACAAAAACAGTAACAATTACAAATATTCCAGGACCTACGGCAATTACAGGAACAACTACCATTGCAGGATGTGGATTAAATAACGGCACTTATAATGTTACCGGAGTTACCGGTGGAACAGCTGTTTACTCGTTTAGTGTGGATGGAGTAAGTACTTCAAGTTTAACAACTGGTTTAGCTGCAGGTACGCACTCTGTTTTGGTGAAAGATGCAAATAGTTGTTTATTTTCAACTACTTTTAATATTACTACAGCAAACGGCCCTACTTCGGCTACGATCGTAACAACTAATGCTACTTGTGGTTCAGCAAACGGAACATCAACAGTAACAGGTGTTACCGGAGGTACCCCTACCTATAGCTATTCGTTTGACGGTGGCTCATTTACTACAGGAACAACAACGAGCGGACTTTCCGCCGGAACACACACTGTTGTTATTAAAGATGTAAATACATGTACATTAGCGGTAACGTATACAGAATTAAATAATAGCGGACCTACTCTTGCGGTAACTAATTCAGTGAATATAAATTGTTTTGGAGGAAGTACCGGTAGTTTCACAGCTACTCCTGTTGGTGGTATAGCACCTTTTACATACACATTAACAAGTCCTTTTATTACAAATGGAACAGGTGTTTTTACCGGGTTACCTGCTGGGGCGTATAATGTAACCGTGAGGGATAATTCAGGGTGTACAGCAACGTCATCTGTTACGTTAACACAACCAACCGCATTAACGTTAACGGTTTCGGCACAGGCAGCGAGTTGCTTCGGGTCGTCAACCGGAACAGTATCTGCCAGTGGTTCCGGAGGTGTTACGCCTTATACTTATTTATGGCCTGCACTGGCATCTAATACAAATGCTACGGTAAGTAATGTTTCAGCCGGTACTTATTCGGTTACACAAACGGATGCGAATGGTTGTTCAATTACACAAAGTGTAACGGTTACACAACCGACATCATTAACTTTAACATCTACTTTAACGCCAGCAACCTGCGGTAATTCAAATGGTTCTGCAACAGTTACAGTTGGTGGAGGTACTCCTGCATATGTGTATAACTGGAGTAATGGAGGAATTACAAACACATTGGGTAGTGTTTCTGCAGGTACATATACTTTAAATGTAACTGATTTTAAAGGTTGTGTTTTAACAAGAACAATAACAATCATTAACATCCCGGGACCGACAGCTATTACAGGAACAACAACTTTAGCAGGTTGTGGGTTGGCTAATGGAACATATAATGTTACAGGAGTTACTGGAGGGACATCGGCATATAGCTTTAGTGTAGATGCTGTGGCAACAGGTAGCTTAACGGGAGGGTTGCTGGCAGGAACTCATACTGTGCAGGTGAGCGATGCTAACAATTGTACATTCAGTACTACTTTTAATATTGGAACAACCATCGGTCCTGCAACAGCAACAGTTGTTACAAGTAATGCGAGTTGTGGAAACGCTAATGGCACAGCTACAGTTACAACGGTTTCAGGAGGAGCCCCAACGTATCAATATTCTTTTGATGGAGGAGTGCTGGCCACAGGGTCTGTTGCTACGGGTTTGTCTGCAGGTATACATACTTTAACAATTGTGGATGCTAATTCCTGTACGTTAACCGTAAACTATAATGTATTAAATAATGGTACTCCGGTAGCCACTGTTCCAACTACGACTAACACAAGTTGCTTTGGGGGCTCTAACGGAGGATTTACAGTTGTAGGATCAGGGGGTAGTGGTGCGCCGTTTACATATACCTTAACGTCTCCTTTTCAAAATAACGGAACAGGTATTTTTACGGGACTACCTGCCAATACATATTCTGTTATTGTAAAAGATAATGCCGGTTGTATCGTAAATACTACGGCTACTATTACAGAGCCTAGTGCTGTAACATTATCTCCTTCATCCATCCCTGCAAAATGTTTTGGAACATCTACAGGAACTATTAATATTACCGGGGCAGGAGGGACCAGTCCTTATCAATACTCTTTAAATGGTGCAGGGTACCAGGGGGCAAACAGTTATACCGCAGTTGGAGCTGCCATCTATAATGTTTCTATTAAAGACTTTAATGGATGTATTGCCACGCAAACGGTTCAGGTCAACCAACCGACTGCTCTCACTATTCAGGTGGCTACACAAAATGCAAATTGTACCGCAGCCAATGGTGTTGCCAGTTCAACAGTAACAGGTGGTACACCGATTTATACTTATACATGGACAGGTGGAGGCGGTGCCTCTAATGTTTCTAATCCTATGGTTGCAGGAACTTATACTGTAACGGCTACAGATGCTAATGGATGTGTGATATCAAGTGCTGCTGTTATTGGAGTGACACCGGGTGGTACTGCAACTATTACGGCGTCATCGAATGTGAAATGTAATGGTGCCTGTGATGGAAGTTTAACAGCTGGAATGATTGGAGGAGCTGCTCCATTCACCTATCAGTGGTCTCCGGGTGGTCAAACATCAGCTGTAGCAACCAATTTATGTCCTAATACATATACCTGTCAGATAGTTGATTTTTACGGTTGTGTTGCTTCAGTAGTAGGCACAATTACTGAGCCATCCGTTCTTTCTGCTGTTATGAATTCAAATAATGTTAAATGTTTTGGAACGGCCACCGGAACTGTATCTGCAGCAGGTACAGGAGGAACAGGTCCTTATACTTATTTATGGCCTGGAATTCCAAGTACTGCGGGAACAGTACCAAATGTAGCTATAGGCAATTATGTTTGTAATATTACCGATTTTAACGGTTGTACAATTACTCAAAGTATCTCGGTTACTGAACCAACTCCTATATCTTTAACATCAACGGTAACATCGGCAAATTGTGGTCAACCAAATGGATCTGCCACAATTACAGCTTCAGGCGGTGCACCAGGAGCTTATACGTATTCCTGGAGCCCCGGCTCAACAACAACGATTCAGTCTAATATTGCAGCGGGTACTTACACGATAGCTGTTCGTGATGCGAACAATTGTTTGCAAACATTAGCAGTTACGATTCCGGATATAGCCGGGCCAACCTTAAGCATTTCCAGTCAAACAAATGTAAGCTGTTATGGCGCATGTAATGGTGCCGCATTAACTTCTGCTTCAGGCGGTGTTGCTCCTTATATTTATTCATGGAGCAATGGTAATGTAGCGTCTATTGCTTCTAATTTGTGTGCGCAAATTTATACGGTGTCAATTACCGATCAAGCAGGTTGTGTGGCATCAACGAGTATTTCTATTTCGCAACCAACTCAATTGACAGTAGGTATAGTCGCTTCTAATCCTAAATGTTTTGGATCAACAGATGGTTATGGTATAGCTGCTGCTTTAGGAGGAACTCCAGGTTATACTTATAGCTGGTCTGGCGGTGGTGGAAACAATTCGACTAGTGGTCTTTTAGGAGCTGGTGCCTATAATTTATTGGTAACAGATGGAAATGGATGTACAGTTACCTCCACTATGAGTTTGGTTAATCCTCCAGCCATGGTAGCCAGCATTACTTCTACTAATGTATTATGCTTTGGCGCATGCAATGGTATGGCAACGGCAACAAGTACTAACGGTATTGGTGCTGTTGGATATTACTGGGTTGGTGGTGCTAATCCTATTTCTTCGCAAACGGCTTCGGGTTTATGTGCCGGTTCTTATACGATGACAGCAACTGATCAAAATAATTGTACAGCCAGTGCTATTGTATCTATTACACAGCCTCCTTTATTAACGGCCAATATATCGTCAACAGGCAGTGTAACCTGTAATGGAGGAAGTAATGGGTACGCTGTTGTAACTCCAGGAGGAGGAACACCCGGTTATACGTACTCATGGAGCGGATCTGCATCATCTAACGGTAATAGTGCTAACGCCAGTGGATTATCTGCGGGTACTTTTACAGTAACGGTTACAGATACTAAAGATTGTTCTGTAACAGCCAATGTTACTATTTTAGAACCAGCACCTTTATCGCCTACATTAACAACAACCAATGCAAAGTGTAATGGTGCGTGCGATGGAACTGCAAATATTGCTTATACCGGCGGAACAGGAGCTACCAGTTTCTTATGGCTGCCAGGGTTGCAATCGGGTAATTTTGTCAATAATTTGTGTGCAGGAAATCAAACTGTTACCATGACTTATAATGGCAGCTGTACATCGTTGCTAACGTTTACTTTAACAGAACCAGCCTTATTAACAGCTGTTGGATCGGCTACAGCTTCTAATTGCGGACAGGCCAATGGTAAAACATGTGTTACTATATCGGGAGGAACATCGCCATTTACAAGTACATTGTGGAGTAATGGTGTAACTTCTTTATGTAATAATAATGTTACAGCAGGTGCCTATAATTTCCAGGTTATTGATTTTAATGGATGTGTGGCGAATGCAAGCGGTTTAGTAAATGATATTGCCGGACCGGTAGTTGCTATAACAGGATATACTGACGTTAGTTGTTTTGGCGGTAGTAATGGCGCTGCAACAACAAGTATTACAGGTGGAACCGGTGCTATTTCTATATCATGGTCGCTTAATAACTCAACCACACAAAATGTTACAAATTTTAATGCTAATATTCATAATGTTACAGTAACGGATGCTGCCGGTTGTGTGGGAACGGCTTCGGTACTTATTTCACAGCCAACCAAACTGGTAAGTGCTATTGGTAGCTATACGGATGTTACCTGCAGTGGATTAAGTAACGGAGGGGCAACAGTATTGGCCAATGGAGGTACAATGCCTTATAGCTATACTTGGACTCCTTCTTCACAAACATCGTCAGTAATGATTAATGTTCCGGCTAATACTTATACGGCTTTTGTAAGTGATGCTAATGGATGTTTAACGTCTTCACAAGCTATTGTTTCTCAACCGCAACCATTGTTATTGTCGGCATCTGGTTTTACAAATATTTCATGTTATGGCGGAAGCAACGGACAAATCTCAACAACCATACAAGGTGGTACTCCTGGCTATATATATACATGGTCGCCTTCACAGTTTGGAAATAGTGGTGTTTTAGGAGGCTTAGCAGCCGGTGGATATTCGTTAACGGTTGTAGATACTAAAAACTGTTTCGTTAATACGACCTTCCAGATTATAGAACCACCTTTATTGACATCGTCTTATGTATCATCTCCGGCTAAATGTGGAGTGCCAAATGGTTCTGCTACAGTAACGGTTCAGGGAGGAACTCCTAATTATGTTATAAACTGGAACACTTCTCCGGCGCAACAAGGATTAACAGCCTCTAATATGTCTCCAGGTAATTTGTGGACTGCAAATATTACAGATTCAAAGGGATGTTCCATTACTCAGACAGTAAGTGTTGCTGATGCACCGGGACCTATTCTGGCTGCACCGGTAGTAGTACCACCAACATGTTTTGGCTATTCTGATGGAACGATAACTTTAAATTATTCCTCGGGAACAGCGCCTTATACAGTAATATGGCCAAGCCCTCTTTCTCAAACAATGACAACATCGGCCTTAACTCAAAGTATAACAGGTGTAGCCGGTGGAAATTATTTAGCTACTGTGAAAGATAATTATGGTTGTACGACATCACAACAAATTGCTGTTATTCCTCCGGGAAAATTAATATTGAATGTTAGTTCTGACGTAACTATCTGTTATGGTAGATCAACTCAATTAAGTGCTTCGGGGTATAATGGAAGTCCCGGGTATACCTATACGTGGACGCCAACTTCTTTTTCGGGAGGAGGACCGCATAACGTAAGCCCTACTACTACAAGTGCCTATAATGTTATAGTACAAGATTCGAAGGGTTGTTCTGACGGACCAAAAGTAATAACAGTTAATGTAACCCAGCCGTTAGTGGCTACCGGAGGCTCGTCTACAATTTGTAATAATGGCGAAGCTGTATTATTGAGCCCTACTATTACAAATGCTGGAAATGGAGGACCTTATTCTTATACATGGTCTCCAACAGCACCGCATACAAGTTCTATAACTGTATATGGTACACCTGCTCCTCTTGCGGCAACAACAACAACTTATGCTGTATTGGTGAGTGACGGATGTACAATCCCTAACGCAACGGCTGTATTTACTGTTAATGTGAACCCGTTGCCTAATGCTACATTTATAGCAAGTTACACTTCTGCTTGTGCACCTGCAGTTATCGACTTTACAGCAACACCTAGTGTGGCGGGAGGTTATACTTACCAATGGGTAGATGTAACGAATAAAGCAGTTATGGGAACTACCAATCCAGTGTCTTATAATTTTACACAAGCGGATTCTACGACTGTAAGTCTTCTTATTACAAACACAGTAACAGGTTGTTCTAACACGATAACCAAAAATAATTATATCGTTATTTATCCTCAACCGATTGCGTCATTCTATGCTGAACCACCAATTGCCAGTATTTTGGATCCAAACTTTAATTTCATAAATACGACTCAGGGTGCCTCCTATTATTATTGGGATTTTGGTGATCCTGCAGCTACAAATGGCAATAACAATTCAACGGTTACTAATCCTAGTCATTGGTATGGATATGTTGGACAGTATGCTGTTAATTTAGTAGCAATTTCTGATCATGGTTGTAAAGATTTTGCGAAGGTAATAGTTGAGGTAACTCCTGATTTTGCTCTATATATTCCAAATGCATTTACACCGGATGGTAACGGCGTTAATGATATTTTTCAACCTTTAGGTGTAGGAATCGATGAAGATAATTACCGATTGGATATATTTGACAGATGGGGAGAAAATATCTTTTCAAGTAATAACTTCCGAAAAGGCTGGGATGGGTCTGTAAAAGGCGGCAAAATGGCTGAACAAGGGGTTTACACTTATAAGATAGTGGTGAAAGATATACAAGGAAATAATCATCCTTATGTTGGTCATGTCACAGTTATCAAAAAGGAAAATCAATAATTATATCTGCAATAATAAAACGCCGTTAAGAAATTAACGGCGTTTTTGTTTTATAAAAATTGTATTTTCGCAGCGATGAAAAACGTAGCCATATTTGCTTCAGGAGAAGGAACCAATGCTGAAAATTTGTTCAATTACTTTACAAATGATAAACGAATAAAAATCAAATTAGTGGTTACTAATTCGGATAATGCCGGAGTGATTGAAAGAGCTGAGCGCCATAAAAAGAATGTTCAGATCATTAGTAAATCGGCATTATATGAATATACTTCGAAGATTATAGAGTTTTTGCAGGCAGAAAAAATAGATATAATTATTTTGGCCGGTTTTTTACTGAAAATTCCGGAACCCTTTATTAAGGCATTCGCTGATCGCATCATTAATATTCATCCATCGCTTTTGCCTAAATATGGTGGTAAAGGAATGTATGGTATGAATGTGCATAAGGCTGTGATTGAGAATAAGGATACAGAAAGCGGTATCACGATTCATTATGTGAATGAAGAATATGACAAGGGAGAGGTCATTTTACAGGCAAGATGTGATGTGGATCCGCAAGATACTCCGGAGACATTATCGGCTAAGATCAGAAAACTGGAATTTGAGTTTTTCCCGAAAGCGATCGAAAAAGTTATCGAATAACTATCTCTTTTCTTCTTTCCAACGATAATAGCAGTCCATTACACGATAGTATAAATCATAGCCATCATGAGTCATGATGTAATCATTACTTAAATAATAGCAGTATTTTCTAAACCTTTCAAAATCGATTGTATCGTCACCGGTTAATTTACGTAAGGTTTCGGCATTAAATTTTTTGGCAACCTCTTCCTGAATAAAAATATCTTCAAATATTTTGGCCAGTTTTCGTTGTTCCTTTCCTTTTTGACTGAATTGCATGTATAACGCAGATATAGGACTTTGCATAGCATTAATAGCTGTTGTTTTAGAACCTTTAATAACCCGCTTCATATAATCTTTTTCATAGGGTTTTAGTTTAAAATCGCTTACCACCACCTGATTTAATTTATAAGCAGTTTCGGTCATTACAACCGTACATTCTTTATAAATACCTTTATAAAGCTTTGAAGCCGGAATTTTTAGCCTTACATAACCAACAAAAGAAAAAATAATGGAATCTTTCTCGCCGGCAACAACTGTAAATTTGCCGTTTCCATCGCTCATCTGTCCCTGTCCGGTTTCGGCATTGATTACATATACAAAAGGCATAGGAGTTACACTATCCGGCTCTGTAACGGTACCTTTAATCAAATTTTGTCCAAAACTCTGAAAGGTTGACAAAATCAAAAAACTAAAAAAAATATGGATACTTATTTTCAGAAAAGATTCAATTTATGTTAAATCAAATATATATAACTTATTCACAAACAGTTAATAATTTAACCTTTTTTATGGGGATATAAACAGTAAATTTACCTCAAGTTATGGATGATTTTATAGTATCGGCCCGAAAATATCGCCCCCAACACTTTAACACAGTTGTTGGGCAAAGCCATATTACCAATACACTAAAACAAGCCATTAAAAATGGAAAAATAGCACAGGCCTATTTGTTTTGTGGTCCGCGTGGTGTAGGTAAAACAACCTGTGCCCGTATCTTTGCTAAAACCATTAACTGTACCAATTTAACGCCCGATGGAGAAGCCTGTGATACTTGCGAATCCTGCTTATCATTTAATTCGGGCGCATCGTTAAATGTGTATGAATTAGATGCGGCTTCTAATAACTCGGTGGAGGATATCAGGAATCTGGTAGATCAGGTTCGGTTTGCCCCACAATTGGGCGATTATAAAGTATATGTGATTGATGAGGTTCATATGCTTTCCAATGCTGCGTTCAATGCTTTTTTAAAGACATTGGAGGAGCCGCCCAAACATGCTAAATTTATTTTAGCTACTACCGAAAAACATAAGATCATTCCAACGATTTTATCCCGCTGTCAGGTGTTTAGTTTTAATCGTATTAAGGCAGAAGATATTACTGAACAATTAGTACATATTGCTACTACCGAACATATCACCTTTGAACCGGAAGCACTTCAGATCATTGCTCAAAAAGCAGACGGAGGTTTGCGTGATGCCTGTTCTATTTTTGATCAAATGGTAACCTTTACCGGAAATCATTTAACCTACAAAGCAGTTGTTGAAAATCTTCATGTACTTGATTATGAATATTACTTTAAACTCACGGATGCGGCTATTCATGGCCGTTTGCCGGAAGTAATGGTAACGTTTGATGAGATCCTTAAGAAAGGATTCGACGGCCATAATTTTATTATAGGTTTCGGAGAACATTTAAGAAATTTATTGGTAAGTAAGGATCAATACACCGTTCAATTGTTGGAAGTAAGCGACGCGCTGAAAAAACGTTTTGCCGAGCAGGCGCAATTATGCCCAACGCCGTTTTTACTAAAATCGCTGGCAGTTATTAATAAATGCGATATCCATTATAAATCTGCTAAAAATCAGCGATTGCAAGTGGAAATGGCACTGATGCAAATCAGTTATTTGAATGCCGCACCGCAAGATGCGGAAAAAAAAAATGAGTTAAACTCGGGTTTTGAAATTCAAAGCGCTCAGCCAAAAGCAATCGAACAAGCTCAGCCGGTTGCTAAATTTACCGGGCAGCCAACTG
Source organism: Bacteroidota bacterium (assembly GCA_016194985.1). Lineage (GTDB taxonomy): Bacteria > Bacteroidota > Bacteroidia > B-17B0 > Aurantibacillaceae > UBA4416. The sequence continues at coordinate 17,212 of JACQAK010000222.1, forward strand.
TGCAAACCAGTGCCAGGCCTGTGGTTGGATTCTCGGAATTAAAAATAAAATCACAATTCTTACTGCAAAACAATGCACAGCCACATCAAACCATTGCTGTGGACGCTAACGTGGTGAATGAGCCGCAGGAAACGATGGATATTGAACTGACGTCTGAACGGGCTTTGGGCGCAGTAAAGCATTTTGCGGAGGAGAAAAGTAAAAGCGGAAATAAACAATTGTATGCGACACTTACTTCCAGTAAAATCAGTTTGATTGATAAAACCATTTTGATTGAACTCAATAATGAAGTGCAAAAAGAAATGCTGGTTGGTATCAAGCAGGATATGCTGGATGAATTGAGACGATTGGTAAATAACAGACAAACGCAACTGGAGATTAAAGTATCGGAAATAACCGGAGAAATCAAAGCTTATAAGCCATCGGATAAATTTAAGCTGATGGCAGAAAAAAATCCTGCTTTATTAGAACTAAAAAAACGCTTTGATCTGGATATTGAGTATTAACCGGATTTAAAATAATTAACTATTTATCGGAACCTAAGCTAAATTATTACGTATAAAATTGCACGTAAGTTTAATTTAAAAAATCACTAAACACTATGTCTAAAACAAAAAAGATTGACCTGGCACTTCAGGGCGGCGGGGCTCATGGCGCCTATACATGGGGAGTAATTGACAGATTATTAGATGATGAACGGGTAGAAATAGATGGGATATGCGGAACGAGTGCAGGAGCAATGAACGGCGTGTGTACTATATACGGATTAAAAAAAGGCGGTAGAAATTTGGCGAAACATACTTTGGTAAAATTCTGGCATAAAATTTCGGAAGCAGGTAAGCTTTCTCCGTTACAGCCCAGCTGGCTTGATAAAATGATGAGTCCTGGTAATATGGATTTTTCTCCGAGTTATAAGTTATTTAGCATGAGCACGGAAAATTTCACTCCCAAACAGTTGAATCCATTGCAATATAATCCGTTGGAGAGGATCCTGAATGAAGTGATTAACTTTGATGAATTACATAAATTAAACCCACCGAAATTATTTGTGTGTGCTACCAATGTAAAAACCTGCGAAGCAAGAATCTTTGGTCATGATGAAATAACGGCTAAAACCATCCTGGCGTCAGCCTGCCTGCCTTATATGTACGATGCTGTTGAAATAAACGGAGAATATTACTGGGATGGTGGGTATAGTGGAAACCCGCTTATACAGCCATTGATAGATCATACAGAAGATACGGATGATATTTTACTGATTCAGATAAATCCCAAAAACATCAAACATGTTCCGGGAAAGATCGAAGATATCAGGGATCGCGTTAATGAATTAAGTTTTAATTCCTCTTTATTATTAGAGTTGAAGTTAATTCAGTTTCAGCAGGAATTAGTAGGGAAGGGAATTACACTTGACGGAACGCTAAAACCGGTGTATCTGCATAATATCAGTGCCGATAATGAACTGGGCGATTTGAATTTATCATCGAAACTAAATACCAGCTGGGACTTTATGATGTATTTAAAAGATCTTGGGTATAAAGCCTGCGATGCCTGGCTGGGAGAGAACTTTGAGCGGATTGGCAAAGAAAACACATTGAAATTGGTGTAAATTGGAGTTAATGTCATTTAGCTACAAATCGTAGCAATCAATCGCTACAATTGATTGTAATTTTGAAATATCAAAACACAATCCAGTGGCAAAAACAAAAACATCTTATTTCTGTCAAAGCTGTGGCGCACAGGCTGCTAAATGGGCAGGTAAATGCAATAGCTGTGGCGAATGGAACACTCTTGTAGAAGAAGTAGTTCATAAGGAATCGAAAAACGATCGCTTACAGTTATTTTCTGCTAATAAAAATGAAAATCATCGATCCAATCAATCTATTTTATTACAGGAAATAGGGATTGCCGAATATCCTCGTATTCAGGTACCGGGACAAGAACTGGCCAGAGTATTGGGAGGAGGTGTTGTGCCCGGAAGTTTAGTGTTATTTGGCGGTGAGCCGGGTATTGGTAAATCTACCTTAATGTTGCAATTGGCTTTGCGTTTAAAAAACTTACGGGTTTTATATGTAAGCGGAGAAGAAAGTGAACAGCAGATAAAAATGCGTGCCGAGAGGATAGGCGTAACAACGGAAAATTGTTTCATACTTCAGGAAACCAACACGCAAAATATTTTCACTCAAATAGAAAAAGTAGAACCTCAATTGGTGATTATAGATTCTATTCAAACTATTCACACTGCTTATATTGACAGCAGTCCAGGAAGCGTTAGCCAAGTGAGGGAATGTGCAGCAGAGTTCTTACGATTTGCCAAAGAGACCAATGTGCCTGTGTTTATGATTGGGCATATTACCAAAGAAGGTAGCCTGGCGGGACCGAAAGTATTAGAACATATGGTGGATACTGTTTTGCAATTTGAGGGAGACCGAAATCATATATACCGTTTATTACGTGCTACCAAAAATCGTTTTGGAAGCACTAATGAAATGGGGATATATGAAATGAATGGTGACGGGTTGAAAGAGGTTTTAAATCCTTCTGAAATTTTAATTACCAATAGACAGGAAGCAACGAGTGGTGTGGCGATAGCGGCTACCCTGGAAGGCAATCGTCCTTTGTTGATTGAAACTCAGGCATTGGTAAGTACGGCCGCTTACGGCACGCCACAGCGTTCGTCTACGGGGTTTGACCTGAGGCGTTTATCCATGTTGCTGGCTGTATTGGAAAAACGCTGTGGGTTTAGATTGGGTGCAAAAGATGTATTTATTAATATAGCCGGGGGATTGAAAGTAGAGGATCCGGGAATCGATTTGGCTCTGGTGTGCGCTGTGTTGTCGAGTAATGAAGATCTGCCTATTCCTCAAAATGTATGTTTTGCGGCTGAAGTGGGATTAACAGGAGAAATAAGACCGGTGAACAGGATAGAGCAGCGCATTTCGGAGGCACAAAAGTTAGGTTTTGAAAGAATTTATATCTCTTCGTATAATTTGAAAGGTCTGGATCTTAAACAATTTAGAATAGATGTGATTGCTGTTACCAAAATGGAAGATGTTTTTGCTAGGCTATTTGGCTAATTTTTATAAATTTGTTAATATGAAACGTCGTGGGTTGATATTTTTTATTTGTCTGGTAGTTACTTTATTCTGTAAAAAACTTGAAGCTCAAAATGCTAAGCAGAAATATGACAAGTCTTTTTACCTTATTAACATTAGCCCTGACTTTGTATTTGACCCGGTTGTTAAACATGAAGTAGATTCTATTTTGAATTTATATCATAAAACCAGGAATGATACAATGCGACTGTATTATCTGAGGTTATTTTCTGAAGGCCTGGAAGACCCGGTTTTATGGACAAGCTATAATAAATATTTATATGATTACAGTCGGACGAAAAACGACAGTCTGCATATTTTCTATACGGCATCAGCACTCAATAATCTGGGTTATGAGCAGCAGTATATTCATAATAATCTTGAGTCTGCCAAAAGCTATTATTTGAAAGCTGATACTTTATTTAGAACGATACATAATTATGCGGGACTTGGCGGCGTGATTAATAATATTGCCTATATCTATCAGCATGAGGGAAATCTGCAGGAAGCAATAGAACTGTATATCGAAGCGGGTAAATTGTTCGAAAAAGAAAATCAGCCATTAGGATTAACAAGTATTTATATAAATCTGGGAGATATTTATTTTCAGAATGATGAACTTGATAACGCTGATAATTTTTTTAAGAAAGCACTTTTTTACTCCATAAAAACAAAGCAAGAAAATGTGGTGGCTAATGTATATAATCAGTTGGCAGTTGTGGCTGGTAGGAAAAATAAAGTCAAAGTAGCGATTGATTATTATAAAAAAGCAACGGCGATTTATGAAAAGAACAAAGTATATAGTCGGGTATCATTAATGAACATTGGCCTTTCTAATGCCTATGCTCAACTAAAAGATACTGTTCAATATGTGAAGTATACAACGGAGGCATATCGAATTTCGCATCTTTTTACTGATTTGCAGATTAAAACAAAGGTCTACAATAAGCTTGTATCGATGTATCTTCTTCAAAAGGATTTGAAAAATGCAGCCTTATTTGCCGACTCTGCTTATAAGTTTGCAAGCCAGATAAACTACCCCGAGTTAGTTTCGGATGCGGCTTATAATCTTAGTCAGGTATTTAAACAAAAAGGGAATTATCAAATGGCTTTTAATTACTTGGCAGAGTATCAGAGACTTAATGATAGCATTCATACAAATACTATTAGGAATAAGATTATTAAGAGTCAGTATCAACTCGAGTATAATAAAAAGGAATTAGAACTGAAGGCGGATCAAGATAAGAAAGACGCTATTCGTCGGGCAGAAAAAAAACAGCAACAACTTATTCTTTTTATTGTTTCTGTTGGCTTATTTGTAATAGCTGTTTTTGGCTTTATCGCCTTTGTTAATTTCAGGAAAACCAAAAAAGCCAATGTGATTATCGAAAATCAAAAATTGCAGGTAGAATTAAAGAATGAGGAAATCACGCATCAAAAAGAATTGGTGGATGAAAAACAAAAAGAGATCATTGATAGTATCAATTATGCTAAGCGCATACAACAGGCCGTTTTAACGGGCGAAGATGTGTGGGATAAAGTGTCGAAAGAACATTTTATTTTATTTAAACCTAAGGACATAGTAAGCGGCGATTTTTACTGGGCATATAATACGCCTAATAACCGTTCCGTATTTGCTTTAGCTGATTGCACAGGGCACGGTGTTCCGGGAGGATTTATGAGTATGCTCGGAAACAGTTTTTTAAATGAGATCGTTATCGAAAACAAACTCTTTAAGGCCGATGAGATTTTGAATAAATTGCGTGCCAAGATCATTCAGGCATTGGAGCAAAAAGGTGGTACACAGCAAAAGGATGGAATGGATATTTCGTTGTGCGTGTGGAACAAAATTGATAATACCCTTGAATTTGCCGGAGCCAATAATCCTTTGTGGCTTTTAAGAGGTAACGAACTTCATGAATACAAGGCAGATAAAATGCCCATTGGATTGTATTTAGAAACAGAGGTGCCTTTTTCGAGTGTTACTATTCAACTGCAAAAAGGGGATACTATATATTTAAGTACGGATGGTTTTGCAGATCAGTTTGGCGGCCCAAAGGGCAAAAAATTCAAGTATAAACCTTTGATAGAACTATTGATTCGAAATAGTTCGCAATCTATGGAGGCTCAAAAAACAAGTCTGGAAGAGGCTTTTACCGGGTGGAAACATACGCTCGATCAAGTGGATGACGTTTCTGTTATTGGTATACGGGTTTAGCATTTTTTAAGTATTACTCAAAAATCCAAATCAGTGTTGGTTTTTTACTCTTCTGTAATAAGGCATCTATTTGTGTCATTAAATTATTGGCTACCACCGGACAGCCCTGACTCCATCCCATGGTTAAATGTGAAGGATAAATTTCTGTTCCCGAAACATAATCGTATGAGTGCAGAACGACCTGTCGTTTAAAGGCATTGGAATTTGTTTTTTCCAGGCCATGCATTTTATAATGAACGTTAATTCCCCAATTGCTGTAGGCACGTTTTCCTATTTTATATTTTCCTAACGACGTGCAATTACTTCCTATATCGTTACTGTAAACCGGTTTTTCAGGCGTACTGTTTTTACCTACACCATGACAAACCAGACCCGAACTGGTAATTTTTTTAGTTTTAAAATCGTAAACAAAAAACCTGTTTTTACCCGAATGAATAGAGAGGTCTACTAAAAAACAATAGGATGTATTCATATTATTCTTTTTGCAAAAGGCTTCTGCTTCGGCGGCTTTTTTAGAAAGCTTGTCATTAAGCTGACTGTAGCCCGAAAAAGTGATCCATGCTAAAATATGTAACAGAAAATACCTCAAAGGATTAATGTTTCGGAATTAATTGTAAAAATAAGCTTTTAGCAATTTCCGTTGTTCATTTCCTTAATATATTTGATGATACCAGCCTTTGTTGCAATAATACCGGTATTATCACCCAGCCAATCAAACTGAGAAGGATAGTTGTCGAACCAAAGATCCACAATTTTGTTGTTTTGAAATTTGAGGATGATAGCGTGTTGTGTTTTTTGAATTCCTCCGGCAAAATAAGAAATAAGTGCGGCGTTTTTTCCGATGCCAAAATACACTAATTGCCTTGAAGGAAAAGGATTAGCAATAGAAGTGGTGGCATCCGGGATGGCTTTTCGTTCAGTATCAAAACCACTTATCCTGCCGCCTTCCAGCCATGCTTCATTGGGATTGGCCATATCCATTGTTTTGTTAGGTGACAGATTTCCTAAAAATGTTTTTATAAAGTCCGGAATTTCGTTGATTGTTTTTTTCTCATGCAGGGTTTCTTTTTCCAGTAAGGCCAGCATTTTTTCTTTGGTTCCTATGGAGATCGCAATATTGGTGTCAATCTTATAGATCCCATTTATTTGTGATACACTAGTGTATTCCATACGTTTATGGGAAGAGTCTGGCTCAGGTTGTCCTTTATGACACTTTGCAAAAGCGATAACGAAAAACACAATGGATAGTGTGATAATTGCTTTGGGAATTAGTTTCATGAGCTTAATGGTTAGGTTATTTGTTTTCTTGATCAGGTACATTAAAGATGAAGCCCACACCAAACACATTCTCAATGCTCAGACCTGTATCGTCCTTAAGGTATTTGCGCATTTTTGTGATAAATACATCCAGACTTCTTCCAAAAAAATAATCGTTCTTGCCCCACAATGCTTCCAGCATATCTTCGCGCTTTATTACTTTGTTGCGATGATTGGATAAATAGTAAAGTATATCACTTTCTTTTTCAGTGATGCGTTTTGATTTACCGTCTATTGTCAGCGACTGATTATTAAAATCAAATATATATTTTCCTAAAGTAATATGCCTGGGTTTGCTTTCGCCTTTATTTTCAGGTATTCTGCGGATCACTGCTTTTATTTTCCAGAGCAATTCTTCTTCATCAAATGGCTTGGTGATGTAGTCATCAGCACCCAGATCATAGCCTTTTAATTTGTCTTCTTTTAAAGATTTTGCGGTAATGAAAATAACCGGAATTTTTTTATCCTGTAACCGAATGCCTTTTGCCAGTGTGAAGCCATCCATTTTAGGCATCATCACATCAAGCAAACACAGATCAAATGGATGATCTTCAAAGGCAGTTAGTGCCAGTTCCCCATCCTTACACAGCTTCACATTAAAGCCTTCTGTCTGTAGATAATCTACCAACAGTAATCCTAAATTTGGATCATCTTCTGCTAATAGTATGTTAAGTCGTTCTTTCAGCATTTGGTAATGTTATGGTAAATGTTGTTCCTTGATCTTTGTTGCTTTGTAATTCTATTTTTCCTCCGTGCAATTCAACAATTTTTTTTACGTAAGCCAGGCCCAATCCAAATCCTTTTACGTCGTGTAAATTACCGGTTGGTACCCTGAAATATTTATTGAATACTTTTTGTTGATACTCTTTGTCAATGCCAATACCTTTATCTGAAACGGCAATAAGCAGATGTTCCCCACTGTTAGAAGTTTGAATGGATAGTTCGGGTTTTCCTCCAGAATATTTTATGGCATTGTCTATCAGATTACAGAATGCATTTGAGAGGTGTGTTTTATCGCCTCTGACCATAGAGTTCTTGGCGTCTGCATGCAAATGTAAATGACCCTTTTTGTTTTCAATTTGTAGACTGATGTTTTTTATGCAATGCTGAAGTAATTGATGTGCATCTAATTCGGCTTCCTGTAAAGGAATTTCACCTCTTTCTAAGGCGGTCATACTTAGTACCTGCTCAACCTGCACTTTTAGTTTTTCATTTTCTTCGAGTATGATAGAGGTGTAATGTTTTATTTTTTCTTCCTGTTTAATGTTAGAATCCTTAACGATCATTTTTCCGGCCAAATTAATATTGGTTAAAGGTGTTTTAAATTCATGAGTCATGTTGTTAAGAAAATCGGTGGTGTGTTCTGCTATTTCTTTTTCTTTCATCAACGAAACAGTCGTTCTCCAAAACATCACTAAAACAACGAGTATGAGTATCACAGAGGTAATAAAAATGGTATCCATCTCTGCCATGATAAAGTCATTTTTTTCGGGGAAGATCAGGACTAATTCCAGACCATTTTTGCTGGTTAGCTCGTCCAGACGTTTTTTATAAACATTATTTGAAAAACTGTTTTCGGTTTTGCTGGGTGTAGAATTTTCTTTGATCACAGCAAAGGAATAATCGATGTGGATTCCATAATAATTCATGTTTTGTGTGAACAGTGAATTTATTTTGTTGATCTCGCTATTATCGATACATACTTCTGTAGTGCTGCAGGCACCTATAACAATGTTACGAAAAGGCTGATCGTTGCTGCCTATTTTTTTGCTGGTGGCTGTATCAGACGATAATGCTTCTGCTGTTTTGGCTAAAACGATATTTGCTTTTTCATTGAATAGTTCTTCCTTTATTTTAGCGGTTTCCAGGATCCAGCTCACCTGAATGATCAGCACGATGACCAACGCTATAGAAGAAATAGCGATATACAGATATGTACGATTCAGTTTCACGGTGCTATTTCAAAATTACTTAATTTAAATGGGATATAATTGGCTTTAACAAGTCGTTAACAAGCCAATAACTACTCAGTAACAAGTTTGCCTTAAAAGCAAAACTATCTTTGTAAGATGAAACTAATAGTTAAACCATTCGCACTTCTACTGACTTTGTATCTGATCCAGGCATGTGATAACCGCCAAACAACTAATAGTGCGAAAAGCACTTCTCTTTTCGACACAATAAAAAGGAATACA
>JACQAK010000213.1 GCA_016194985.1 Bacteroidota bacterium
ACCAACTGGTAAATGTTTTGTGGCCAAAAAAAATAAAACCGAAAAAAGCTGCATTTAAACACGCGGCTGAGCCAACCGACGATTAATATTGAAAACCCGCTTCTTCAGCGGGTTTTTTCCTTTAATAAAATCTAAATTATGTTTGAAAATAATATGATGGGCAAGCTTCAGGAAATGAAGCAAAAAGCCGAAGAGATCAAATTAAAATTAGATTCCACTATTATTAACGTAGAAGGTGCCGGTGGCGATATTAAAATTGCCATTACAGGAAACAGAGAAATCAAATCTTTGACCATAGCACCTGGTTTGCAGCACGGCGATAAGGAAGAATTGGAGGAGCAATTAACTGTTACTTTAAATAAAGCCTTATTTAAAGCTAATGAAGTAAATGAGAATGAAATGAAACAGGTAGCCAGTGGAATGTTGCCCGGGATGTGATCAATTGAAATCCACTTTACTCAATCCTTCTTTAAATTCATTAATTTGTTTGGTTACCGAATTAAAAAAGCGTTGACGCTCTACAATTCCTGCCCCACTAAGTAGTGACGCCTTTGATTGTATGTTCCGGATCCATTCTGAAATTTCTTCGCAAAAATCGGCTTGAGTGGTACTCATAAAATTAATGGCATTGAATTGCTGATAGGACACTTTGTGTGAATCCATCACTGCAAGCAAATTAGAGGTATTAATATTGACGTCTATTTTATAAAACAAAAAAGGCACATGGCGTTTTTTATCATGATCGAATGCCTTATTATTTTCTTCTGCCATTTGTTTAATACGTTGCATCATTTGTGATACCTCCGCCAATACAGATTCTACTTCTGATTGCTTTGAAAAATCTCCGGTTTCCATACAAAAATACAGCTGTGACAAGATGCTCTGAATGGTTTGAGGTGTCCATATTTCAAGGCTTGGTACCTGGCAATAATTTTCGTAGGCTTTTCTGGCATGCTTGGTAATATTGGCATCTATCTCTACTTCCTTAAAAATACGTTTAGAGTAGTAGGGATTATTCAATAAATATTTCCCCCAATAAAACAATCTGAAATTTAAGAGCTTAGGATAATTGTAGCAATGATACACCGGTACTTCGGGTGCCACATGCAATAGCTGAGCATTTTTTTGAGTGGTCATTTCCTGCAATAACTCCGAGATGGTTTGAAAAAAATGTTTCGAGTCTACCTTTTTACTTTTAAAAGGCACGTAACCAAATACCACATTCGAAAACTGATCGGATTGAGCCGGGTTTAGATTAATACCATATGCCTTCGATAAAGCACTGGCCTCTGTATAAGTTAAAGGTGTTTTTCCGTTGATTCTTCTGCTGGCCGCATCTTTATTGATCTTCAGCGTCTTTATCAAAGCCTGATTCAACGTCATGTGAGTCGGCAGTGCCGCCTCCAAAGATTCCAGTAAAAGTTTTAAGTTTTTCATACAATTATATAATGATATATAAATTCAAATTAAATAACATAAAGATACAATTTATATATCATATTATTAAAAAATGATATTTAAATAATATTATATCGTATTACGATATTTATTTAATATAAAACAATTGTTATCGCATTATACGCTTTTTACACTGTGTCTTTTTTCTTGCCTCAGTATACTTTTGAATCAAGAAAAACACAAATCATGAAAACACGTTTTACACTAGTATTATGGATAAGTTTCGCAGCTTCCCTTCCCTTTCCTTTGCTCAAAGCATTACGCTACACAGCATCAAAGGCACCTATAGATTATCCGATCTGACAAAGCGCAAAAACTTTCTGCATGGTCACACTTATAAAAGGAAAATGCCATTTCGTATACATCAGCGTCTGGTTTTGGATTATACAGATTCAACCGGTAAATTAATTATAGTGAATGATTCTGTGATTTTTTCGAGACTTCCGGAATTCAACAAACCTTATCCCAACTTAAAACCAATCTCAAATGCCCGGTGCGGAAACTTAATATATAATCAACAGACACTGATTAGCGAACGGGATTTTTTAGCCATATCACAAAATATAAACCATCCCGACATACAGCACAAATTAAAAATCATCAGAAGAAATAAACGTTTCAGGCCCTTTATTACTGCTACATCTATAACCACAGTGGTGATCGGTACAGGAATTTTTTTTACCGGATTAATAAACTCTTCCGGAAGAGACAGCTACCCTCAGGAACAAAGAGAACAAGCTGCTAACCTCACACAACTGGGTTTTGGGATAATGACCATAGGAGCAACCATCAATTTAGGAACGATCCTCATCAATTGTCATGATCACAAAATCATACACAAAGATTTAGTTAATCTCTACAATCAACAACTATAATATATAAAAACAATCACCTCTAAAAATTAAAATTATGACAACATCACACACCTCTTATCACGACTATGTAATTAAAGACGGAAAATTCATCGGGAAATTTGAAGAAATGTATCAGGCCTACGAAGATCCCTGGATGCAATCGCAACAACCAAACAGATATAGCAGAAAAATGGCGATTATGAACATTCAACGCTTTGGGATCAGGTCTGTTGTAGAATATGGTTGTGGGCTTGGCTATTATGCCGATTGGATCTATCAAGAAACAGGTATTGTTTGCAAATCCATTGATATTTCGGAAACAGCTATCCAAAAAGCCAAAACAAAATTCCCTCATTTGAACTTTGAAGTAGGAAATATTTTGCATCTGGAAGAACTTCCCAATAAAGCGGATATAGATTGTATTTTACTGGCTGATATAACCTGGATGATCCTGCCCGATCTTAAAAAGATCAATGAACTATTGCTCAAGCACTTTAGAGGGAAATACCTCATCAATAATTTTGTAACATACAAAGGAACTCAGAAATATGGCCTGGACTATTTCACAACAACCAAAGAATATATTGATTTCATGCCATTCAAACTAATTGGGTTTGGAGAAGGGACAACCATTGATGATCACAATATTGACTCTACAACTATTTTTAAAATAGAACCTAAATAACTATCAAACCATGAAACCATCTATAAAATCAATAGCATCCGCGATTATACTTTTATTGATCTTCGCAAGCTGTAGTAAACAAAAAAGAAATCAGTATGTTTCCTATGAAGGCCACGTGTATTATAAATCAGGGGCTCCGGCCGCGAATGTTGCTGTCGTCTTAGAAGCCTGCGGTGGTGGTCCCGGAGACAAACAACACCAATGCACCGGAAATAAATTTACCATTAAAAAAACCGTGACCGATTCAGATGGACATTTTTACATTCACGAAAAAGCATCAAGAATAGATGTGTACTTTGTAACTATAGATTCTAGCTATAATAATTCTGATGGCGTAAGTGCAGGTACATTAAAAGACGATCGGTTTACTAATGTGCATTTATCCTATTAATAAAACTCACTTATACAAAACAAAAATGGTTATCTGTTTAGATAACCATTTTTTACAAATCAAATTTCTGATAGTTATAATAAATCGTTAGCTAAGTTCGCTAATTCGCTTCTCTCGCCTTTTTGCAGAGTAATATGTGCGTACAATGGCTGACCTTTTACCTTATCAATCAAGTAGCTCAATCCATTACTTTGTGCATCCAGGTAGGGCGTATCAATTTGATAAATATCGCCGGTAAAAATGATCTTTGTGTTCTCTCCTGCACGCGTAATGATTGTTTTTACTTCATGCGGTGTTAAATTTTGAGCTTCATCCACAATAAAAAACATATTACTCAAACTACGTCCACGAATAAATGCCAAAGGACAGATCACGATTTTTTCATTCTCGATCATTTCATTTATTTGCTTCAGTTCTTTATCCTTATCCGAGAACTGGCTTTTAATGAATTTTAAATTATCCCACAACGGCTCCATGTATGGGTTCAATTTAGACGTTACGTCGCCGGGTAAATAACCAATATCCTTATTGCTTAAAGGCACTATCGGACGCGCCAGATAAATTTGATGGTAGTTACGGCGTTGCTCTAAAGCGCCTGCCAGCGACAACAATGTTTTACCTGTTCCTGCAACCCCCTGAATAGTTACCAATCTGATATCAGGATTCATAATGGCATCCAGAGCAAATGATTGTTCTGCATTTTTAGGAATGATCCCATAAGAAGATGTTTTTGTAACACGCTTTAATGATTTGGAAGAATCCTCATAACGTGCTAATACCGAAGCATTGCCGTTTTTTATTACATAATAATGGTTAGCTTCGGGTGTTTCTTTTTTAAGAACATCTTTTGCCAAACAACTACCTTTTTCGTAAATCTGATTGATCGTTGTTGGATTTACTTTATCCACTAAGCTATTGCCTGTATACAATTCATCAACGGCTAAAATTTTACCGGTTGTATAATCTTCGGCATGCAGGTTAAGCGATTTGGCTTTGATACGTAAATTAATATCTTTAGTAACCAGCACCACTTTTCTGTCTGGATTTGTATCGGCTGTATAAAGTGCTGCATTCAAAATGCGATGATCTCCTTTTCGCTCCTGAAAAATCTTTTCAGCATCCAGTTTCGAAGAATTATGCATTTCAATTTTAAAATAGCCATGTGTTTTGCCATTGATAGGTGTCCATTCCTGTAAAGAGTTATCGCCCGACATATTATCCACATAACGGGTAAATTCTCTGGCTGCAAAATTCTTGGTATCGTTCCCTTTTTTAAAATTATCCAGTTCCTCTAAAACCGTTATTGGAATTACGACATCGTGCTCCTGAAAATTCTTAATTGCTGTATGATCGTATATGATCACTGAAGTATCCAGTACAAATATTTTTTTCTCGGTACTCTTTGAAACTATTTTCTTAGCCATAAAACTGAAATTTTGATTTATAGTAAAACTATTTGTTTTAAGGCTCAAAAATAGCAGGGGGGCTAATAGAAATAAACACTATGGTGTTTATACCTGATTTGTTAATTTTTTTGGAGAATTATTGTAAAAATTGATTTCGAGGCTTCTGTTCACTATATTTACTAGAACTAAACACTATTGCCGCATGAAAAAACTATTATTCTCTCTCACCCTTACTTTTATTGCATTGTTTCAGGCTTCTGCCCAATGTTTAATGTATCCTGTGCTTTTAAGCCAGCGAATTCCTCAATCCGCCTCTGTGATAGAAGGAAAAGTCATTAATCAACAATCTTTTTGGAATGCCAATCATGACAAAATATATACTTCGAATTTAATTGAAGTTTATAAAACATTTAAAAATACGGTATCCCCTTATATTGAAATTGTTACCGAAGGAGGGATCGTAGGTACTTCGAAGCATGTTTTTGAGCCCACACTCGAATTATCTGTTGGAGATGTTGGAGTATTTACCCTCAATCAAAACAATCAGCCTTCTCAGTTTGGCAAACAAGTGTATGAGGCTTATGCCAGCGCCCAAGGCTTTATCAAATACGATATTTCGGCGGATATAGCTTCCGAACCCTTTAACAATTATCAAAATGCCTCTTCTACCTTGTATAATACCATTACCCAGTATACAGGATCAAATTATTCCGTTATAAAATCAGTTAATCCATTTCAGCAAACAGCCAACCAGGTTAACACGGTACAAAATGTGGCAGCCATTACCAGTTTTACGCCAACAACAATCACAGCAGGTACATTTTCAGTATTGACCATTAATGGAAGCGGGTTTGGCACAGTATCTACACCCTCATTGGTAACTTTCAAAAATGCGGATGATGGTGGAGCAACTACTATTTCTCCTATTGCCAATGAGATCGTATCATGGACGGCAACACAAATTCAGGTAAAAGTGCCTTCAAAAGCAGGCACCGGTGTTATCGGAGTGAATGGTGCCAATAGTTCATCCGCGCTCACTATTCCTTATTCTCATATCAACGTTACTAATTCCAATATTGTATATAATACCAAACACATTAATCAAAGTGGTGGAGGTTATACATGGACCTATAACAGCTCTTTTATCACCAATGCTCCTGCAAAAGCTGCATTTGAAAGGTCTTTACAGTCATGGCGTTGTGCCACCTTCATTAACTGGCCAACTGCTTCTACTACATCCACTATTACAGCTTCTGCCAACGATGGAGTAAATATAGTAACGTTCAACTCCGGTTTAGGAGCTGGTATTTTAGGACAATGTGGAAGTTATTTTAGCGGATGTAGCGTTAGCGGCGTGATTCAGTTTTATGTTTCCGAATTAGATATTCAATTCGCCAATTCTCCGGGTGGTTTAACCTGGCAGTACGGTACAGCTGCACCAACTTCTTCCCAATATGATTTTGAATCGGTTACTGTGCATGAATTAGGTCATGGACACCAATTAGGTCATGTGATCAAATCCACGGATCTAATGCACTATGCTTTAGCAAATGGCCAATCCAAACGAACATTGAACACAGATGATTTAAACGGAGGGTTGGCTGTTATGGTTAGAAATGCTCAGACAGGAGGAACCTGTAACTTGCCATTGATGACTCCTTTAACATCAGGTAACTGCGCCTTAGGTGCGCCAACTGCTAGCTTCACAGCTAACAGAACAACGGTATGTCCGGGTCAAACTGTTGTATTTACGAATCTAAGTACGGGTTCGCCAACATTAAATACCTGGACATTTGCCGGAGGAACCCCTTCTACATCCACTGTATCGAGCCCCACAGTAACCTATAACACTCCGGGAACATACAGTGTACAGTTAGTAGCGTCGAATGCGAATGGAAGCAGCACCTATTCAGTGACAGCTTATATTAATGTTGCCAGTGCCGCCACTTTACCTTTAACTCAGGATTTCCAAACAGCAACCTATCCTCCAACCAACTGGTACATTGTAGATGCCGGAAATGACAATATAAAATGGAAATTAGCGACTAATACCGGCTATAATAGTACGCAAAGTACTGTGTTTGATAATTACAGTGATAGTGTCATTTATAGAGACGAACTTAAAACCTATGTGAATCTTACCGGATTTTCAACCGCTAAAATGACCTTTTACAGATCCTATTCTCAAACATTTACTTCCCCTTATATTGATACTCTGCAAATTGGTGTGTCTACCAACTGCGGAACTTCAACGACCTATCCTTACTTAAAAGGAGGCTCTCAATTAGCTACAGCCACTACAGCTACTAATTCTGCCGTATTTACACCAACAGCCTCCTCCCAATGGAAGAAAGATTCTATTGATCTAACCCCTTACGTGGGACAGGCAAGCGTTATGGTTTCCTTTATCAACCGTGGGCATTATGGAGATGCTATTTATCTGGATAATATTAATATTACCGGTGTAGGTGCCACTACTCCAACTGCTGCTATTACATCAGCCAGTACCGGCTGCATAGGCTCTGCCATTACATTAACAGATGCGTCATCAGGTGGCCCGAGTTCGTGGACATGGACCATGGCCGGCGGCACACCATCCGTATCAACGTCTCAAAACACATCTGTTACTTATACGTCTGCGGGTGTTAAAACGATTACTCTAACCGTTGCAAATGCAACAGGTACAACGTCAACCACCAAATCTATTACGGTTACAGCTTCGCCGAGTGTATCTGTAGCCATTACCAATACAACCATTTGTAGCGGTGGGTCCATCGTCCAATCATTAACAGGTGCTGCTACCTATACATGGTTCCCAACAGGTTCAGGTACTACCAGCACATTAACTCCTTCTTCTACGACTATTTATTCGGTTACAGGTACTACAGGTGCTTGTTCAAGTGCAATCAAGACATTTACCGTTAATGTTACGCCAACTCCAACAACCAACGTAACGGCGTCCTCCTCCACGGTTTGTGCAGGGCAAACAGTTACATTAACTGCCAGTGGCGCTTCCACATATGCCTGGCTACCGGGATCACAAACAACCACTGTTATCACTGTAAATCCTACCGGTACAAGTTCATATACCGTTACAGGATCCAATGGCTCTTGTAGTTCCAATAAAACCATTACCATTAATGTAACAGCAACTCCTTCTGTAGCCGCTTCTATTACCAATACAACTATTTGCAGTAGTAAAACTGTTGTCGTAAATTTAACGGGGGCTACAACTTATACATGGTTGCCTTCAGGTTCAGGAACGACAAGCACACTATCTCCGGGGGCTACGACTATTTACACAGTAACCGGCAGTAACGGCAGCTGCAACAGTACACCGAAATCATTTACCATCACTGTTACTCCTACTCCAACAACCAACGTAACGGCGTCCTCCTCCACGGTTTGTGCAGGACAAACAGTTACATTAACAGCCAGTGGTGCTTCCACTTATGCCTGGTTACCAGGATCACAAACAACCACCGTTATCACTGTGAATCCTACCGGTACAAGTTCGTTTACCGTTACAGGATCCAATGGATCTTGTAGTTCCAACAAAACCATTACCATTAATGTGACAGCAACTCCTTCTGTAGCCGCTTCTATTACCAATACAACTATTTGCAGTGGCAAAACAGTTGTCGTAAATTTAACGGGTGCTACAACTTATACATGGTTGCCTTCAGGTTCAGGAACAACAAGTACACTATCTCCGGGGACTACGACTATTTACACAGTAACCGGCAGTAACGGCAGCTGCAACAGTACACCGAAATCATTTACCATTAACGTAACGCCTAGCCCGATAGTAACGGCGGCAACCTCTAATTCTCTTATTTGTGCCGGACAAACAGCTACATTATCAGCAAGTGGGGCTACTAATTACACATGGTCTCCGGCCGCTAGTTTAAGCAGTGCTTCGGGAAGTGTGGTGGTATGCAGTGCAACTGCCACTACCACTTATACCGTTACAGGAAATTCAGGAACTTGTTCAAGTAATAGTATACTGGTTTTAAATGTAAGTACTTGCACAGGTATTACTAATTTATCTGCATCCAATTCTATTTCGATTTTCCCTAATCCTAGTAACGGTGTGTTTACTATTACAAGCTCGTCTGCCTATGATAAAATGGACATCACCATTATCAATGCCATTGGACAAATCGTAAAAACAGAAAGCATGAAAAACATGAATCAAACAACGATTGATCTTAGCAAGATGAGTAAAGGCATTTACTATGTAAAAGCAGAGACATCAGAAGGAAATAAATTATTCAAACTCATCCTGGAATAAGGGTGGGACTGAATAAAATCTGCTGGAGTATTATATAATTCTATAAATATAAAATCACTTTACGTTTATGTAAAGTGATTTTTATTTAAACTTAATATTAGATTTTATAAGACTATACCCTGTTCTGAAATTATATGATTTCCCATTAATAGTTTGCACATTATTCTTATAAAAGTTAATTACCAGATTTACATTTGAATTCACTCCAATCACACTCAAATCGGAGGCTGTGAAGTTCAATGCAGCAGGAGAACCTGTTATGTTTTGAATACTTGTATTGGTAACGGGGTTAGAAGAGGTAACAAAATATGTTTCGATTTCATCTGATCCATTGTAATTTATTAGTGGAATAGAAATATTAGACGAAACAATAAACGAGTCTGCGATGGCCGAATAGCCTGTATACGTTGGATACGGATTGGTATTTGAAAAACTAAACCCCGGAACAGCTGCTGTTCCTGAAATAAGCCAATTTAAAGGCGTGTTATAGGTTATAGAAGTGCTATCACCATACATATTAGAAAGAGCATAAGCATTTTTTTGAAATACAGTGCCATTTAAACTCACCGATCCCATGTCTGCCAAAGAGCCTACGGAAGGGTTATTATTTATTAATGGAACAGTTGATACATAGGCCGTGCTAAAGTTGCTCGAAGAACTCACCAGAGTATTTGTTACAATGACTTGTTTTCTGCTCAAAAAAGCAGCATAAGTGCCACTTTGTGCTGCAGGTGCTGAATTATCAACCGGTTCCACGGCACTGTCTTTTTTCTTACAGGAAGTAATGAGTGCTAAGAAAATGATTGCGAATGAATATGCTTTTATTTGTTTCATGAATTTAGAAATTAAATTATAACGTTTTCTGTTACACAATAAGATTTTTTAAAGACAGCTTTTCGAAGATTAGTAAATAATTATATTGAACTTATTTATTTTAAGTAACTAAATTTAATATATTGATAAAAGCTTGTAACTGAATAATTTACGGAATTTACATTAACAGTATCCATATTTATAAAGTAAACGCTAATTGTTAATGATGAATTAATGGTTAATCCAACCAAGTCAGCAGGGCTAAAATTTACAATTCCATTAGTGTAATGACAATGTTCCTGAATAATTTGGATACAATGGGGTATTTGTATATGTAAATGACGAAACAGTACCTGTTCCAATAGCTGCCCAATTTAAACGATGTATATTGATACTATGTGTAGTATCAATATAAAAATTGGAACTATTATCAAATTTTAAAAAAACATTATTTACTGCCACTGTTCCAGCATATATACTTAACGGCGCACTACTATTAGCGGCGCTTGAATAAAAATTAGCTATAACGTTACTGTCGATTGTTGTTATCCCATTCCCATAATCTAAAACCACATAACCGCTTTGAAGATTCCCGAATGTTCCAACACTGTTCGCCACCAATTTATCGGTGGTTGCATCAGGAACTGTATTATCTTTCTTTTTACAAGAATTAAAACAAGTACTTACCATTATGCTTAATAAAATAATTATATAAATGTATTTCATATTTCTAATTTTTAAAATAAACAAGTTTTAAATATTGATGAACAGAACTAAACAAATAATTTTTATTATTAATTGTTACAGGCAAAATATTAAGTGCAGATACACTTATAATACCTCCACTTATTAAATTTGAAAGTTCCGATTGAGTAAAGATAACATTTTGAGCAATGCCTGCGACTCTTTTATTGATGGTTGTTCCATTAAATCCAGTTAGAGTAATTATAACTGAATCTGCGTTTTCAACAGCATCCAAATTAATATTTAAAATATTATTAATACTAATGGTGTCTTTTAATTTATTTTGGTCTTCAAATTCAACTTTAGCAACCCCTCTACTGAATTGATAATTAATTATCGAGTTATTATTTATAGGCTTACAATTCCATTTTTGATTTCCAACTGCATTAGAATTACTATCATCAAACGTATATATTTTATTATTAACACTATAAATTAATTGCTTATTACAAAAACTTAAATTTCCATTAAAAAATTTAGTTGTGGTATCCCCTCTTGTTTGTAAAAAAAATGCGATATAATTTTTATAATCAATTGCAGGTTGTCCAAAATTAAAATCTCTGGTGTACTTGTAAATAGAAAATACACCATCTAAATTGTGAGAATTATAATTTAGCGAGCCATTGTGATTGCCATTATTCCCATTATTAGGGGAAAAGGCATATAAAAATATTGCAATGAAAAATGAAATTAATATACTTAATGTTGATTTCATAACTTATTATTGAACGGTTAATATTTTTTTCTCTATGCGATTAGCATTTGTTACTAACCTAACTAAGTAAACTCCTTTTGCTAAATTACTGGTATTTAAAATTAGTTTTTGAAGTTTTTCTGTTGGCATTTCATTTTGGGCAATCGTAGCGCCATTATTATCAATAATGTATAGAGTGGCTACCTCTCCTTCTTTCAATGAAAAATCAATATTTACAATGCCGTCAGTAGGGTTTGGATATATATTAAAATAATTATCTCCATTTACCAAGATATCATTTTGTAATAAAACACCGTCTTCTACAGCAGTAGTATTACTATTTACATTAGAAGATAATATCCCATTAAATAAATCTTCTCTAACTGAATCTTTTTCCTGAGGTTAACTTACATAATGAGTAAGTATATCATCTCCCATATTATCATATCCAGTAAAAGAATTATGAGTAGACTTAGAAGAGTCTTGCGCAGTTCTTAAGCCAGAAGCACCATTATTACAATTTGATGCTTCTATATAAGCATGAAAATCAGCCCCACTGGTTACATAAAACCCCGGCTTTAAATCTATTATTTTCCCTGCTTTATAATCTACAGAACCATTATTATTAATAGTATTATCCGCCACAATTGTTTCAAATGCTCTAAATGTACAGGTATTTGGTTTCAAACAAATTGTATTAGCAATTGGTAAAGTAACATTTATATATCTATGGCTCAAATTTTGAATACCTGTTAAACTTGAACCATTTGTTAATCTATATAAATTATGATAAATCATATAATCAACTCCATTATACTCCGCCTTAAAAATTCCTTTAGTATGTATTTTATTTTGCGGGTTAGATATCCCAGCATCAAGATATGCATACCATCCATCATCCGGTTCATTAAAATCTTGTCTATTAATTGTTTTTTCAATTCTATTTTCACATGTCCATTCAAAGTCAGGCCTGGCAAACTGTCCAAAATTATAGGGCCCTACGCAAGGGGCATTATCTAGCATAGTTTTTACTGGAGGTATATATGATTGGTAATTTATAGTATTATTTGGAAATAAAGCTCTGTATAAAAGTGGGGCATCCCACATGTCATACCTCATTGGCGAATTTTCCTTAAGCTGATCTTGAAAATGATAAGGTCCATTAGCTGCTAAATCTATCAAATTAGCAGTTTTGTTTCTATAAGCCGGAACTTGAACAGGTACTGTGTTACAAACAAATTGATTAACAACATTACAAATTGTACTAAATGGCCAAGGTAATTTATTACAAATAGTAGTACTTACCCAATCGCAGGCTTGTTGATTTATATTATAGGTGCCATGCATCCAACCACAATCACCCGTTGCAAGCAAATGGCTTTTAAATCCTGCATTATCAACACTTGTAGAGGCGGTAGTAGTATATAATTCCCATGTAGGAAGTCCTGTTGCTCTAACGTATGGCGTATTATAATTACAGGTAAATGGGAATAAACTTCCATAATTATTTAATATCGGAATAAAAGGGTCTGTTGCACCTCCTGTAAATCCTTCAGATTTGCAAAATGATTCAGCCAATCCATATTGTGTAAAATTTGTCATCCCACCCGGATGTACT
The DNA here is from genome assembly GCA_016194985.1 of Bacteroidota bacterium. Lineage (GTDB taxonomy): Bacteria > Bacteroidota > Bacteroidia > B-17B0 > Aurantibacillaceae > UBA4416. The sequence continues at coordinate 12,958 of JACQAK010000213.1, forward strand.
AATTGATTCGTTATAGGGTTTTTTAAATTGTAATGTGGGTCATTTTTAAAATGTTGAGCAATCCTGTCGACTATATTCCAAGTTTCTTGTTTTATACTACTTATGCCCAGTCCTTCATAAGGGAATACGGCGCCATTATCATTTGTTGAATAATCAACATATTTATTAACTAAACTTAAACCAATCAATAGAGTAATGACATGATCTTGACTCATAGAATGATCATCGGGAAAACCATCTCTTATTACTGTTATATAATCAGAACCACATTGAGTTTGTCCGATTTCCATTTGACTGCAAAACCCTTTATCAAAAATTCCTGAATTATTTGGATAGAACTCAGTTAAGGGGTCTTGATAAACACCATGATTGTAATAATTTAAGTGCTCATAATTTCTAAAAATAAAATTCTTATCAATATCATCTCTCATCATAAATCCATTTAAAGGTATTTGATTCGAAACGCCATCCCAAAGAGGCTCCGCAATAGCATCCAGTCTGTTAATCGCATTTAGTGCGCAAAATAATTCATGTTTTACACTATCTGTTGTTTGACCATTTATTTTCAACAAATAATATTCCGAAGCAAGGGCTGCAATATAACTTCCTATACTAGCTATGCCATCCCCTGCATATAACTTATTACTAGAATTGCCACTACTTGGGTAACCTTTTTGATTTAACCCTCTTTGATTAAAGGGTACGCTTTCCCCTTGTTCTTTACCAATTTTCATAAAATCATTGGTTAGTCTAGTTCTATAATACCAATATTTTTGATGATTTATAGCATCAGTTTGTCCATTTATATAACCTGTTATTAATATAAAAAATATTATACTATTTCTTAAAATGTAACTCATAATAATTATTATTATAATCCGTTGAAATCCAAAACTCTTTAGTGTTTAATTTCTCTATTTTCCAAGAAATTTTCGTATGATATTTAATAAAAATATTGTTAAAATTATAACAAACACAATTAGTGTCATTAGCATAATATTCATATTTATCGTTACTAAAAGAAATTTCAATATTTTTTTTGTTCTCCGTTAAATTCCATGAACCTTCGAAACTATCTCCATTAATAACTTCAATAGATCCCCTATGATGTTTGTACAAAATTTTATTACTGTAATTTAATTTAAAAGAAATTTCTTTATCTAATAATAAATTTACATTTGAGTTTAAAGAATCATTATGGTTAATCTCAAAAAAGCACAGCTTCCATTTCCCTTCTATCACTCTTGCTGGTGATTTAAACCACAAATTATTTTCCGGATACTTCTTGCATGTCGTAAAACAAATAACTATGAGTAATCCGATAGTTGCTATTAATAAATATTTTTGTTTCATGATTATCTCTTTATAAAAGCCTATTTTTTAATTTCTTTTTTTAAGGCATCAATTTCCTTTTTCTGTTGCACAATATATAAAGTTAACTCTTCTATTTTTTGTAACAAAATGGCATCCATAGTAGCTGTATTAATCCCGTTTTCTTTCACTTCTGCTTCGCTAGGCACACTTGGTAAATGCTTATTTTCAATATAAAAACTCTCCACCTCATTCAATGGCAATAAGTTGTAACTTTTTTCGAAAACAAAGTCAGCCCATTTTACTGGGTCAACTACTACCAATTCTTTACAGGCAACTTTTCCATCAAACTGATACGGGCTATTGGAATGCGCATGCGATGCGATAATTTTTGTAGCACCAAAATACATCTTTCCATTTGTAGATATAATGATGCGCTTTATATTATTTGCCTTTAAAATAAAATCCTGATTATCACATGTTCCAATCGAGCGATCAGAATATCCTAAGCCGCCAATATTATCGCCGCCAACAGACCATTGAGGTGCTCCTGCCACACAGGAACTTAATGAGCTTGAAACTTTTAAGACCCCATTGGCATCCACCATTAACGCTCTATTGCCTGAACCAATAAGATTACTAACTGTTACATCTCCTTTAACATTCAAATTCCCTGTTTTAGTACTTCCATCTCCTCTAACAACAAAAGGATTTGTGCCATCTGATTTCAATACTGAAAATGCATTAATGGTATTATTAAATGTTTGAACTTTTACCCCGTTTGCATTATTCGTGTTTTGATTAATTTCGATTGATGTATTTAGATCAATTGTTCCATTTTGCGTCCAACCAATCTTTAAACTATTTTGCATATCCACCTTTGCGCCCATATACACAGTTCCTCCATTAACATTATTTGCAAGATCCCAACCTGTATTAATAAAGGTATTATTATGGCAAAAATAGTTCAATAATAAACCGCCACCACCCAGGTTTCCGCCAATACTAGCATCTATAGAGCTTCCGCCCGACCAGGTTTGAAAATTCAGTAATCCACTATTTGGAACATACTGACCGGTAGCATCAGCATCATAAATTTGCAGCATCCCTCCAAATTGATGATTTGACCAAGGCTGTGGTCCTGCGGCACAAGACCTTGGATTTGGTTTTAGCCCTCCCTTCAAACCATAATCAAATAACTTCACCCCATTATTAACCGAGTATGAAAGTCCATTTGATCCATCATAAGTAAATCCTTTCATTAAACGAACGTCATCTTTAAATCTGGCATTATTATCAACCTTTAATTTTCCACCTATAATTACATTCCCATCTACAATCACATCTTTTAAAGCACGCATTGTGTCTTTAGACACCACTTCCCCTCTGGATGTAATATCTCCATTAGCCATAATATCTCTGGTAACTTTTAACGAATCATTTACGCTTAATGCTCCTGTAACAGTAGTTGTTGGTATTGTATTTTGTGAATACGCAGATAATCCAAAAAGAGTTACAAACGATAAAAAAAGTTTTTTCATAATACTGTATAATTAAATTAATGTAAATAGTGAATAACAACCTATTTACTTTTTTGCAAGAGTATATAAAAAGGAACATTTTTTAAACTGATAATCCGGAAAAATATTTTATCCTAGGAAACCATTTAGTTATCCAATAGGATCATTGAGTAATCGTAGAATAATTTTTTCAACAAAACTATTACAGCACCTATTATTTAACAAAAAAGACTGTCCCAAAAATGAAACAGTCTTTTTAAATACGCTTATGATGTAACCTTATGATGCTTTTCTGTTATTGATTTCATCTCTGATCTTGGAAGCTAATTCGTATTGTTCTTCGTCCAAAGCGGTTTGCAATAAATTTTTTAATTCTTCGGTTGATTTGGATTGATACTCTCCTTCCGGATTTGACGCAGAGATCTCTTCCATAGGAGATGATACAGATCCTTCGTTAGTTGGTAGGGTTTCGTCATCCAATACAATTCCTGCTGATTTTAATATAAATTCATAGGTATAGATCGGACAATTAAAACGAACTGCCAATGCAATAGCATCACTTGTACGGGCATCTATTTCCACCTCACGGGTTCCATCTGTACAAACCAGTTTAGCATAAAAAATTCCTTCTACCAAATTGTAAATAAGAATCTCTGTTACTTCAATAGAAAAGGTTTCTGAAAAAGCTTTAAATAAATCGTGAGTTAATGGGCGTGTAGGCGTCATTTTCTCTAACTCAATAGCAATGGCCTGCGCTTCAAACCCTCCGATAATAATTGGCAATCTGCGACTACCGGTACTTTCACCCAATACAAGTGCGTAAGCGCCACTTTGTGTTTGGCTATATGACAAACCAACAATTTCTAATCTGACTTTTTTCATTCCCATTTTAAGAATATCTAATGTACTAAAAAAGTATGAATTTAGTTTTGATTAGCTTTAAATTTTTTAACCGCTTCTACCAATTTAGGAACAATGGTAAAGGCATCTCCAACAATACCATAATCCGCCGATTTAAAGAAAGGTGCTTCCTTGTCGCTATTGATTACTACAATGGTTTTGCTTCCGTTTACGCCAGCCAAATGCTGAATAGCACCTGAAATACCAATGGCAATATATAAGTTAGGACGAATGGCTACCCCTGTTTGTCCAACATGCTCATGATGTGGTCTCCAGTGCATATCGGCTACCGGACGTGAACAGGCGGTTGTGGCTTTTAGTTCTTTAGCCAATTCTTCGATCATTCCCCAGTTTTCAGGCCCCTTCATTCCACGACCGGCAGATACTACTAACTCGGCTTCCGGTAATGGAGCCATCCCACCTACATCATTTGATTTTTTCTCTTTCACTACTATTTTAGAATTTACTCCGCTTAAATCAGCAGAAAAATCAGTTACCGTAGCCGCATTGTCTCCTAATTTTACCGGGAAGGAGTTAGGTAATAAAGAAATGATTTTTACATCACTGTTGATTGAATAAACCGCAGTTGCTTTTCCGGAAAACACATTTTTCTTTACCTCCAAACTTGCGCCGTTTACAGTTGGATAATCCACCGCACCTGCTACTAAACCTGCCTTTAAACGGGCTGATAACCGTGGGGCAACTGCCTTACCTGTAATATCGAACGAAAAGATGATAATTTTAGCGCCTTCTGCTTTAGCTACCTGCTCAACTGTTGCAGAAACAAGCATACTATCTAAAGAAGCCAGGGCCTCATTTTTTACCGACACTATTTTTTTTGCTCCTGCTTTTCCAATTTCTTCTAACTGGGAAGCATCTGCATTGATCGCAATAGCTGTTACCGAAGAACCCGTTAACTCAGCTATTTTAGCCGCATAATTAACAGCCTCTAATGATGCTTTTTTTACTTTCCCTTTATTGATTTCTGTATATACTAATATTGACATGGTATCTTAATTTTTAATGTTTGTTTATTCTGCATTGTCAGTTGCTCCTTGTCTTTTGTATTCTTTAGCCGTCAGACAATGGACAACTTACAGCATACAATGTTTTTAGATTACTTTAGCTTCTGTATGTAACAACTGTACTAACTCATCCATGTTATTTTCATCAATCATTTTCACAGTAGTACGCCCTGCTGATAATGTATACGATTTAATGTTGGTCAGCTTATCCGAACCGCTTGCGGGTACCACAGTTAAAGGTTTGGTACGGGCGCTCATAATACCTTTCATATTTGGGATACGTTGCTCGGCCATTCCTTTAGAGCAGGAAACTACTAAAGGTAATTCACATTCAACCACCTGAGTTCCGCCATCCACGTCATGCTCAACCGTTGCTTTATTTCCTTCCAAATCAAACTTGGTAGCTAAGGATACTAATGGTAAATCCAAAAATCCGGCAACCATAGCACCTACAGAAGAACCATTGTAATTGATGGTTTCTTTTCCTGTCATAATTAAATCATACCCATTGTCTTTAGCATATTTCGCAATTTGCTCTGCAACAAAATACGCATCCGGACCTTCTGCATCCACCCGAACGCCATCATCAGCTCCTAAAGCAAATCCTTTACGAATGGTTGCATCGCTGTCTGCTAAACCAACATGTATAAGGGTTACTTTTTCTGCTTTTCCGGCTTCTTTTAATTCTAATGCGCGAACCAAAGCATACCACTCATCGTATGGATTGATAATAAACTGCACACCGGCAGCATTAAATTCTGTATCGCCATTGGTAAAAGCTATTTTAGTAGTTGTATCTGGTACATTACTAATAGGAACTAATATTTTCATTATATATTGTTTTTAAAAAGGTGAGCAAATTTATAAAAATATAGGTGTAAATCAAGTGATAAATGTCCGATTTTTTACTTTGTTTTGACCAAACGATAAATGCTTGTTATCGAGTGTTTTATCATCTGTTTTTGAGCTCATTTTGGTCTTTTGAAGGGCATTTCTATATTTTTCCCATTCCCTTTTAATTCCATTGCTTTTTGTTTACATTTGGACTTTAATTTACATATGAGAACAATAGAATTTAGAGAAGCCCTGCGCGAAGCCATGAACGAAGAAATGCGTCGCGATCATACCATCTTTTTGATGGGAGAAGAAGTGGCTGAATATAACGGTGCTTATAAAGTGAGTAAAGGCATGCTGGCCGAATTTGGCCCTAAGCGTATTATTGACACACCCATTGCGGAGCTTGGCTTTGCCGGAATCGGTGTTGGTGCTGCGGTAAACGGTTTGCGTCCTATTATCGAGTTTATGACCTTTAACTTTTCGCTAGTGGCGATTGATCAGGTAATTAATGCAGCTGCCAAATTTTTGAGTATGAGTGGCGGTCAATATAATTGCCCTATTGTCTTCAGAGGTCCAACAGCCAGTGCAGGTATGTTGAGTTCTCAGCATTCACAGGCTTTTGAAAGCTGGTATGCAAACTGTCCCGGATTAAAGGTGATTGTGCCTTCTAACGGATACGATGCCAAAGGTTTATTAAAATCTGCAATCAGAGATAACGATCCTGTTATTTTTATGGAAAGTGAACAGATGTATGGAGACAAATGTGAGATTCCAGATGAAGAATATACCATTCCTATTGGAGTAGCAGATATAAAAAGACCGGGAACTGATGTTACGATTGTATCGTTTGGTAAAATCATGAAGGTAGCTTTGGCTGCTGCTGCAGAATTGGAAAAAGAAGGCATCAGCGCAGAGGTTGTTGATTTAAGAACCGTTCGCCCAATTGACTACGATACAGTTATTGCTTCTGTTAAGAAAACAAACCGGTTAGTCATTGTAGAAGAAGCTTGGCCATTGGCCAGTATCTCTTCTGAGATCACTTTCCGTGTACAAAAAGATGCTTTTGATTATTTGGATGCTCCTATCCGTCGGATTACGGCAGCAGACGTACCATTACCGTATGCACCAACCTTAATTGAAGCGTCCTTACCTAATGTTGCACGCACAGTAAAAGCGTTAAAAGACGTCATGTACGCTACTAAATAAAAAGGAATTCATTATTAATCTATAAAAAAACTCCCTCAAAAAAATCTGAGGGAGTTTTTTATTTCAGTATCATCGCGATTAGCTTTTCAACTTCACAATAATAAATTCGGTTCTTCTGTTTACAGAGTGTTCCCATTCGGTACAGGTTGATTTTACTTTTCCTTCGCAACCACAAGAATTTAATAATTTACTCTCACCATAACCTTTTCCGGTAATACGTGTTTTATCAATTCCCTTTTTAATAATATACTCTGCAGATGCCTTTGCTCTGGCTCCCGATAATTTTAAATTGGCAGCCGCCGCGCCTCTGCAATCGGTATGGGCGCCCAACTCAATAACCATTCCCGGATATTCGTTCATCACGGCTACGATCTTATCCAATTCAATGGCAGCATCTTTTCTGATAGTAGATTTACCCAGATCAAAATAGATTGGTTTGACGTCGATCATTTTTGCCAAATCCATCCCTACCTCCACTTTACCAATGGTTAAGCCCAATAATTCGTTCATTTGAATTTCACCTTCTTTTTTAATATCGTAAGTAAAATTCAATGTTTTAGTCAAGTAACCTTCTTTTTCGATGGTTACCAGAAACAAAATTTTGTCACCGATCTTTTTCCCCTTCAATGGATATTTATACTCCCCGTTTTTTTCTGTTCTGATCAATTCAAAATCATTACTTACAGCCAGGTCTTTAATTTTAATTCTTACCCCTTCAATTCCAACACCGGTCTTAGCATCATAAATACCAGCCAATAAAGATAAATTCGCATCCTTTTCCAACTCAATGGTTTTGGTAAATTCATCTTCTTCAGGAGATGATTTTGTTGAAATGGAATCTGTCAATTCAAAATATTTTTCCTTGGATGTTACCAGCTTATAATTGACATCCTCTTCCAAAACCGTTTGAAACTCGCCTTTATCATTGGTTACAAAGGTATCTGCATTTAATTTTATTTTCACCAAAGGCAGAGGTGCCTGAGTTTCTTTATCCTTGATAATAAAGTTAACGGTTTTCCCTCTCGATACTTTTCTTAGAACATCAACAAGATAAATATCATCATCCATGCCACCGTTCTTTCTGTTAGAACTCAAAAATCCTTTTTTGCCATCCGTATTAAGATTATAGGCAAAGTCATCATGCTCACTATTGATGGGTTTACCCATATTGTAGATTTTTCCTGGCTTATCGTCTTTTATTTTTGTCTCAAACACATCTAATCCCCCAAGCCCCTCATGTCCATTAGACGCAAAGTATAGAACATTATCCTCAGTAATAGAAGGGAAAATCTCGTTTCCTTTTGTATTGATCTTATCGCCCATATTTATTGGCGGTCCCCATGCTCCTCCTGCATCCAGCTTGCAGTAATATAAATCCATACCTCCTTGTCCTCCGCCCATATCAGACGAAAAGTATAATGTTTTACCATCACCACTGATGGCAGGATGCGCACAGTTATATTCGTTACTGTTAAATTTTAAAACCATCAGCGACTGAAAATTATCATTAACAATAACAGCCTGCATGAGTTTCAATTTTTGAGATCCATCCAAGCTCTGATCTTTTTTATTAGTAGAGTTTCTTGTGAAGAAAATATTTTTTCCATCCTTACTCGCACAAAATGGCCCATCATTAAATTTAGGTGTATACTCCGCTATAAACATAGCCGGCGTTTCGTACTCTCCAAATTCATCTTTTTCGGTCATATACATATGGCAGTAACTATTTCCTGTCCACCCATGTCTTCTGGTGATCCATGTAGACTTGGTTTTATTGGAAGTATAAACAATCTTATCGTTCATAAACGTAAAGGCAGAAAAATCATCATACTTTGTATTGAATTGAAATTCCTTCAACAAATAAGCATCTGCATTTTTAGAAAATTTAGAGAGGTTGGTAATCGCTTTGGAAAATTCTTCCCCTCTTTTATCTGCCTTGAATTCGTCCATATATTTTTTAGCATCGTCATATTTGCCTGCTTCCATTAAAGCCTGACCGTAATAAAACTTATGAATATCCTCGGCTTTACCATTTTTAATCAACTTATTATAACAAATCAATTGTCCTTTGTTATTGTTGGTAAGGCGATAGCAGTCTCCAAGGTTTATCAGGACATCCGCATTGGAACTATCTTTTTTCAAAGCAGTTTCATATTTTGGAATAGCCTGCACGTAGAGTTTAGAGAAATACAGTTTATTAGCAGAATTAATAGTAGCATTTTGAGCAATACCAACTAATGCACATAAACTAAACGTTGAAAATAAAATAATTGACTTCTTCATCATATTAGAAATATCTTGGTGTTACTACTTTACGTTGTTTATAAGAGAATAAATAACCCAATGTTATCTCATGAGAGCCCTGAGAATATTTTTGGATTTTAGTTAAAGCATAATCATACGAATAATTCACTAAGAATTGCGGGGTTACCTGCAAGCCTACCAATACAGAAATATCTGCACTGCTTCTGTAAGATACACCGGCCCATACTTTGTTTTTGATTAATAAGTTAACATTAACATCATACTGCAATGGTGCATTTTGAACCATCTTTACCATAGCCTGAGGCTTGATTTTAAGGTCATCATTGATCTCAAACACATTTCCTACAGTAAGATAATAATGAAACTTATTTGCACTGAATTTATTAGATTTAACAAGTCCTCCGGATTGATCAAACATATAACTATCATCTACCATTCGAGGAACTGAAATACCTGCATAAAATTTTCTGGTATAGTAATAGATCCCGGCTCCAAAATTAGGAGAAATGATGCTTGGCGTGTTTTGTGACACCTGAATATCACCGGATTCAGTGGCTTTTAATTCGGATAATTTATTAACCTGATTATGAAGTCCGCCCATGATACCAAATGATAAGTGACCATTCTCTCCTGTTTTAATTCGATACGCATAATTTAAATACACCAGATTACGGTTCAGTTTCCCAATTTGTTCATTCAATACACTAATCCCTAATCCCATTTTATCATTAGCTAAAGGGCCATGCAATGTAAACGAGGTTGTAATTGGTCTGCCTGGAAAATTAACCCACTGCTGACGATGCGTTAAATTAACAGCCATCGCTTCTTTTGATCCCGTATACGCCGGATTGATATACATTTCATTAAACATATATTGCGTAAACATCGCATCGTATTGCGCCTTGGCACAGATGGTGCTAAACACTGCGATAATGAGTATTAAAATTGATTTTTTCATGGTCTTAATTTTTTATTCTTATATAATTTTAATAATGAATTTAGTATTGTAATACAACGTATCCGTTAATAGCTTTATCAGCCCCATCTTCAAATTCCACAATATAGTAGTAAGTACCTTGCGGCAATTTGCTGTTACCGAGAATTAATCCGCTAACATTTGGCGTTCCATTCCAGGTGTTATCGTAAGCACTATTTTGATATACTTTATTACCCCAACGGTTAAACACCGTTAAATTAACAACACGTCCTTCTATTCCTTTAATTACAAAGAAATCATTCTTACCATCTCCATCAGGAGTAAAGACTTGCGGAACAAATAAATTCACATCCGGTAATTCAAGTATTGTAGGAGCATTTTCTCCTTGTTCGGTAGCATCACCGTTTCCATTCGGATCAGGTTCTGTGCCCGTATTTGAAGAATCTCTGACAATACTGCCATTAGTTGCAAATCCTGCACCAATCGCTGTATTTGTAATTGAACTTATATCATTAGGCGTAACATTTAAAACAAATGTAATGGTTTCGGTTTCTCCCGGAGCTAATTTACTTGAACTGGCAACCAATAAACCTATATCACTATTTCCATTATAGTTACTGTTAGCCGTTAAGCTTCCTGAGGCGGTCGGAGCCGATTTGATCGTAAATGTTGCAGGAGATGGAATCACTAAACTATCCAATACCTGAACAAATCTAATGGTATCATTTCCTAAATTTTTAACCGTAATAACATATGTTACATCTAAAGTTTTATCTGCTAAAACTCCCGATACTGTTCCACTCTTGGCCACACCTAAAGATGAATGCGGTGTTAAACTGAAAGAAGTAGGTATATTGTTGTTAGTCGGATTTCCATCATTATCAGGATCTGGTATGAATCCTGTATTAGAACTATCCGAAACCTGCGCAGCATTATTATCTGTTCCAATACCCACTGCAGAGTTATTGTAAGGCCCAAAGAACCCGTTCGGATGTATTTGTACTGTAAATACAATGGTGTCAGCTTTACCGGCTGTTAAAGTGCTGGGAGTTACCCCGAGTAATTCAGTAATAGCATTCCCGTCATATGAACTCATCGCATTTAAACTACTATTTATAGATGTAATTACCGGAGGAGAAATAACACTGAATGTTGTAGGTAAAGGGAACGTCGCATTTAAGTTATCCGTGATGTGCATGTTTACTAAATCAACAGTCGACGTATTAGTAGCAACAATTGTATACGTTACATTATAAGTATTATTATTTACTAATGTTGGTGTACTTACTGCTTTTGTTATTCCTAAAACTGGGCTAACTGTTGTTGAACAAGATGTTGGAGTAAGTGTCAAAGTCATATCTGTAAAACATCCGTTGTTACCAAATACTCGGATAGTATATGGGGTAGCACTTGAAGGATTAACCAGAGTATTAGTCAATATGCCGCTAAACGGAATAGTAGATGCGGTGCTGTAGTTTGCAGTACCCGTATACGTTGCCGACTGTGAAATATCATACGTATCTGTAGACGAATTTCCTGAAATCAATATCGTACCATCATTATTTGTAAAGGTGCCGGAACATGTTGCCGGAACAATCGTAGCAGAATAAACCGGAGCTACTGTACTTGAACCAACTGTAACAGATACCACATTTTGACAACCATTTACAGGATCCGTTACTACTACCGTATAATCACCTGCCACACTTGTAGTTGGGCTTTGAACAGACGATGTAAAACTAGATGGACCTGACCAGTCAAACGTTAATGCTATCGTTGGAGATGTAACAACCGCTAATGTAACAGTAGCATTACATCCCAAAACAGGACCAGGGACAATAATACCAACTACTGGCGCCACAGTGTTGCTTACTACAGTAGTAGTGGCTGTTGTTGCACAACCGGATAAAGGATCACTAACGCTTAGTGTATAATCTCCTGCTGCAATAATATCAGTAGGGCTTTGCACTGCCGATGTATAAGAATTAGGACCAGACCAGGAATATACGACACCTGACGTTGTAGAATTACCCGTTAAACTAATCGTAGGACTGGAACAAGTGATGGTATTGTTTGCAATAGCCGTTACGCTTGCCGGACCGGTTGATACATTCACAAAAACCGTTGTACTTACAACACAACCGCCATTATCCCCGGAAACCGTATAAGTAGTACTGGTTATAGGTGTGTCCGTTACTGATGCTCCTGAAACACTCATTGGCATCCATGTATAATTTGTAGCACCGCTGGCCGTTAAAGAAACCGTAGAACCTGAGCACACTGTTGTTGGACTAGCCACAGCAGTGAGTGTCGGTCCGTTAGTTACCGTTAACACAAATGTGTCGGTTGTTACACAGCCAAAACCATTATCGCCTGTTACTGTATAGGTTGTTGTTACCGACGGAGCATCTGTAATGGTAGTTCCGCTAACTGCCAGTGGACTCCAGGTATAAGACGCGGCTCCGTTAGCTGTTAATGTGGCTGTAGCCCCTACACATAACACAGATGGATTACTTGTAATACTTAGTGTAGGGTTACCGACACTAATCGTAATGGTTTCTGTATTGGAACAGCCAATAGCATCTGTTCCGGTAACCGTATATGTTGTTGTTAATGTTGGCGTATCAACAATCGTAGCTGTTGTTAATGCTGTTGGATTCCAGGTATAAGTAGAAGCTCCGCTGGCTGTTAATGTTACCGGTGCCGGAGTACATAAACCCAAAGATGATGCTGTTAAAGAAATGGAAGGAGCTGCATTTACTGCAATTGTAATCGTCTCTGAAGAGATACAACCCAATCCATTATCTCCATCCACCGTGTAAGTTGTCGTAACAGAAGGTATAACCGCTACAGCAGTACCAGTTAATACTCCAGGGTTCCAGGTA
>JACQAK010000215.1 GCA_016194985.1 Bacteroidota bacterium
AATGATCAGGAATAAACAGGATAATGATAAAGCAACGGCAAAACAAATTAAACTGAATTGTATACCTAAATTTGGGATCAGATAAAACCCGCATAAAAAGGTAGCTAAAATACCGCCAACTGTAGAAATGGCATAGATACGTCCACTATTCTCACCACTATGACTTACATCTTGCGTAAGAATTGAAATAATAAGCGGAGAGGTTGCCCCCAGGCACAACATCGTTGGGAATAATAAAAACAATACACTAATAATTACAGCAGGAATTAAAGGCAAGTGAGATGCCGTCAGCAAAAAAACAACTGTCATAAAAGGCATAAAACACAAACAAGCAACTGCTGCCAGCAAAACATATAATAATACATTCTCTTTTACCTCCCTTCGGCTCAATTTACCACCAACAAAATAACCACAGGCTAAACCTGCTAATGTAATGGCCATCACTGAACTCCAAACATATAAACTACTTCCGAAAAACGGTGCCAGTAATTTAGCCCCGCAAATCTCGGCGGCCATCACAGAGGCTCCTTCAATAAAGGAAATAGTATATAGCTTGTATTTGTTTCGCATCCGGACTATATGTACATATTATTGTCCTCATCATAAGAGGCACTTGTTCCATATCCTAAACGCTTTCCGGTTCTTAAATTGATACTGCTCACTTTCTCCTGGATTTCATTTACAGATACTTCCCTTACCTGCTCAATCGGAGGGGTAAATAAATCAAACGTTATGGCATAAATAATCAGATCATTAATGATTTCATGTAATTGCTCTTTATTTAAAGGTGCATCTGAAAAAGTAGAATACTTAATACCTATGGGGCCTTTTGCTTCAATGAAAAAACGCATTTCACGATTCACAAAAATGCGACACACCAAATACCCCAGATCATTTAAACGATTAAATTTAAATGAATCATTTAAAAAATTGTAAACATTAATGATGCCACAATACGAATTATATTCATTTTGCTTCACATAACCGGTTCTAAACATGGAATGAGATTTTTCAAACTCAAATACATTGGTATGCATAAAACACTCCAACATATCTCCCGCCACTCTTAACTGAGTAGCATAATTATTTGTTTCCGTTGAAGTCACAATAATTCGTTTATCTATCTCATGAGTCTGGTTCCCGAGGTCAATTGCAATTTCGCGTACACACTCTTTAACCATAGCAAAAGCGGCAATGGTGTTCCTGAACACATCCTGCTTCATAACCGATTTTTCTTTTAGTAATGTTAAGATTTGCTGTTTTTGAGTGTCTAATATATTGCCCATGACATAAGGATTTGATAGAATAAATATACCAATTATTACTAATTTATAACAAATGGATTCTGTACAATGGATTCATATAACGTTCTGTGTATTTTTCCCCGGATACCTAATTTAGCCAGCTTATTTTCATCAGTGTTAGGATAAACCCTGTTAGATAAAAAAATAAAAATCAGTCCGTTAGCAGGATCAGCCCAGGCAAATGTTCCTGTAAAACCGCTATGCCCAAAGCTTTGCAAACTACATTCTTTTGTAACAGGGCTGTCTTTTTTATCATCAAACTCAGGTTTATCAAAACATAAGCCCCTTCGGTTATCCGAATAATGAGACCCTGTATATTGTCGGATAACTGAACTATCCAATAATTGTTGGCCGGCATACATTCCATTATTTAAAAGCATCTGCATAATAACAGCCACATCGTTTGCCGTTCCAAATAATCCGGCATGCCCTGCAACTCCGCCTAGTAAAGCAGCTCCCTGATCATGCACATATCCCTTTAATAACTGTTTTCTGAACTTCAAATCATTTTCAGTGGGAGCAATCTGACTTACAGGATATTTCGTAAGAGGCAAATACGTAAGTCCTACATTCAATGGTTTATAAAACGTTTGTTGAACATAGTCCTGCAAGGGCTTCACGGTTTTATTTTCGATGATTTTTTTAGAAAAATAATAGCCCATATCACTGTATACATATTTTCCTCTGGGTTCCAGTTTACTATCCAGAATCTGCTTGTATATTGTATCGGTGTAGCCTTTAACTATATATAAATTCTTAGCTACTTCTGTAGGATACTCCTCTGTTTTGATTGAATTATAATAACCGGGCTTGTAATTATTTGACTTATCCTGTGTTTTCAGCCAAAATGGTATCATAGCCTGTAGCCCGGCCTGATGAGTCAAAATATCTTTATAATTAAGATCATATTTATTGCTCTCTTTATATTCCGGAAAATAATATCCCAATGTCTGATTGTAATCAAATTGCTTTTGTTCGGTTAACTTCATTAATGCCAAAGACGAAGAAAGAATTTTAGTTAATGAAGCCAGATCATAAATTGTATTATCGTTCACTTTTTCAGCCCCTGCATCATAGGTTTGCTTTCCGAAATTTTTCTGATAAAAAACCTTTCCATCTTTAATGGCCATGATCTGACAACCGGGGTATGCATTTTCTTTGATACCATACATCGCTAAGGAATCTATTTCCAACAATTTTCTGCTGTTAATTCCTATTTGCTCCGGCGTTACATACTGTAATCGGGTGGTTGTCTTTAGTTCAATTCCTGTTCCTGCAACAAACAAATCAGTTGTTACAGGCAAAACACCATTCACGGTAATAGCTCCCATTATGGCATCCGCTGCAGCTTTTTGGCTAAACGTGCTATTTTCATAAACCGTCAATAGAGCTTTTGCTTGCTGAATATTTTCTAATTTATTAAGCAGATAAGGATTAGAAAACAAACAGGTGATCGTCTTTTTTTGAGAACAGATTTTTGAAATGATTTCCTTGCTTCCTGCCGAGCAACCAAATTCTTTCTCCGGTTTATAAGATGTTTTATTGATCTGCAAAATCACATAATCGTAATTTTTTAATTTGGCCATTAATGTATCTCTTTCTTTCTTGGAGGCATCATGGTCTATACCCAAATGATCTATCTTCATATATTTATTAATAGTAGATGAGAATACATTTTCTTTAGCATCTCCAACCGACACTTCCACTATTCTTAAAGTATCCGGACGTTGCAAAGGCAATAACGATTTATCATTTTTCAATAATGTAACAGAGGCCTCTGCCAGACGTGTATTAATTACAAACGATTCTTTAGAGTTCAGATCTTCATACAAATGTTTAGGATTAACATATTGATTCCGATGTAATCCACACCAATATTTTGCTTTTAATATTTTTTTACAACGTAAATCAATGTCTTCCTGTGTAATTTGTCCTTTGCTAATGGCTAGTTTAATTTGCTCCATAGCCTTAGGCACATTTTCTGCAAATAATAACACATCATTACCTGCCAACAAGGCCTTTACATCTACTATACCCGGCTCATAAAAACTGGCAACACCTTTCATATTCAAGGCATCTGTAAAAATCAATCCCTGAAAACCTAATTGTTTTTTTAGCAAATCCTGAATGATGTAGGGCGACAAGGTAGAGGCCGTATTTTTAGTGGTGTCATAACAAGGAACAAATAAATGCGCTACCATGATACTGGATAAACCCTCATTAAATAATTGTTGAAAAGGATATAACTCCAAAGTATCCATGCGTTCTTTACAAGCACTGATAACAGGTAATGAGAGATGTGAATCGCTATCCGTATCTCCATGCCCGGGGAAGTGTTTACCATTAGCCATTACACCTTCGGCTTGCAGTCCCTTCATATACATGACCGCTTTGCTGGCTACTTTAAATTTATTCTCACCAAAACTTCTCATCCCTATCACCGGGTTCAAAGGATTATTATTGATATCTGCAACCGGAGCAAAATTGACATGAATCCCCATACGCTTGCATTCGCGGGCAATTTGCTTACCCATATAATAAATCAACGAATCATTTTTTATGGCTCCCAAAGTCATTTGTCGTGGATATTTAGGAGTACTATCCAATCGCATTGCCAATCCCCACTCTCCATCTATTGAAATTAACAAGGGTGTTTTCGCTTTATTTTGATAATAGTTATTAAGTTTTGCTTCGCGAACCGGGCCACCCTGCATAAATATCAATCCACCAATATGATACGTTTCAACCAATTCTCTGATTTCCGCCACATGCTTCATATCTTTATTGCTATAGGCGGCTACCATAAATAGTTGTGCCAAACGATCATCCGGATTCAATGAAGCAAACACCGAATCTACCCAACGTGATTCGGAAGTTAGAAAATCAGGTGTGGTTTTAGGACTTTGTTTTTTTATCACAAATGCCATTGTGATTAATACAGAAAAAGCAAGAAGTAGTTTATAGAAAAATTTAATCATGTTGTTAAGTTACTATGATTACTTCCCTTTAAAGTTACTAAAACAGATTGTTTTTAACAGACAGGTTTTGATAGAGAAGCGTTAATATTTCAGAAAATTATTTGGCTCTGCCCGAGCTGGCATAGGTCTGCTTAAAATAAGGCTCATTCATATCACTGATCATCACACCCTTTTTAGTAGAAGCATGAACAAACTTATGATTCTGAAGATATACACCTACATGCGAAATTGTTTTTCCGTTTGTTATAAAAAAAACAAGATCTCCTTCTTTAAGATCGGCTTCATTAATTTTTTTCACTTCTCCCACCAAATCTTTCG
>JACQAK010000029.1 GCA_016194985.1 Bacteroidota bacterium
TCATTTCCAAAGGCCATAGTCGATAATTTCACCTGCTTATCTCCCTGTACAAACATGTATTTTTTCTGATCATCCGGATAAAACCTGAATTTCCCGTCAGTTGCCAGTATAATTTGATTATTTCCATTCGAAATGTAATGTTTCAGCGCTACATCCAAACTAAATAATATGGCTTTATTACCTTTGGTTAAACCTTTGGCTTTTAATCTGTCAACCACGTCGTTTAATGTTTCTTTTTCGCTGCCCTTAATACCGTCTTTTAATATTTTAACAGAATCAGCATAAGTAATAAAGGTAATTCTATCGGCTGGTCTAAGTACCTCAATTAAATGGTGCAAAGCATATTGCATTACTTTAAGTTTATTGGTGTCTTTCATAGAGCTGGATACATCCACTAAAAAGATAATATTGTTGGGTTTATACAGATCTTCATCCAACACATTTGGATCTTTGTCTTTGGCAGGCTCTTTATATTCAGGTTGCTTAACCGGTTCTTTCGACTCTGTATTAGTAGTATGATCGGGTAGTTTGTTGGATATATCTCTGGGTTTGTCGGGCTCCGTAACAACCATAGGTTCTACAGTTTTAACACCCGCATTATGAGGTCCTTTAAAATAAAAGCAGGCTGTTTTGTCATCTGTTTTAATCGATTTGATAGTTCCGGATAGGGATAATTGATAAGGTGCTCCATCAGCACTGGTTACCAGATTGATGACTTCTTTAAACCTGCCTGTTTGCTGAGGAATAAATTCAATAACAATCAAAGTAGTATCTCCGGGTTTAATGGTTTTCTTGGCAGCCCTGATGGTCATGCCTTTTAAGGCATCGGCCCTTAATAAATATAAATTTTTGGTCTGGTTATTTTGAATGATATAATCCGCTTTTACTTTGTATATGTTTTCCTGAGAACCAATATCTTTATGCTGTTCATCAATACCAATCAAACTATTTTGGGAAAATAATGGTATCAAAAAAGTAGAAAAAATAACTATGAAAAAAAGTTTTGACAAAGGGACTTTATTTTAGTTTTTCGTTATTGTGATGTCGTTCAGAATCCCGGTTTGTTTTTTTATCAAGGTTTCTTTTCAGAGCTTCTTCCAAATCTATGCCAGTTTGATTAGCCAGACAAATTAATACAAACATCACATCTGCTAATTCATCACCCAGGTCCTTATTTTTATCAGACTCCTTTTCGCTTTGTTCTCCATAACGACGGGCAATAATGCGGGCTACTTCACCAACTTCTTCGGTAAGCATTGCCATATTGGTGAGTTCACTGAAATAACGGACACCATATTGTTTGATCCAGTCATCTACTTGTTTTTGGGCTTGTTGTATTGTCATAATATGAGATTAAAGAGAGTCAGGATTTAAGGGACTAAAAGATATAATTAAAAGCAGATATAATGTCTTATGTCTTGATTCCCTTTAGTCTTGATTCTTATGTCTATTTTTTAATGGCGTCTCCTTCGTATTTTTCAATGATCGCTTTTACCAAACGGTGTCTGATCACATCTACGGTGGTTAGTTCTATAATATCAATGCCTTCTGTTTTCTTTAATAATCTTACCGCCTGTGCCAATCCTGAAGTTTGATTACGGGGTAAATCAATTTGAGTCATATCACCTGTAATGATAAACTTCGCGTTAGCTCCCATACGTGTTAAAAACATTTTCATCTGGCTTTCTGTTGTGTTTTGAGCTTCATCCAATATCACAAAGGCATTATCCAGGGTTCTTCCACGCATAAAGGCTAATGGGGCAATTTGTATAATTTTGGCTTCAATGTATTGATTGAGTTTATCCAAAGGCACCATGTCATATAAGGCGTCGTACAAGGGTTGCATGTAGGGATCCAGTTTTTCTTTCAGATCTCCCGGCAAAAAACCTAAATTTTCGCCGGCTTCCACAGCAGGACGGGTTAATATGATGCGTTTAACTTCTTTATTCTTCAGAGCCCGCACGGCTAAAGCCACCGCTGTATAGGTTTTTCCTGTTCCGGCAGGACCAACGGCAAATAGCATATCGTTTTTTACCACCGATTGCATCATTTTACGTTGATTATCTGTTCGGGCTTTAATCACCAGACCGTTATTTCCAAAAACAATGATATCGGAGCCGGTTGCTTCTTCTTTGGCCAATAATAAATTATCGCCGGTTTGTCCTAATAAGCGTTCAATAACGGTATCGGTTAATAAGCCATTCTTATGGTAGTAATCTACCATCATGGTGAGTTTCTTTTCAAATTGAGCTATTTCGGTCTCTTCGCCCAAAACTTTAATGGAATAGCCTCTGGCCACAATTTTAAGTTTAGGGAAGTATTTTTTTATAACGTTGAGTTTCACATCATTTACGCCGTATATCTCAACAGGTTCAACGCTATCCAATGTAATTACTTTTTCTATCAAGGTGCAGTGTTTATGTTAATAATCGTGTTAATCAAATACTTTTTTAGTTAAAAAGTTAGCCTAAAATATTATTTACTTTTGAGATAACTAAATAAAGTTTTCAATATGTCTATAATTACCATTACCACCGATTTGGGTTATCGCGACCCATATTTGGCAATGGTAAAAGGTATATTATATTCCAAACAGCCAACTGCAAAAATTGTTGATTTAGCCTGTTCCATCAATAGCCATGCGCATAACGAAGGCGCTTTTGCCTTAAGGAGCGCTTTACCGTATTTTCCCGAAAACACCATTCATTTATTTGCGGTTAAATTTTTAAATTCATCTGAAACCATTAGTAATTTATCGGTTGATAACACCCGCTACTTGCTGGCTAAATATAAAGGACAATATATTATTTGTCCTGATAACGGGCTGTTAACGCTCATTGATAAAACATTTAATGAACCGGTATATCAGTTATACTTTGATAATGAACGCCAACATTCCTTTTACTTAAGAGATATTTTTACGGAGATTGCCGGTAAGTTATTGGATCAGGTTCCGCTGGAAGAATTTTGTTCCGAAACACAGGAATATTGTAAGTTATATGCCTTTGAAAGTTTTTCAACACCAAGTAATTTACAGGGAATGGTGTTATATGAGGATGATTTTGGGAATCTGATCACCAGCATCACCAAACAGGAATTTGAAAAACATGTTGGAAATAAACGATTTTCTATAGCTTTACCATCCTACAACATTACCAAAATACACAATACCTATGATGATGTGAAGATCGGAGATGTGGTGTGTTTTTTTAATTCGATGGATCTGCTGGAAATTGCTTCTCTGGGGCAATCGGCCACAAAAATTGTGATCAAGAAAAATGTGTTGAGTAAATATAAAATCGACCGGATAATAGTAGATATTTATGATTAAAAGATTTGTGAAGATGACATTTAAAGCCGAACATATTGATCGGTTTAAAGATATATTCAAGGCTAGCCGCGATTTAATTGCAGCCATGGAAGGCTGTCAGCATGTTGAACTGTTGCAGGATATCAATAATCCCTGTGTGTTTTTTACCCTGAGTATCTGGGACGATCCTCAATATTTGGAAGCCTATCGCCAATCTCAGTTATTTGAAGGCGTTTGGGCTAAAACCAAAGTGTTATTTGATGCAAAGCCGGAAGCCTGGAGTTTGAAGGTTCAGTAAATCCAATTCGTATATTCGTACAATATATATTTAATAAACACTAAATGATAACATACGTTCTATTGATTCTTACTGTTGGATTTTCATTATACGCCATGAATAATCCGGAGATTAAGTATAAATACATTTTTCATCCATATTCCATTAAGCACTTTAATCAGCATTACCGCTTTTTATCACATGCTTTTTTACATGGGGATTATATTCATCTGGCATTTAATATGTATGCTTTATGGATATTTGGACCAATTGTTGAAACACAGGTGTTGCCTTTGTTAATGGGGAGTGTAGGTGACCCTGATAAAAAATTAGGAATGGTAATGTTCATTGTTCTTTACACAGGAGCTATTTATGCATCATCTATTTCAGAATATTTTAAGAATAAGGAAAATAAATACTACACATCGTTGGGAGCCAGTGGTGCCGTAAATGCATTGATCTTTAGTTTTATTACCTGTTCGCCCATGTCGCAGTTAGGATTCTTTTTTATTCCTATGCCGGCCTGGTTATTTGGAGTATTGTATTTGGGTATCAGTTATTATTTAAGTAAACGAAATACAGGAAATGATTCGGTTGATAGAATAGGGCATGAAGCCCATTTTTGGGGTGCCATGTTTGGCATTTTGTTTACTTTAATATTAGGATTCCTTAATCAGGACGTTTATCTTAGACTTATCAATAATCACTAGCATGAAGGTTACTTTTTTAGGCACAGGTACTTCTCAGGGCGTTCCAATCATCGCCTGCGATTGTGCTGTGTGTCGATCTGCTGACCCAAAAAATAACCGGTTGCGTTCATCGATTTTAATTGAAAGTGACATAGCCAAGGTTGTAATTGATTCCGGACCGGATTTCAGGCAACAAATGCTCCGTCAAAAAATGAAAACTCTGGATGCAGTTGTCTTTACGCATGAGCATAAAGATCACATTGCCGGTTTGGATGAAGTGAAAGCATTTAATTTTTTTAATAAAATGCGCATGCCTGTGTATGCCTCCCAAAGTGTGCAACAAGCCCTGAAACGAGAGTTTGCCTATATTTTTTCAGAAGACAAATATCCGGGGATTCCAGAAATAGATCTTTTTGAAGTAACAGATCAACCAATTAAAATCAAAGATATTGAGTTGTTGCCGATAGATGTGATACATTACAGATTACCTGTAAAAGCCTATAGGATTAAGGATTTTACCTATATCACCGATGCCAATTACATTTCGGATGAAGAAAAAGAAAAAATAAAAGGCTCTAAAATTATAGTTGTAAATGCTCTCAGAAAAGAAGATCATGTATCACATTTCACCTTTCAGCAAGCCATAGAACTTATGCAGGAGCTAAAGCCTGAGAAAGCCTATTTTACGCATATCTCTCATCAGTTAGGCTTACATGAAGAAGTCTCGAAAGAATTACCCTCTTTTATTGAGCTGGCTTATGACGGTTTGCAAATAGAGATCTAACTATGCTGAAAAAAATCGTTATATTGTTTTTAGGGATTATTTGTAATCCCATGTTTGCCGGAGATTCATTAAAAATATATCCAAAATGGATTATTGATGTATCGTATTCGCAAAAACCATTTTTGGGTGGTTCGTATGTTTCCGACAGGAACAAGCAACAAACACAAACCACGACCAGTGATAAAACAGATACTTATGATTTAAATCTGACAAACTCTATTTCATCCAATGTTCAATATTGCATTACAAAAGCCAATAAAAATGCCAATCAGCTATTTATTGGCTTAGGTATTAATTACTCTTCAGGAGAGCTGAATCATACGCTTTTTGATCATCCATTAGTATCCGGGCATGGCTCAGGATCCAACATATCATATTCGCAACATGAATTTCAGTTTCGGTTTAATTCCATCTCTGTTTCTCCTCAAATGGTATATAATGTAATATTTAAAGGAGTAGTACTAACAAATAAAATCGGAATTAATTATTCCAACTATTTCTGTTCAAGCCACTATGATTATCAGGAGTTAACCTACAATTGGGGGCATGATAAAGATCCCGCTTATATTACACCGTCTAATCCGGATGGTTGGTATTCATACAATATTCTTAGCTCCAGCGTCAATAAAAAAGATGAATTACCAAGTATATCTCAATTCGCCATTTTTTATAATATGGTGCTGGGAGTAAGAATAGGTAAATTTATGCCAAGTATAGGTTTTGAATTTTGCCTTCCTAATTATTACAATAAATCGAATTATTTTTATGCAAAAGCCCAGGCCGGTTTAGCTTACTTATTTTAGAATTTTAATGTCTTTTCCTTCCAATTTTGTTCAAAAATCTACGAATTGTTAATTTGTTATTCGTATAAAGTTTCCTGAGAATTGTAAATTTGAACGCTTTCAAGAAAAGTGTAAAATTATGATCAAAGCAGATGTATTACTAGGCCTACAATGGGGCGACGAAGGAAAAGGTAAAATAGTAGATGTTTTAACCCCAAAATACGATATCATTGCCCGTTTTCAGGGCGGTCCAAATGCAGGACACACCTTGGAGTTTAATGGTATTAAACACGTTTTACATACTATTCCAAGTGGTATTTTTCATCCAACTGCCCTAAATGTAGTAGGTAATGGTGTGGTAATTGATCCGGTTATTTTCAAGAAAGAGATCGAAGCATTAACCGCTATGGGGGTTGATGTGAATAAAAAATTAGTGATCAGTAAACGTGCTCATTTGATTTTACCGACGCATCGTTTGATTGATGCGGCCAGTGAAGCAGCTAAAGGAAAAGATAAGATCGGTTCTACTTTAAAAGGTATCGGACCAACCTATATGGATAAAACCGGACGTAATGGTTTACGTGTAGGTGATATCGAAAGTTCTAATTTTAGAGATAAATACAATACTCTGGTTGAAAAACACAAGCAGATTTTAGAGTTTCATAAATACGAGTTTAATTTGGCTGAATTAGAACCAGCCTGGTTTGCAGCTATTGAAGAATTAAAAAAATTAAAATTCATCGATACAGAGCATTTTATTAATGATGAGATCAAAAAAGGTAAAAAAATACTGGCAGAAGGCGCGCAAGGCTCTTTACTGGATATCGATTTTGGATCTTATCCTTTTGTAACATCATCAAATACTATTTGTGCAGGAGCTTGTAATGGCTTGGGTATTGCGCCTAACCGTATTGGCAATGTGATAGGTATCTTTAAAGCATACTGTACACGCGTTGGTAGCGGACCTTTTCCAACAGAGTTAGATAATGAAGTAGGAGAAAAGATGCGTCAGATTGGTCGTGAATTTGGTGCTACAACAGGCCGTCCGCGTCGTTGTGGCTGGTTGGATATACCGGCGTTAAAATATGCCATTGCCATTAATG
This sequence comes from Bacteroidota bacterium, assembly GCA_016194985.1. GTDB lineage: Bacteria > Bacteroidota > Bacteroidia > B-17B0 > Aurantibacillaceae > UBA4416. Next base: position 6,946 of record JACQAK010000029.1, read on the forward strand.
GCGTTACTGAATTAATGATGATGAAAGCCGATATTTTATCGGATTTTGACACATTACAGGTTTGTACGCATTACATGCACAAAGGTGAAAAAATTGACTATTTACCATTTAGCATTGATCCGGCGGATGTAACTCCTGTTTATGAAGAAGTAAAAGGATGGAACGTCGATCTGACCAAAATGACCGACAAATCAACGTTACCAAAAGAATTAATTGACTACGTAAAATATATCGAAAAATTAGTGGAAGTGCCTATCAGTATTGTTTCTATTGGTCCTGATAGAACACAAACTATTTTTATGTAAATAATAACAGTTGTTTGAGCGAAGTTTTTGGTTGTTTGAAATTATAACTATAACTTTAAACCTCAGATATTTATCAAACAACTAATAACTTATATCAAACAACTATTACCTTGAAGCCAAGAGTTTTATTAGAAAATAAACAACTAGAAGTTACTCTCACCCGCCTTTGCTATCAATTAATAGAAGTTCACAACGATTTTAGTAATACCGTTATCATTGGCTTACAGCCCCGTGGCATCTATTTGGCACACCGTATTCAAAAATTACTGGAAGGTATCTTAAAGAAAAAAGTGAATTGCGGAGACCTTGATACGACCTTTTACAGAGATGATTTCCGTAAAAAAGAATTGATCCCTAACCGCACCAATATTGATTTTATTATAGAAGACAAGAATGTGATCCTGGTAGATGATGTCTTATTTACCGGCAGAACCATTCGTGCCGGATTGGATGCTATGCTGGCTTTTGGCCGGCCAAGTGATGTAGAGTTGTTGGTGTTGGTAGATAGACGCTTTAGCCGCCATGTACCAATTCAGGCTAAATACATCGGATTAGTGATTGATTCGATCGAAACACAAAATGTGAAAGTGGAGTGGAAAGAAACCGATGGAAAGGATAGAGTTACATTGATTGATAAATAGCTGAAAAGAAGATTAAAAACAAAATAAATCAAAACTAAGTACGATTAATGAGACCACAAGCAAAAGATCATATACCTTATTTCTCTAAATACATTGACCTTATTCCGGAAGAAGATGTTGTATCTGCCTTAAAAGCAAATCACCAAACCATATTAGATTTTATCGAAGATATTCCCCGTCAGAAATTGAATTATTTTTATGATGAAGGAAAGTGGACAGTGAAACAGGTAATTAATCACATTATTGATACAGAACGAATTTTAAGCTACAGAGCCTTAAGGTTTGCCAGAGGCGATAGTCAGCAGTTACTAGGGTTTGATGAAAACTTATATGCAGCTAATGCCAATTTAACCAATACCAATGCACAAATGCTGGCCGATGAATTTGATTCTGTCAGATTATCAAACATCCTGTTTTATAAGCAATTATCAGAAAAAGAATTGTTACGCAAGGGGCTAATGGCTTCAGGAGAAACAAATGTTTTGTCTCTGGGATATTTTCTTTGTGGTCATGCGCAACATCATATTAATGTTATTAAAGAACGATATTTATAAACTATGAGCAACTTAAGCGTCAATCATCTATTAGGAATAAAATATATCACTAAAGCTGATATTGAATTAATATTAGAGACCGCTAAAAATTTTAAAGAAGTCATTAATCGCCCTATCAAAAAAGTGCCTTCTTTACGGGATTTAACCGTTGCCAATTTATTTTTCGAAAACTCAACACGTACCCGTTTATCCTTCGAATTAGCCCAAAAACGCTTAAGTGCAGATGTGGTTAATTTCTCGGCCTCATCCTCTTCTGTAAAAAAAGGAGAGACCCTGATTGACACCGTCAATAATATTCTGGCCATGAAAGTGGATATGGTGGTGATGCGACATGCCAGTGCCGGAGCTGCAGAATTCCTATCCAAACGTGTTAATGCCAAAATTGTAAATGCCGGAGACGGAGCCCATGAACACCCCACACAAGCCTTACTGGACGCTTTCTCTATGCAGGAAAAATTAGGAGATCTGAAAGGTAAAAAAATTGCCATTGTTGGAGATATTTTACATTCAAGAGTTGCTTTATCAAATATATTTTGTCTTCAAAAACTAGGAGCGGAAGTTAAAGTGTGCGGACCTACAACATTGATTCCTAAATATATAGAAAGTTTAGGGGTGAAAGTGGAAACGGATTTGCGCAAAACATTAGAGTGGTGTGATGTTGCTAATATGTTGCGCATTCAATTAGAAAGACAGGATATTAAATTTTTCCCTTCTATCCGAGAATATAGCATGCTATATGGTTTGGATAAAACCTTACTGGATTCCTTATCCAAAAAAATCATCATCATGCATCCCGGTCCAATTAACAGAGGTGTTGAAATTACCAGTGATGTAGCGGATAGTAGCCAGTCTATTATTTTAGAACAGGTAGAGAATGGTGTAGCCGTGCGTATGGCGGTGATGTTTTTATTGGCCGGACGCCAATAATAGTAACTATTTCCTGTTAAAAACTTTAGGCGATTTAACGTGTTAAAATCTGTATAAAGCCTGAAATAATTTTAATTTTACAATAACTAAACACGGGTCATGGTAATGACTCATTTTATTAATTAAAATTATCTTATATGAAAAAAATCTACTTAACTATTTTTACTATCACGGCAGCAGTAGCATCAGTATTTTCTCAAACTGTTCCTACCTGCTCATTAAATCCTGCTTTTATTGCCAGCAATAAAATAGGTATATGGCCGGATAGCGCTACAAACTTTGTATCTGGAACAGTGGGTATGCCATACGAACAAAACATTACAGTAAAAGTACCTAAAGACACAACCTCTTCCGGATTTAAATTCTGCTTTAATAAATTTGTGTTATACACGCCTTCCGGCATTACCAATTATAATATGCCTCCTGGATTAAATATTGGTTCGTCCTCAACCTTAACAGCCAATGGAAGTGTTAATGGCGCCCCTTCTTTACGATTTATTGGTAATGCCAATGATTGTGCCAGCATTTATGGTACGCCAACAACAGCAGGTTCTTATACTTTGCAATTAGAGATACAGCCTTATGTTAACGGACCTTCATTTTCAGCTTGCCCTAATGTGCCAAACATTAATTCCGGCAGTTCCAGTATTGCAGGGCCTACTACTTTGAAATATTATATCATTAATATTTCTTCACCAACCGGATTACAGGAAATAGGAAAAGACAGAATGACTTTATATCAGAATGTTCCGAATCCTTTCTCTGCGTCAACCGATATTAAATTTTACGTAGAAGGAGAAGATAATGCCACGGTTACTGTTTATAATGCTTTAGGTTCTGTTGTCAGCCAACAAACCATCAAAACAAGCATTGGTGAAAATAAAGTAACCATCAATGGCTCTTCTTTATCAAGCGGAACATATATTTATACGTTGAAATACAAAAATGCAGTTACCACTAAACGTATGATGGTAATCAACAACTAATTAATTGTTTCGGAGGTAAATACTATGTCAACTCAAACCTTCGAATTATTAATATTGGGCAGTAGCGCAGCAACGCCTACGTCGTCCAGAAATCCAACCGCTCAGCTATTAAATATAGCTGAGCGGTTTTTTTTGATAGATTGCGGAGAAGGCACCCAAATGCAATTACGGAAATACAAAGCCCGTTTTCAAAGCCTTAACCATATTTTTATCAGTCATTTGCATGGCGACCATTTTTTAGGTTTACCGGGGTTTTTAGCCAGCATGCATTTACTGGGACGTAAAAATGAATTAACCATTTATGGTCCTAAAGAACTGGAAGAGATCATTACCATGATTCACCGGTTTTCTGAAACTCAGTTAAATTATCCTCTGCGTTTTGTGCATACGCAAAATTCTACAAAGCAATTATTGTGGGAAGATGACAAAGTAGAAGTGTATAGTATCCCGTTAAAACACCGCATTGCTACTACCGGATTTTTATTTCAGGAAAAGCCTTTGCCTCGCAATATTGATAAGTACAAACTACAAAAACTGGATGTATCGTTTGCCGAAATCCATAAATTAAAACAGGGCTTTGACGCTACAGATAACCAAGGTAATGTTATTAAAAATGAATTACTTACACTTGATCCGGCAAAGCCAAGAAGCTATGCGTTTTGCAGCGATACCAAATTTTTTGAAGCACTCGCTGCCGATATTTCCAACGTCAATTTATTATATCATGAATCTACTTTTTTAGAAGATAAAAAAGACAGAGCCAAACAAACATTTCACAGCACGGCCAAACAAGCGGCTCAGATGGCTTTGTTGGCAAATGCCGGTCAATTACTCTTAGGCCATTTCTCTGCCAGATATGGAAATCTGGATGAGTTTTTAGAAGAAGCCAAACCTATTTTTGGCAATACCGAACTGGCAATTGAAGGCAAATTATTTTCCCTGTAACTTTTTTTTATTTTAAAGTTATATAGTTAGAACAGGATAATCATCACTACTATCCTTTCTGAATGAACTTGTTTTTTGCTGTTCGCTACACAGAGAGATCATTCTATACTAAAACTTTCAATTTAAAGATAAACCCGCGTGAGGGATAGAGGCATTGTTTGAGCTCTTTTTATTTGACCGATAGGGCAAAATAAAAAAGCGAGTGCCGAAAGCCCGATCCGCCAGCTGGCGGACACGCCCAAAACCATTGTCATAAAAACAGCCTATGAAAGCAACATTTACGTTAACCCCTAAATCTAATCATTATGAAAAACGTAAATCGATTGGCTTTGATAAGCCTGGTAATTTGTTTCTCTCAAAAAGGATTTTCTCAGTTAAATAACCATCACAAAAACTATATCGATATTGGTGTAGTAGGAGGGATGCAACATCCTTCATCAGCATTAGCGGGTGTTTATGGTAGTTTTGGAACCTTTTTCATGGCTTTCGACAGGCCAAGTTCCATTGACGTGAGGGTAAAAGAATTATATGTTACGAATCCTGATCAGGAAGGGACACTAATTACATTTACTTACAGGGTGTCTTTGGTTAAAGGCTTGTTTGTTGGTATTGGTGGTGCGCACGGGCATCAGATCATGGGCGATGAATTTATGATACATCCGGTTTCTGCCATAGGAGGCACCAATACACATATTATGCATGGTACGGGCTTTAATACAGAGATCGGTTATAATTTTAATTCGTTCATCAAAAACAAATACCTGGGCATTTATCCAACTGTTCATTTGGCCTACACGCAGTTATTTATGACCAATCATTCGATGCCAAATCTGACTTTAAGTGCCGGTTTTAGAGTAGGCTTTAAACAATGGAATTAACAATCATTTTTTTGATAAAATTTGAAAGATAAATTTTGTAGTTCAAAATGGAACCGTATCTTTGTTTAAAATTAATCTAAATAAGATATTTTAATAATGATATCAGTACTTATAGCCGACAATAACTACTTAAGCAGACTAGGGCTTTATACATTATTAAGCAATTCTGCCAATTTTGAAGTAGACTATACAGAAGACGAGAGTTTTGAAAATCTAATAGCTTGTATCAAAAAAAACAAGCCAAAAATTTTAGTATTGGATTTTCAATCATTAAATATTAATTCCAAACAAATTTCTATCATCACCAAAACGTTTAAACGCCTTCAGGTATTAGCCATTACGGATTATATGAGCAGAGCAGAAATGCAATCGGCATTGGATTCGGGTGTGAGAAGTTATTTGCTGAAAGAGTGCGATAGAGAAGAAATTATTGAAGCCTTACATGCTACTTATAACGGAGAACGTTTTTTATGTGGAAAAGTAGCATATTTTCTGGCTAATACTCAGGAGCTGGAAGTGATGCGACCTGAACTGGAAAAAGTGTCTTGTCAGGGTTTAGGCATTACCGACAGAGAATTGGATATCATTCGTTTAATATCAGAAGGTTTATCTAATAAATTAATTGCAGATAAACTGGAACTAAGTACGCATACCGTTAATACACACCGTAAAAATATTATGAGTAAATTGGGACTTCCTAATACTGCCGGAATTGTGATGTTTGCTGTGAAAAATAAATTATTAGCGGCCTAATAACGTATGGAATCTTCTTTAGAATTAAGCGATTATTTTATCTTGATTTTGATTGCCGGAATTTTTAGTTTAGGCATTTATACCTTGGTAAAATTCATGAGAAGTAAGGATTAAATCTCTAAACTTTTCACCATAATTTCCAGTTCCTTATCGCTTACATTTTCTTTTTCAGCTTTATCATAGATAGTAAGTAAATAGACCGTTTCTGTTTGAATAAATAAATAGGTAATAACTCTTGCACCTCCTCTTTTACCTTTATTTTTACTAGCTATAGATAGTCTGATTTTATAACAATGATTTCCTATAAACGTTCCTGTTTCAGGATTAGAAGATAGTGTTCGTATAAGCGCGGCAAATTCTTGTTTAAGAGAAGGATACTTTTTTGCTAATTTTTTAAGCTCCTTTTCAAATCTGCGAGTAGGTAGAATATTATAACTCATTTAATAAATCTTGAGCTGTTTTCAGTTTTATTTTACCTTGTTTATGAAGACTAACTTCTTTAGCAGCTTCCTTTAAATCGTTCCATAATTCAACTGTTGAATCAGAAAGAGGTTTGGCTGTTTTTACAAAGCTAAGACTACGTAAAACCTCTATTCCAAAAGAAGCTTGTTTATCCTGTATGTCTATTAATATTTTCATTTTTAGTTAGTGATTTTGCAAAAACAAAATTCTATCACAAATTTACATATAAATCAGAATGATACAAGTGGTAGAGTTATGTTTGTTTTTCACATTCTTTTACGTATAAATTTTCCTGCCAAGCCCTTTAAAACAAAAGTTTTAGCTATCTTTGTTAGCTATTATGCAAGAACAAATTTTAATCCTCGATTTTGGTTCCCAATTCACACAATTAATCGCCCGTCGTTTACGGGAAATGAATGTGTATTGCGAAATCCACCCTTTTAATAAAATTCCTCAATTAACTCCTGACATTAAAGGCGTTATTTTATCCGGTAGTCCACATAGTGTTCGTCAGGAAAATCCGTTAAACCCCAGTTTAGAAAACATCAAGGGAAAATTACCCTTGTTGGGTATTTGTTATGGAGCTCAGCTGTTAGCCCATTTTTATGGCGGAGAAGTTGGTAAATCCAATTCGCGCGAATACGGCAGAGCCAACTTAAGTTTTGTAGAAGATAATAATCCTTTATTTAAAGGCATTAGTAACGAATCTCAGGTGTGGATGAGCCATGCTGATACCATTTTAAAAGTGCCTGAAAACTATAATATCATTGCCAGTACACATGATGTAAAAGTGGCGGGTTTTGCTGTTACCGGCGAACAAACATGGGGTATTCAGTTTCATCCGGAAGTGTACCACTCAACAGAAGGTGCTGCCTTATTACAAAATTTTGTGAAAGGTATTTGCGGTTGCAAAGGTACCTGGACATCCGATTCGTTTATTGATACAACCGTTGCCGAGCTAAAACAAAAATTAGGTAATGATAAAGTTGTACTTGGATTATCGATGAATCAAAAGCTATTACGGATGCTAAATGGTTAGGACAGGGAACAATTTATCCGGATGTGATTGAAAGTCTTTCTGTAAACGGACCTTCGGCTACTATTAAATCTCACCATAATGTGGGTGGATTACCGGATTATATGAAGCTATCCGTTGTGGAACCTTTACGTAGTTTATTTAAAGATGAAGTGCGCAGAGTAGGGAGAGCTTTAGGTATTGATGCTTCCTTAATTGGCCGCCATCCTTTTCCGGGGCCCGGTTTGGCTATTCGTATTCTTGGAGATATTACAGCAGAGAAGGTGCAATTGTTACAAGACGTCGATGCTATTTTTATTGATGGGTTAAAATCAGCCGGATTGTATGATACAGTTTGGCAGGCAGGTGCTATCCTATTACCAATACAAAGTGTGGGAGTAATGGGTGATGAACGTACCTACGAAAAAGTAGTGGCTTTACGCGCCGTATCTTCAACCGATGGTATGACAGCCGATTGGTGCCATTTACCATATGAGTTTCTGGCAAAAGTTTCCAACGATATTATCAATAAAGTAAAAGGCGTAAACAGAGTAGTGTATGATATCAGCTCTAAACCTCCGGCTACTATTGAGTGGGAATAAATTTAATGTGTGAATTATAGAATTTGAGAAGTTGTCAATTGGCTATATACACTGAACGTTCCGAAAGCTTTGGGGAGAAGCACGGGAACATAAAAATTAATATGATTATAACAAAAAGTACATACTTTAAAATTACACTGACTTGCATTTTATGGCTGGTATCTTTTATCGTGCAGGCACAAACCAAGTCTACAGATATAAAAACCATTAACGGTAAAAAATACTATATCCACAAAGTAGAAAAAGGACAAAGCTTATATGCGATTGCCAAGACCTACGGCATGGATGTGAATTCTATTTTAGCAGAAAATGATGAAGCTATAGATGGATTAAAAAACGGGCAGGAATTAAAAATCCCTTTTGAAAGCTTATTACCTAAAACCGGCAATGCCATTGATACCAATAAATATGTGTATCATAAGATCAGTAAAGGTGAAACGGTTTATGGTATCACTAAAAAATTTGGAATTGACGAAAAAAAACTGGCTTCTTATAATCCAACACTAAACAGTGGTTTAAAAGAAGGCGAATACTTGATCATCGGAGAAAAGAAAAAAAATGGTTCCAACGCAAAACCAGCGTCTGTTACCAATACAGTAGTAGTAGCCAATACAAAAGATAGCTACACCGTTTTGTCTGGCGAAACCTTATATGGCATCTCCAAAAAAATAAATGTATCACAGGATGATCTTTTGAAATGGAACCCTGAAATAAAAGACGGGATCAAACCGGGACAAGTATTGAAATTAGCTGCTCCAAAATCATCTGCGGTGACAGCAACATCGCCTTCTGTTGCCTCATCAACAGCTCCTGTATTAATGTCTTCAGAAGTGGGCGAGGTTGTTTCTAAAACAAAAAAAGAAGCCTATAATATTGGGTTGTTTCTTCCTTTTAAACTGATAGAAAGCGAAGGGATTAATATTGATGAATTAGCCAGAGCCAAAGCCTCGTTTCCTGCCACTCAGGCATTAGCATTGGATTTTTATGCGGGCTTCAAAAAAGCGGTGGATTCGTTAATCTCAAAAGACTTTGAAGTAGAGATCCATTTGTTTGATACCGAAGACAGAGATTCTCTAAAAGTAGATGCCATTTGTAAAACGCCCGAATTCAAAAACCTGGATGCCATTTTTGGACCTTTGTATGTAAGCACTTTTAAAATTGTTTCTAAATATGCCAGGGCCATTCAAATCCCGGTGGTATCGCCGGTAATTCAACAAAATAAGATCTTATTCGGAAACCCTTTATCCAGTAAGGTAACGCCTTCGGCCTATACGCTTATTGAAGGTCTGGCAGATTATAGTCTGGACTCATTGGCATCAGCCAACGTCATTATTGTAAATACAACGGCTAAAGATCAGATGTATATCAAAACCTTTAAAAGCAGATACAATGAGGCTTTAACAGCGCATAAAAAAACACTGAAAGACAGCATCACAGAAGTGAAAGGCGTTGCCGGTGTTAAAGCCGCCTATGTGGCCGGAAAACAAAATGTGGTGGTATTACTTACCAATAACCAGGTTTACTTGCAGGATTTTATCACACAACTGTATGTGTTTTCCGAGAAAAAAGACATTGTATTAATGGGCTTTAACAGCGTATCAAATATTGATAATCTGGATCAGGATTATCTGAATGCTTTACACTTTCATTTTGCTGCGCCTAATCATATTGATTTTAAAGACTCTATCATTGGTGTATTAACCAAACACTATCAGGAAGTATACACTGCCGATCCTTCCGAATATTATTTTCAGGGCTTTGACATTGGTATGTATTATCTATCTCATTTAAAAACACAGGGACCTGATTTCTTTTTGAAGTTAGATGCAAATCCCTGGGAAGGAGTATCTACCGATTTTAAATTTTACAGACCTGATGCCGAAACAGGTTTCGAAAACAGAGCAGTCAATATTTACAAGTATTCCAATTACCAGTTACAAAAATCAGGATGGAAATAAATAAAGAAACGATCACGCAATGGTTAAAAACATTGCAGGATTCTATTTGTCAATCACTCGAATCGGAAGACGGCTTAGCAAAATTTAAAGAAGAAAACTGGACCCGTGAAGAAGGCGGTGGCGGACGTTCGCGCGTGATTGAAAATGGTAAGGTTATTGAAAAAGGCGGTGTTATGTTTTCGGCGGTAAGCGGTAAAACACCTGATTTTTTATTCAAGGAAAAAGAGCACAGCGTTTCCAATAATACATCTCAGGATACTACGTTTTTTGCCACCGGCGTATCGATTGTTATACATCCTCAAAATCCTTTAGTACCTATTATTCACATGAATATTCGTTATTTTGAAATGAGTAACGGTACCAAATGGCTAGGCGGAGGGATTGATCTGACCCCGCATTATATTGTGGATGAAGATGCCCGTTTTTTTCATACACAGCTAAAGAATGTATGTGATAAACATCATACATCATATTATCCGAAATTTAAAACCTGGGCCGATGATTATTTTTACATCAATCACCGAAAAGAAACAAGAGGTATTGGTGGTATTTTCTTCGACCGATTAAACGAAAACGAACATCTTAGCTTTGAACAAAACTTTGCTTTTTGGCAGGACGTGGGCAGAGCCTTTGCACCAATTTATGTGGCATTGATGCATAAGAACAAGAACAACCTATTTACTCAGGAACAAAAACAATGGCAATTATTGCGTCGCGGACGTTATGTGGAATTTAATTTGGTGTATGATAAGGGCACTAAATTTGGCCTGGAAACCAACGGACGTGTAGAATCTATTTTAATGAGTCTGCCTGCAAATGCCGGATGGATCTATGATTTTAAAGCAAAAGAAGGCTCGGAAGAAGCCAATACCCTGCAAAAACTGAAAAAAGGAATCAACTGGATATAACATGAACAACGTTCTCAAATATTTTTTACAAGGTCTTGTATTATGCATTCCACTTAGCATTACAGTCATTGTATTTGTTAAACTCTTTCAGTTTTTTGAAGGACTCTTTTCCTTTGTGGGCTTAACGGGCAGTGTGTTTTTAGATACCATAATTTCGTTTATAGCCTTATTGATATTTATTACCATTATTGGCTTGTTGGCATCGTCGTATGTTTTTAAAAAACTATTTGAATACTTCGAAGAAAAACTGGAACATGCGCCATTTGTGCGCCACATCTATTCACCCATCAAAGATTTTATGAATGCCTTTATGGGTAATAAAAAACGGTTTACCAAACCGGTGATGGTTCTTACAAATCCTCAGGCTAATATTCAGGAGATGGGATTTATTACTCAGGATGATTTGAGCGAGTGGGGGATCAAAGAAAAATATGCCGTTTATCTTCCTTATTCCTATTCATTTTCCGGAAGAATGGTAATCGTTCCCAAAGATCAGATCACCCCTTTACCAATAGAAGGCGGGGAGGCCATGAAATTTATTATCTCCGGTGGTGTAACCGATGTGGATTAAAAATGACGGAGTTTTAACATTAAAATGGCAAATAAGGATTTTGTTTTTGGAATGTCAGAAAACCTAACCTATATTTATACTAATTAAAAAACTAACTCATGAAAAAATCATTATTTCTGGTAGCATCACTTATCACCGTAAGTGCAGTAGCTCAAAAAATTTCTGTTAAGGATGGTTCCGAAAAATTCTCGAATGGTAGCCATAATGCTTATACCACTACTATTTATGAAACATCCAAAGATGATGCAGAAAGTAAATGGAAGAGTTTTTTAAAGGATTTTAAGCACGAAAAAGTAAAAAGCGACAATGGCGAAATTGTAGGCGATAATGTACTGATTAAAGATTGGGGAAATAACCCGGTAGATGTGTACACTAAATTTGAAGAAGATAAAACTGCCAGAACGGTAACTATGCATGTGGCATTTGATCTTGGAGGAGCCTATTTATCAGGATCTGACGGAGATAAACACAAGAGTGCCGAAAAAATGATCAAGGAATTTGCCATCAAAACAACTAAAGAAGCGATGGGTGATAAAGTAAAAGATCTTGAAAAAGTGTTGGGAAAATTAGAGGATAATCAAAAAGATCTGGAGAAAGAAAATAAAGGCTACAAATCGGATATAGAAGATTACAAAGCCAAGATCAAAAAAGCAGAAGATAACATTACTAAAAATGAAGCAGATCAATTGAAGAAAAAATCTGAAATTGAAGCTCAGAAAAAAGTAGTGGACGAAGCCAAAAAGGTTATGGATAAAGTGGATTAATAACTATTGAAACAGAATTTAAAGGCCGGTAACAAACGTTGTCGGTCTTTTTATTTGTCAACTTTGGTTATTTCAGCAGAGGGTAATGAAAGGAAATAGTGTTCACAGAGATCAGTAAATAGGATTAAAACCAGCTTGGAGAACTTCCTGAACTCAAAACGCTGTGTTAAAGCACATCATTAATGGGAATTTTAAGAACGATATTAGCACTGGCAGTGGTTGTATACCATTCGTTCAAGATTTTTGGGCTGCACCTGTGCGGTGGACAGGTGGCGGTTGAATCTTTTTACATGATCTCAGGGTTTTATATGGCACTGATTCTGAATGAGAAATACATTGGCCCCGGGTACTATAAAACATTTATTCTGAGCCGTTTTTACCGTATTTTTCCTGTATACTGGATCGTGTTGGTGAGCGCCCTGTTATTATCGCTCATAGGCTATGCTGCTTTTAATAATCCCTATTATTTGGCACGCTATATCAGTAATTATCAGTGTTTATCCGGCACAACCATCGCTTATTTAGTATTGGAGAATGTAGTTGTATTTGGCCAGGATCTGCTGTATTTTTTACGGATAGACGAACATTGCCGGCCCGAATTTGTATACAATGTTTTATCCTATAAACATGCCGGATTTCAGTATTTACTGGTGCCTCAGGCATGGTCTATCAGTATCGAGTGTTTATTTTACATCATTGCGCCTTTTCTGGTAACAAAAAAGATCAGCTGGCAGCTGGCATTGGTGCTTACAGGTCTTGGCTGTAAAGCCTTTTTCGATCATTACTACTATCTGTGTTTCGATCCATGGACCTACCGTTTTTTTCCTTTCGAATTGGCTTTCTTTTTGGCGGGAAGCCTGGCTTACCGCTATTATAAATACATACAACACAAAACGGTGTCGCCGTGGCTGGGGTATACCCTGTTAACGCTTTGTATTGGCGGTGTTTGTCTGATAGACGAAATACAGATGGAGGAAAACTGGCGCAACAGCCTGTTTTACATTGTGGTTTTGTGCAGCTTGCCTTATCTGTTTCATGCCTTTAAGAACAATTCAACAGACCGTTACATTGGCGAATTATCTTTTTCGGTATACATAAGCCACCATTTGGTGGTAAGTGTTTTGCGCCCGTACTATTTTGGGAGCCCTCAGTACATGGAATTTTATGGATATACGGCTATTTTGTGCTCGCTAATACTGGCTTTTATTTTGCAAAATACAGCGGTAAAAGCTATTGAACGTTACCGGGCAAAAAGATTTTCGTAATTTTTAAGATATTTTTTTGCAAATAAGAAAATTATAGTAAATTTGCACTCCATTAATTCAATGGCCTTTGTTTTTAGAAGGAAAATGAATCAAATGGCCCGTTCGTCTAGGGGTTAGGACGCGTCCCTTTCACGGACGAAACACGGGTTCGATTCCCGTACGGGCTACTTTTAAAGTAAATAAAAACCGCTGATACCAACAAGTTCAGCGGTTTTTTTATTCTCATTTGGTAACAATTTGGAAACTTTTAAACAAATCAATATTGACGGGGCTTTCATGGATTGTTAAAAATTGATTCTTTACCTCTTATTGGGCAAAAATTAAAGAAAGTATATTAAGGATGTAATTTTCACTAAAAAAGGCGACCGTATAAATGTGTCGCCTTTTTTAATTTATTTTTCCGTCTTCAAAGAATTTTAAGATGCTGGGGAGGTATATCCAAGTTGAACCTGCATAAGGTCTATGAGTTATTACTTTTTGATATTTAGTCCACCATTGTTGCTTACTTATACCCATTTTTTTTAGAGCCACTTCCCAATAAACCCAATTTTCAAGTTCTTCAAGGGTTTCTTCTGTTTTACTTTTTTTTGACGCTTTTTCTTTTTTGCTATTAGCAACAGATAGTTCCAAAAGCTGCTTGATGTTTTTTAATTCATCATTCAGTTCTTGCCATACTTTACTCTCTATTGTAACAACTTCCATTAATTGGTATTTCTTATCATTTACATAAAACTCAAGAAAACGAAATCACGTTTCAAGTGAATAATCATTTCTTTTGCCTATAAATTTTTGAAATGCCAACAGGGGGAACTCTTGCCATGCTGTTAGTTAAAGACTGCCTGTAGTTGAGCGCTACAATTACTCTATCATTTATTAATTTAGACGGAAAAACTTAAAAAAGGTTTCAACTATAAATGAAATTTTCTAAAAATAATTTCTTTCAGCTGAAAGGAAAAAGTTTAATTGATGTAATTTTCTGTCCTTAAATTGTTTAATTAAAAAACAGTCGCTTTAACTATCTTTTTCGGTACTATTTTCTACTAATATTTTGTGGACAGCCGATTTACTAATTTGTTTTCCATTATTATTCTTATCATAAATTTTCACAAGCGAAGCAATCTCTCTTATACTTTTTCCTTGTTGATGAAATTCTAACACACGGTCAATCGTTTGTTTTGGCAAGGCTTTTCTTCCCCATTTATTACCTTTGTAGCTGAAAGTGCCGTTATTTCTTTTTTTAACAGCCATTCTAACTCGCTCACTTTTCTTCTGACTTTCATCTTGCCCCATCCATCCAGTAATATTGATAAGGAGGTCGAATACTATTTCGTTAAAGGGAGCTGGAATGCTGTTTATATCCTCTAACCAGTTTTGACGATAACTGTGAACTTTGCAATCATAGGTTTTGCAGAGTATGAAAAATTCCTGAAGGCGTTTACGATTTCGATAAATCCTATCCAAATCCCAAACGTATAAATCTGTAACCTTACGTTTTTTAATAAGACTTACAATAGATGAAAAAACTGGTCTTACAACGTTTTCAGCCCATGCACTTTGATTTTCCTTGTAAATTTCAAAAGGCAGTTCGCAGATTGTCTTAATATCGTTGATTTGCAAGTCAGGTTCTTGCTCTAACGTTGAGCAACGTATATAAAATATTACTTTAGTCATAATATTATATGGCAGAGAAATAAAAAAAAGGAAAGCTTAATACTCTGGGTTCAAGATGAATCGAAAGGAGTCGGCATGATATAAGCCGACAAATTTTCCCATTGAAGTATTTTTAAATGGAAATTTGACATGAAGGTGGCGTTCAAATTCAAAATCTTCTTTTTCCGCAATGTGAAATTCTTCCTCAATATCAAATTTATAAATGGTCATTAATCGGCGAACTCTTTCTTTTGTTATTTCCCCAGCGTTAACTACATTGAAAATGAACAATACTTCTCGTAATGTACTATAAGAGAATGCAAGTTGACAAAGAGATTCGGCAGAAATGTAATCAGGCATTTTTGACAACTTGAAAGTGATAAAATCCAAAGCCTTTTCACCGAGTATATATTTATAAAAAGGCTTTTTGCCTATTAATTTTGTTCTGTTTGTTATTTCAATGCGAAGTTGTTGTTTGTCTTGAATAAACATTACAATCAAATGATAGCTCTTGCTAAATTCAATAACTTGTTCTTCTATTATTTTGAAATCATTCATACAGCTATATGGTATCAAAAACAAAAAAAGGAAATTCCCTTTTTTTAATTCTTTGCCATATAAGTTAATATGAAACTCTTATTAAGAATGATTCAATTCATCAATTTTTTCTTATCCGATTTTGGTTATCGGATAGGACACCTGATTTACTGTTTAATTTATTGCTTAAGTAAATATTCATTTACCAGAACAATTGTTTTTCTGTTTGTTTATTTTCTTAGTTTAGAATTTCTCATTGAAAAATTCATTTTCACTACCAAAAGAAGAAGGGAATTGAATCAGAATGGAAGGAAAATTATTAATGAAATAAAGAGTGAAATTGAGAGAAAAATTAAATGAATTATTTATTCGCCTCACTAACCCATGTCCAGAACTTTAAGCACCAAGACGTTTCATAATAATTTCGGTTTTTATATCTATAAACTGGAACATTTTCGAGAGATTTAATTATGCGAAATAAATTGGTGCTTTTTTGTCCTGATAAATTAAGCAGTGAAGAATAATCTAAGTAATATTTATTATTCTCTGATACATAAAGTTGAGGGTAAGTGATAATTATCTGGTTAAATTCATTCTTTTCTATGGACATATTTTTTAATTATATATAGAATAGAATATTCTATTTTCTGCATTTATAATTAAATTTCGTTGGTTGTATTTTTTTTCTTAAAAAACATGTTAGATAAAATGCGAGTGAAATAGGTTTGGAAAGAAATATATTATTCCTGATTCTTTAGTCAAATTAAAAATTCATATCGTGTTTTCTACTGTATGGGGTATTATTATTAGGCTTAATTAGAGCTTAAATTAAAGGCGCTAATAGAGGGATAATATTAGCGCCTTAATTATTGATTTTAATCTTCAAATAAACTTTCAGGAATTTCAATAAATTCGGGGAGTTCAAATCCTAAACAGTCGATGAAGTATTTAACAATCAAGTCATGGAGAAAATCGGTTAATGAGTATTTTGCCTCGTTAGATAATTGTTTTAAATAAATCTTATCAAGTGTAGGATTTATTTCTCGGCTTTGAATATGGGTTATGGGCGGTTTACCATCTTTATAGAATAAAAACATATCTTCAAGTCCATCCTGACCATGAAAAACAGTTAATCGTGGGACAGAAATTAATTTCTTATCATTTGCTGCGTAAACGATTCCATATTTGACGTTTGCTACTTTTATTGGGTTCTTTTCCCAATCATAAAGGATAATGTTCCCGTTTTGTTGAATTAGTTTCATACTCTTTTCTAATAAATACTTAAAAAAAATAGAATAGTCCAATTCAACCTGTTTTATTCATCATCCAGTCCCAACTCTTTATATGTATAAAGTTCAACAATTCTCCTAATGTATTCTTCAGGGCTTAGTTCTTTTTCTTTAGCCAGCTTAGCATATAGTTCTAATAGATAAACAGGACGTCCTTCCCAGACATCGGAATAAATTAAACTGCTATTTTCAAAATAGGCTCTATCATAGTGCTTTGTTCCATAATGAAGTTCTACTACTAACGGCACTATACACCCACCTTTTACGAAATGAAGCCCATCTCTGATAAAGCCAATGACTTTTATTTTACCGTCTTCCAATAAAGTTATATCTTTTGAATCGGCATATATTTTTCCATGTTTCATGTTTATAAATATTATACAAAAAAGCCCCATTCAAGGGGCTTACTCGTTTGTTTGGCATCAATGTTTTGTTAATATAACAGTGATTTTGAAAGAATAGAAAATGAGTGCTTCGTTTTCAAAGGAAATAGTATTTATTTGGCAATTTGTATCTTCTGAATTGAATTATTAACCCTTACAAAATAAATTCCGTTAGATACTCCTTCTAAACTTAACTTTACTTTATTTTCTCCTAATAGACTTGCAAAAGTATTTGTGCGTATGCTTTCCCCTAATATATCGAATAACTCAATTGTAATTGATTTTGCTTCGTTTGAATTAAATTCAATATTGAGTTGTTCGACGCAAGGGTTGGGGTAAATATAGACATATTTCTTTGTTGAATTTTCCTTAACTGATACTTGACCACACAAACCAGAAACTTGAACTGGCGTTGATTTATTAATTGTTGTTCCATCTCCTAATTGACCATATACATTATTCCCTACGCTCCAAACTGTTCCATTGTTTTGATAAAATAAAGAATGTTTAAATCCAGCAGCCATTGTAGTAATTCCACTAAGACTACTTATCTGTACAGGGGTTGATTTATCTAATGTGGTTCCATCTCCTAATTGACCTAAAGAATTATCACCAACCGACCAAACTGTTCCGCCAAAATTCAAGAAAAGAGAGTGAAAAGAGCCACCTCTAATCGTTGATAAGCCATAAACACCCAATACTTGCACTGGTGTTGATTTGTTTATAGTAGTTCCGTCTCCAAGTTGTCCCTGTCCATTATGTCCAACAGACCAACCAGTATCATAATCTTTTATGAAAAGTGAATGCCATGTGCCACATGCAACAGAAGTTATTCCAGAGAGGTTGCTCACCTGAACTGGAGTTGATTTATTTATCAATGTCCCATCCCCAAGTTGCCCAAAATTATTGTTCCCGACTGTCCAAACACTTCCATCGTTTTTTAAAAAAACAGAATGATACCCCCCAGCCGCTATTGAAATAATTCCCGTTAGACCACTAACTTGAACAGGTGTTGTCCTATAATTATTACTGGTTCCATCACCCAATTGACCGTCTAAGTTATTCCCCATTGCCCATACAGTTCCATCAATCTTTCGAAAGAGAAAATGACTATTCCCTGATGCAATTGCTGTTATATCAGAAACCCCGCAAATCTGTTTAGGTATTGTTATGTTGGTATCAATCCCAACACACAACGTATCAAAGCTATTAGGTCCACATCCCCAAACAGTTCCATCATTTTTCAAAAAAATAGAATAACTATCGTGACTTGCAACCCCAACAATTCCTGTAAGTCCGTTTACATTAGTTGGGTTTGATTTATTAATGATACTTCCATCACCTAATTGTCCCCATGTGTTCTTACCAACTGACATAGTTGTATAATCAGGGCAAAGAAAGAGTGAATGACCGTAACCACCAGCGAGTGCTTGACCTATTGCAAGATTAGTAATCCCTAATAATGGGATTAACATAATCAAAATCACTTTGTTTAAGTTGCTTTTCATTTTTCAAACGAATTTTAAAAAATAAATTAAAATCATGTAATTGATTTTTTCTTCATTTTCATTACAAACAGTATTGTTATCTATTAACTTGGATTTTTTGTACAGAGTTGTTTATTCTTACAAAGTAAACCCCATTTGATAATCCTTGTAAATTTAACTCAACTTTATTTTCTCCTAAAGAACTTGTAATAGGTGTAGTAAGTACAATATTTCCCAATAAATCAAATAATTCAATATTCATTTGTTTTGATTCATTTGAATTAAATTCAATAAATACCTTTTCACTTGATGGGTTAGGATAAACGGTGTATTGAGATTTCTTTTCAAATTGTGTAATACCTGTAGGAATTGAATTTGGTATATTATACAAGCTATCTACATCACAATCGGTTAATGGTCTGTTATAGATTCTAATATCATCAAGTATTCCATTAAAAGGTTTTGCATTAGGATTACTCCAATTTGCTTTTCCTATTAATAAATCCATTGTATTGGCTCCAATTGTAGCCGTTGATGTTCCTGTATTTACAGATACCCCATTAATATACGTTTTTGCATTACCGTTATCATATACAACAACTATATGTTTTGTTTGGCTTAATGCAAGAGATGTTGAAGCAACACCTCCGAAATTTCCACCGCCATTACTAACTAATAAGCCTGTATTCCCTGAAGCGGTTGAACCTTGAAATACGTTGAACCCAACTTGAGTGCTACCATCGCCATTTTGCTTACTGATTAAAATGTCGTTGTTTCCATTAGTAGCAAAGCTTGTATAATTAACCCAGAAACTGATTGACATCTTGTTGGCAGGAAATTGCAAGCTCGCATTATGTGGTACTTGAATAAAATCTGTAGAACCATTAAATGAATAAGCGCTATTAGGGTTCCCAAATCTATCAGCTACTAAGGTTGCACCATTTACCATCCCATTATTTCCTGTCCCACTCAAATCATTAGCATTTCCAGTGAAATCATATTGAGCTACTAAGCCTGTGTTTATATCAGGAGTTGAACAGTTGTTTGAATAAACTTGTCCAACTTCTGTAACAGACAATGCTCTGTTATAAATCAACAAGTCATCGAATAAACCTGCATAATTTGTAGCAGAAGTCATAACTAAATCATTTCTACATCCAATTACTCTATTTCCACCCCAAGATAATGGAGTTAAAATTCCAGTAACTTGTTTATCTAAAACATTATCAATATAAATTTTTAATGTTCCACCTTGTAATGTATAAATAACATTGTGCCAGTTGTTGCTATTTATTGAAATAGTAGAACCAGTCCAAGTTCCTCTTGTTGAAACACCAACTTTACCTGAGCCAACAGTTCCACCATCTATCCCTGAAACGTAACCTTCGTAGGGACTTAAAACATTGTTTCCTAATGAGGCAAGTAAACCTGCATTATCTAAAGTTTTTACCCAATATGAAACAGAAAAATCCCCAGTAATATTAAGAGAAGTAGCTGCACCTGAAGGTAAGGATATATAATCATCAACTCCATCCAAAGATGCAGCCGAATTGTTATTCCCGAAACGGTCTAAAGTAAACGTCGCTCCGTTACTCATTGTGCCATTATTAGAATTTCCACTCAAGTCATTGGCATTTCCATTAAAGGAATATTTACCAACTAAACCAGTTGTGGGAATTTGAGCCTTAGCATTTATGCAAAACGCAATGGCACTGATAAAAAGTAGATGTGCTTTCATATAATTATATTAGGTTGTTTAAAGTTTAGTCAACTGAAAAACAAAGAAGTAACCGAAAAAAAGTATTATTTTCGTAACTGATTGATACTAAGATAAAATAATTAATTGGATTTACTCACAGAAATAAAAAATGGGAATGAAGAAGCGTTAATGAGCTTGTATAAAACCTATCGTAATGAGTTTATTTCATGGGCTTCAAATACTTATCAATTAAGTAAAGATGATGGAAAAGATATTTTTCAAGATACAATTATTACTTTTTATGAAAATGTAAAATCTGGGCAATTAACCTCAATTTCTGGCTCTGTTAAGACATATTTATTTACCATTGGCAAATTCAAAACAATTAATTTTCTAAAAAAATCAAACAGGTCAGTTACTTTTTCCGATTTCGATTTATTAAGGATTATAGAACCTTCAGAAAATCAAATCATGGATAAAGAAGAAAATGAGTTTATTAAGGATACCGTAAAGAAGTACCTGAATGAGCAATGCGAAGACTGCAAGAAAGTATTGGAATTGTATTATTTCAAAGAGAAAGATATGAAAACCATTGCCGAAGAAATGGGTTACAAAAATGCAGATGTAGCGAAAAAGAAAAAGTATGAGTGCTTTAAGAAATTAGCGGAAATGGTGCGTAAAAACTTAATGATGTTGGTATTCTAAGTATGAAAGAGGTTCTAAAACATATCGAGTTAATAGAAAACTATGTTGAAGG
>JACQAK010000030.1 GCA_016194985.1 Bacteroidota bacterium
CAACCGCTTCCCTTTCCAATCGAATGTTTATGCGAAAGGAACCATATTCTGAATGCGGTTCGCTTAAACTCTCATCTCCAAAAGCCGTTTCATAAGCCTTTATTTTAGTGGATACTTTAAAGCTATCAATGTTCCAGCCATTAATCGTAAAACGCGGATCAAAATGTTTACCCAATGTATCTGCTTTAAATACCAACGCATCCGAATCAAATTGAGAGTTTTCAATAGATAATCTCAGTTTTTGCCTGTCGAAAGGAAAATTATTGATCTTCCAGGAATCTTTCATCACACACTGCAGTTTCATTAAGATATATACTTTATTACCTGTTGTATCCAATGTTGAGTAGGATTTTGCTACTGTTTTTGCCTGAGGTACTTCCAGGTTTTGAAGAAAATCGAAAGCCTTATTCTTATACTTTAACCAAAGCCACAAATTGATGGTGTATTCTTTTTGCCTGAAATCAATATCGTGTATACTGGTTACATACACACCTGTATATACCGTATCAGGCACCGCTTTTTGTGTTTCAGAAACCTGCGAAAAACAAATCGAATTAAATGCTAAAAAAAGAAAAAGAATAATTGTTTTATTCATAAAAAATTTGGTGTTAGTCAAAGATAAAAAATAAAACAGCTTTCACAGAGTTTAAAACTATCTCCGAAAAAGATGACCAGCATGTGATCTACTTCACAATTTTCATTTCTACCCTGCGGTTTTGTTGCATGCCTTTTAAATCAGGTTTTCCGTTGGGTAATGTATTGGGAGCAATAGGAGCGGTTTCGCCATAACCTTTGGCAATTAACTGTGTTTTGGGAATTCCCTTTTTAACCAGGGCATTCACCACCGCCTGCGAACGAGTTTGAGACAAGGTCATATTAGCCGCATCATTTCCTTTACTATCCGTATGACCCGATACTTCTATTACCAATTCAGGATACTCTTTCATTAAATTGGCCAGTTTCTCAATTTCAACACCGGATTCTTTTCTTAAGATCGCTTTATTAGAATCAAAGAAAATATTGTTCAATACTATTTTTGAACCAATCTCTACTTTATCCAATACCACATCTTTTTCCATCACCGAATACTCTGCTACTTTTGGCACATTGATATTTTCCGAATGAAATAAATAGCCTTTGGCTTCATAAGAGATATTATAGTTTTGCCCTCTGTTTAAGATAAAATAATAAGATCCCGAATCAACAGTTGTAAAAAAAGTTTCAATCAGTTTTCCGGTTAAATTATCATGTACCATAATAGTTGCACCCGGGATGGACTTACCTTCTTTATTTCTCACAATTCCTTTAACCCCCATTGTTCCCAAGGTTTTGGTTTCAAGATTGATCATCTGTAACATGAATTCTTTTTCAATTTCCTGATAAGACGAATTTGGTGGAATAACCAGGGTTATAGAAATAGGTTGATAGCCATCGGCTTCAAAATTAACGTTATAGGTTTTTCCTTTAATACCCGGCGCCAAAATCATAATGTATTTTCCGGTTAACTCATTAGGCTTAATATCCTGCACCACTTGTCCTGTTTCTTCCTCCAATACTGTAATTCGAACATTTGAAGGCATTTTCTTGGTTCCATTAAACGTTAATACCCCTTTCAATAACGTTAAAGGCTCTGCAATTGTTCTGTCAAAATCAATGCGATAAATATCTTTCTCCCCATAATTTCCTTTTCTTACAGATGATACATAACCACGTTTACCGTCAGCCGATTGCACATAAAAAATATCATCATCCGGTGTATTGATAGGTGTTCTCAGATTTTCCGGTTCACTCCATTTTCCTTCATCATTTCTGGTAGATTTAAATACATCAAAACCTCCCATATTTTTATGCCCTTTCGAGCTAAAGAATAAGGTTACTCCATCCGGATGTAAAAAAGGGGCATCTTCATCAGCAGCCGTGTTAATAGTTGGTCCCAAATTAGTTGGCAAGCTCCAGGCCCCGTTGGGTAATTTTACGCAACGCCATATATCACGCCCGCCAAAACCACCTTCTTTTCGGTTACTCACAAAATACAAAGTGCTACCATCAACAGAGATAGACGCATGGGTTTCCCAATCAGGAGAGTTAACATTAGAGCTTAACGGTGTTAAACTACTCCAGGTATCACCTACTAAATTACTGTAATAGATGTCCCCACCATTCACATCCTTGTATACAAACAATTGATTTCCATCAGGCGATAATCCAATATTAGCTTCACTGCCGGCAGTATTAATATTTGCTCCAATAGATTTAGCTGAACTCCAGGTTCCATCATATCTCTTATAGCTCACATAAATGTCTTCCAGAAACTGATCATCATCTGTTTTATTTCCACCAGTACTTCCGGGCCTTCTGGATGTAAAAATCAGCATCGATTCATCTGCCGACACTACGGGACTATAATCTGGATAAGGCGAATTAATACTATCTCCTAAATTCACTACAACAACTTTAGCAGTATCTTTAGTAAACTCCTGAGCATTGGTATTCATCTGCATTTGATTATCGATATCGGCTGTAAGCTCCTGATTTTTGTTGCCTACCATATCTTTAAATTTTTTAAAGTAAACGTAAGAAGCAATGAAATTATAATTCAGGCGATAAGCTTCTCCTAATGAATAGTAAGCCATATCAGAAGCTTTTTTTTCATTGGGATCTTCAGGAGAATAATTATGAGTAACATTTTGCACAGCCTTTTCGAGATGATATACCGCTTTATACTTTTCGGAGGGAGATTGCAGATAACATAAGCCCAGTTTATAGTTGATATTAGCCGATGAAGAATCTATTAAGTAGGCTTCTTTAAATAGCTTCAATGCCAAAACATAATTTTGTTCGAGCATCAGGTAATTTCCTTCGGTGAATTTTTGCCGATACGCACTTTTACTGCCCTGGCTATACCCGAATTGAGCAAGGAATGATAATAAAAGACATAAAATTACTTTTTGCATAAATACTATTCACGGGTATGAATTCAAATATAGAAGTTTTATTTAATTACACATAATAATTATTTACCTAAAGAACTGATATTAAGCAATATTAGAAGCATGATTTAAAGAATTGAATTCATTTTAACATTTGGCTTTAACAATTGAAATGTTATTTTTTAGTTAAAAACCTTATCCCTTTAAAACAAAAAAACAAATTCATTTATTTTTGATAAATGAGGCCGTATTTATTAGTCATACTCTTAATATCAACTGGCTTAAGTGCTTCCAATGGAGATGGCCCCATTGGAGTTCGTTCTGCTTCTTTAGGCCATGCATCTTCCTGCTTATCAGACGTGTGGAGTAGCCGTAATAATCAGGGAAGCCTTGGATTTGTCAGAAAAACAGAAATTGGCGCCTTTTACGAAAACCGTTTTTTGATAAAAGAACTAACGCAATCCGGATTTGCCATGGCTGCCCCCATTAAAAAAGGAACCTTCGGTATATGCTACTCTTCATTAGGCTATAAACTCTATCGCGAATCGCAAACGACCTTAAGCTATGGAATGAAATTAACGGAAACAATATCAGCAGGCATTGGCATCGATTATTTAACTACCAAAATTGCAGATGTTTATGGTCAGGCACAAACTTTTACAGGCTCTGTCGGTATAACAGCCAAAGTACTGCCTCAGTTGGTGATAGCATCTCATATTTACAATCCTTTCCGAGCCAAAATAACCAATTACAATCATGAGAAAGTGCCTACAATTATAAAATTTGGAGCACAATACCTGTTTTCAAAAAAAGTTTGCCTGCTGGCCGAAGCTGAAAAAACATCCGCTCAAAATATTAACGTCAAAGCCGGAATCGAGTACAATCCTTCCTCCTTAATATACTTACGCGCAGGCGCTTCATCCTTTCCTACACAGGCAGCCTTTGGAATAGGCATCAATTACAATGGATTAAAAATAGACCTCACTTCGGCATATCATAACGTATTGGGCTTTTCACCTCAAATCGGGTTAAGCTATGCTTTTGGAAAAGAGAAATCTAAAACGGAGATATCAGAATCATCAGAAAAATTATAATTCATCAAAACGCTTTATTACATATTAACCATGGTGTTGATGTGCTATTGCATGAAACCTGCTTATGCTCAAAGCGATAGTATGAACATTAAAAATAACGAACAGGTAGATGAACAAATCAATCAAAATATAGAATTACTTTCAGAGCAACTACAAAGTGAAGACGGTGATTTATCAAGCCTTACTGACAACTGGCATTATTATAAAACACATCCTGTAAACTTAAATCATACTAAACCTGAAGAACTGGAAGAGCTACAATTACTTAACGATATTCAGATCAACAACCTGTTCAAACATCTCGACAAAAACGGGAACCTCATAACCATATACGAATTACAAAGTATCGATGGATTTGATTTAGCAACGATCCGAAAAATACTTCCGTTTGTGTATGTGAGTGATTATTTTAATTCGGCTCACTTCACCATAAAAGAAATGTTCAAGGACGGGAAACATGAAGTAGTGACAAGGTTTCAAAGAATTCTGGAAAAACAAGCCGGGTACTTTACACCGGATAGCCTCATCAAAATCAAAAAACCAAATTCCTATTATTTAGGAAATCCTGATCGTTATTTTGCGCGATATACATTTCAATACAACAATAATGTATCATTTGCTATTGCCGGCGAAAAAGATCCGGGCGAAGAGTTTTTTAAGGGAACTCAAAAACAAGGGTTTGATTTTTATACAGGTCACCTTGCTATTCGAAATATTAAAGCTGTTAAAACCTTTGTCATCGGCGATTATCAGGCAACCTTCGGGCAAGGATTAACCATCTGGCAGGGCTTTGCATTTGGTAAATCAGCCTCACCAATGAATGTGAAGCGATTTGGAGTTGGTATCAAACCCTATCGTTCTTTTGATGAAAATCGTTTTTTTAGAGGAACTGCCGGAACAATTCGTATCAGGCGATTTGAACTGACAGGCTTGGTATCCTATAAAAAGTTAGATGCTAATGCCTCGGTAAATGATACATTAAGTAACGGCGAAATAGATATTGTTGGCGTAAGCAGTTTGGAACTGGGAGGATTACATAACACCAACGCTTTACTCAACGACAAAAGAACCATCACACAAACCCTTTTTGGAGGAAACGCTGCCTACAATTACAAAAGTTTGCATATTGGTGCTACCGGACAATATATGAACTTAAATGTACCCTTAATAAAAACCCCAACCATTTATAATCAATTCGATTTTCAGGGAAAAAGTAATGTGGTGGGTGGTATGGATTATAATTACGTATTTAAAAATGCTAATCTGTTTGGCGAATACGCCATGAGTGCCAATGGCGGCAAGGCTTTTTGTCAGGGGGTAATTATTGCCCTCGACCCAAAGCTCACATTTTCGGCTCATTACAGGCATTTTGATAGAAACTTCCAGAACCTTTACGGTAATGCGATTTCCGAAAACACCCTCCCTCAAAATGAAAAAAGTTTATACATAGGCATGGAAGCCCGCCTGTTCAAAGCCTTAACACTCTCCGTCTATTTAGACCAATATCAATTTGCCTGGCTTCAATATGGCAAAAGTGCCCCTACAAATGGCAAAGATATTTTTGCTCAATTAAATTATACCCCCAATAAAAAAACAGACATGTATATAAGATTCAGGCATCGAACCAGGTTTGAAAACAGCGACCTGGATAATCCCTACGATTATATGATTTCTTATGCCCAATACAATTATCGTTATAATGTATCCATTCAACTTACCCCCGACATTAAACTGAAATCCCGGATCGAATACACACATATTGATAAAGTGCAGGATCCTGACGAAAACGGTGTTTTATTGGCGCAGGATCTGGTTTACAAAAAATTAAAATTCCCTGTTACTTTTACAGCGCGTTACGCTGTATTTGATACCAAAAGTTATGATAGCAGAGTATATGCTTACGAAAACGATGTACTGTATGGCTACTCTGTGCCTGCTTTATATTACAAAGGACAGAGAGCATATCTCATAATAAACTGGGATATTACCCGGAAATTGGAAATCTGGGTTCGTTTGGCCCAAACCATTTACGACAACCAAAATGTACAATCTCCGGGAAGTTTAAATGAAATAGACAGTAATCATAAAACAGAATTAAAGCTGCAGGCCAGGTTAAAATTTTAAATTTATCGTCATTTTCTGCAACCTTATCGCCTGATTTATAGTATAAGGATGTAAGAAACCGAATTTCTACAAAAAGTAATTCAGTTTTAAATGGTCTCCTGTTCCAACACTTTTAGGGAATTATTAACCTTTTAATCAAATACTATGAAAACAACAGTACAAAAAGCAATGCTCTTCGTTTCTTTGTTTATGTTCTCGCTTTGTGCCATTTCCCAAATAAAAATTGTTGAAATAAATGCTGCAGCGTTGGTAGATGATAAAAACACTGATAATTACGCGATTGTTATCTATTCTGACGGTGTGTTAAAAGACTCTATTTATAGTAAAAAAGCAAGAGCTATTGCGCTTTCGTTGGAAAGCAATAAGTTATACTCACTTGTGTTTAAAAAATCGAATTATCCCGATAAATTGGTTATTGTGGATACCAAAATCCCTTCCGGCTTACGTGAATTAATGGAAGATCCCTTTGAATTACAGATAGAACTTGCCCAAAATACAATGGCTACCAAGCAGGAATTAACCGATTATCCGGTGGCTGTTTTAGCAGTAAACCGAAAGGTAAAATCATTAATGGCCAGTGAGAACTACTATAAATTAACTCATAATTAAGATTTATTACTCCCACGTCGGTTTAGTTAATATTTAGCAAAATTTAGTAGTAATTCTCGGTAAATGATAGTTACATTTGTAAACTATTAATTTAATGTATCACTAAAAAGTAAAAAAGATATGTACCCAGAAGCACTAGTTACGCCTATGAAAGCAGAATTAACTGCTGTAGGCTTCGAAGATTTAAGAACACCCGACAGCGTTGAAACAGCGTTGAAAAGCGAAGGAACTGTTTTAATGGTTGTGAACTCAGTCTGCGGTTGCGCTGCAGGAGCTTGTCGTCAAGGCAGAACAGCAGCCATGATCTCGGAACATTTAAAAATGGTTTACGACGAATTTTGTTAATAGCGAATTGCAAACAATACACTATTAAAAAGTACTAAAAAAATAAAAGCCTCCCAGTGAGGCTTTTTTTAATTTTAAGCTATGACTATTTCATCCAATATCTCTCTTAAACCCTATAATACATTTGGCATCGATGCTTTTGCTAAATATTTCACAACTGTTCAAAGTCCCGAAAACATTCTTGAATTACTACAAAGTAAGGAGTATCAAAACAATAACCGGTTAATTTTGGGAGGAGGCAGTAATATGTTACTCACCAAAAATGTAGAGGCATTGGTCATTAAAAATGCCCTAAAAGGAATTAAAATTGTAAAAGAAACCAACGATACTGTTTTTGTGAAATGCGCTGCCGGCGAAGTATGGCATGAGTTTGTCATGTGGTGCATCGATAAAAATTACGGAGGATTGGAAAATCTGTCTTTGATACCTGGATGTACCGGTGCCAGTCCTATGCAAAACATTGGTGCTTATGGAGTAGAAATAAAAGATACGTTTTATGAATTAGAAGCGATCCATGCCACTACCGGTCAATTAAAAACATTTTCCAAATCAGAGTGCGAATTTGGCTATAGAGAAAGTGTATTCAAACATCACTATAAAAATCAATTCATCATTACCTCTGTTACTTTTCAGTTATCCAAACATCCGGCTTTTCATATCGAATATGGCGCTATTAAACAGGAACTGGAGGCGATGAATATTTCTGAATTGAATATTAAGGCAATCTCGCAGGCTGTTATCAATATCCGCAGCAGTAAATTGCCTAATCCTAAAGAGATTGGTAATGCCGGAAGTTTCTTCAAAAATCCGGAAGTGTCTTCTGCCATTTATCATCATCTAAAAGACGAATTTCCTAATCTGGTTGCTTATCCATTGGAGAATTCTAATTATAAATTAGCGGCGGGTTGGTTAATTGAACAAAGCGGATTAAAAGGCTATCGTGTGGGTGATGCCGCAGTGCACAAACTACAGGCTCTGGTATTGGTAAATTACGGGAATGCTTCGGGTAATGAGATTTATGACCTTTCAACTCATGTTCTTCAAACAGTAAAAGCAAAATTTGGCGTGGAACTCGAAAGGGAAGTGAATATTATTTAAGAAGGGATTGTTGTAGAATAATGTAGGTTTATTTTAATCGTTTTTATTAAACCATTTAGGGCATATCCCGCCATCAGGCGGAAACACCCCGATAATAAACCTGTATTATTTTAATCCATCAGAGTTAAGAATTAAAAATGTTCTTCTAAACTTGTTTCAGAATCTCAGGATCCAACACTTTTAGAGATATTGAAATAAATTCAACATGACCTTGCACCATAAAAAAAGCCTCTTAATATATCAAGAGGCTTTTTTAGTATATTGTGATAAATACTACTATTTATCAGCGTTTCTTTGGATTTTTTCGCGGATACGAGCTGCTTTACCTGTACGAGTACGGATATAGTAGATTTTTGCTCTACGAACGATACCAACTTTATTTAATTCAATTTTATCAATGAATGGAGATGCTACAGGGAAAATACGCTCTACACCTACTCCATTTGAAATTTTACGAACTGTGAAAGATGCTGTTGCAGGCTCATTTTTGCGTTGAATAACAACACCTGAAAACTGCTGGATACGCTCTTTTTCACCCTCTTTAATTTTGTAGTGAACAGTAATAGTATCACCGGCTTTAAATTTAGGATGAGCAACTTCTGTGCTTAATTGTTTTTTTACGTAATCTAATAATAAACTCATTGTTTCTTATTTTAAATATTTATCATTTTTAGCATTCGCTGCACCGTGCAACCAGCGGCTAAAAAGTGGAGTGCAAATATAAACTATTTTTGTTTACTATCAAAATAAAATAAACAGGCCAGTAAACAAGATATGCTATTAATAATCAACTATTTAACAGTATCTGTTTTTAATTCTTTAACATCGGCTGGATTTGTTCTGTATACATCATCCACGTCATCCTGACTTTCATTAAGCTCATAATTTGTTTCTTTTTCAAGATTAACATTTACAATAACCGGAGGAGGTGTTGCATTAAATACCCAGGTTGGTCCATTCATGTAATAATACCCCTGACGCCAGTTGTCCCAATAAAAATTATACCTTGGAAAATACACCCAACGGCGATGATACCCATAATTGGGCCGCCAGTGAGGGTAATATACAACCATTTTAGCCGGACGGTAAGGACTTCTGATAATCACTCTTGCGGGTCTCATTTTCCGTTCGGCATGATTACCTCTAACGACTCTGGCATTTCCATTGGGATGGTGGTTTCCTCTTCCTCTTTGGGCCATACCATTGAAGGTTCCCAGTAAAATAATGCCTACTAAAAGAACTATTGTTTTTACAGTTTTCATAATAAAAAGTTTTGGATTTTATCTATGAGACTCAATAAGTGTACTAGAGTTTAATCAGCCGATGGATTTAACCAATTTTGTGAAGTACGATAAACAGTTCCTTTAAATAAAGCTACTACCAGATCATCGTTGGCTTTAGTAATTTTAATTGTATAGATGCCTATTTTATTTGAACATTTTTCTTCAACAACATGAGCTACAATTTCATCATTTTCATGGAGAGGTTCTGTGTGTGAAATAGACGTTTCAACCGACACGGCTTTTCGACCATGAGAGTTAGAGGCAAATGCCAAAGCACTATCTGCAAAAGAATAAGTAATTCCTCCATGTGCAATTCCAAATCCGTTCAGCATATCTTTACGAATGGTCATTTTTAATTGACAGGAACCTTCTTTTACATCTAATACTTCTATTCCCAACGGTTTCCAGGGTGTTTCAGGAGCTTTCAGATCCTGAGTAAATTTACGGGACAATACAAATAAATAATCCGATAAGCGATTTAAATATTGGTAAATCAATTCATTAACCGCTTGTTCTTCATTTAACCTCAATACGCAACGCTCTGCTCGTCTGCATACACATCTTGCCACATGGCAAAACGATATGGTGGTGTGACCACCCGGCAATACAAAGAATTTCATTTCCGGTAAATGCTCGTTCATTGCATCAATTTCCTTTTCCAGTAATTCAATATCGGTATTTGAAATTTGCGGAAGCACCATTTTGTTTTTTTCCGGATCAGCTGCCAGTAAAGAACCAATAGTAAATAGTCTATCCTGAATTTCAATTAAAATCGTTTTGGAATGCTCATCGATCTCCTGATCTCTGATCAATCCTATATGAGAGTTCAATTCATCTACTGTTCCATAAGCTTCGATACGGATATCAAATTTTGGAACACGTGTTCCTCCTATTAAAGAGGTTTGTCCTTTATCTCCTGTTTTTGTATAGATCTTAAAAGCCATCTCTTTAATTAATTGCACTAAAAGGTACAAAAAAAATTTAAAATTTAAAGCTGATGTTTACGTTAGGTAAGATCGGCAATTGGTTTACACGTTTGTTTTTTACGCGATCGTAGTAAAAGATGTTTTCACGATTATAAACATTGGTAGCTCCAACATTTACTTCTAATTTAGTTCTTTCGCTGATATTATACATCCATTTCAAACTAATATCCATACGATGATAATCCGGTAAACGGCGTGAGTTATAGTCTCCCGGCACATAACCCAAACTTGCATTAGCAGTTGAGTAATTAGTAGTAAACTGATTATTAAAATCAACCTGAGGATAGTATCCCTGAGTTGGTGTAAAAGGGAATCCTGAACCAAAATTCCAACGGATGCTTAAATCTAAGTTACGTTTTTTACCAAATGTATATGTACCTACTAAATTTACATTGTGTCTTCTGTCATAAATAGGTGCATACTCATATACATCGCCATTGGCTGTATTTCCGGTGTAACGTTTATTAAATGTTAAAGAGTATACTGCCCAGAAATAGAAGCGTTTTTTCTCGTACTTAGCTGTAAAATCCAAACCTGTTGCCTGCCCCTGCTCCATAATGAAATCTTTTTTCTGTCCATCCGGTTTATCAGCATTTTCTTCGGTGTCATCAAATAGTTTATCTCTGTTTACACTGGCCATTTGGGTGAAGTATTTCTGGTATCCTTCAATTTGAATTTCGAGATTTTTCAAGACATCAATTTCAAATCCGGCAACAACGTGACGTGCTTTTTGAATAACGCCTTTGGTTTGAACTGTATTATTGTTTTTGTCTTTATACTCAGTCGGTAAATTTTCAGGTCCATTAATAAATCCATAAAACAGATTCACCACATCTCTGTCGGAGCTGGCACTCATTAAACTTTGGCTATATAACCCTCCTGCAAACTTGAATCGGATTTTTTTAGTAAAGTTAACTTTCCCTTGTAAACGTGGTTCAGGAGAAAGATTGTTGAACGATGCGTAATATTGCAAACGGAAACTAGGCTCTAATACGATCCATTTCTTTTTATCCAACCATCTGAATTTCATATGGGCTCCCAATTCCAAAGAGTTTTTAGCGTAAGAAATTTTAGCCAGATTAGGATTTTGCAGATCGTACGTTGTATTTGTTCCCACTAATTCGAATCCGTATTTTAACTCGTTACGTCCAAAGTACTTCAGGAAGTTGAATCCTCCGTTAAACCCACCAACAGAACTCGATTTTGTGTCGGTTTCTGTTGAACCCTGGTAATTGATCTTGTATTGTGAATAAGCAAAATTACCTTCAATTAATAAAGTTGAGTTTTGAGGGATCAGGATAAAGTTACTTCCTCCACCAAAAGATGTCCAGTTAAATTTAGCCAGATCCTTATAAACAACTTTATCATTAAAGTTATAACCAAATAAATTTACTTTACTTCCATTATTTCCGTTAAACGATATTTTACCATACAAATCAGTGTAATAAAAAGGTAACCCATCGCTATTATTTTTATTGGCATACGGATACAATGTTTTAGAGGTTTGAGGTAAATAAGAAGTCTTTCCTGACAATAAGAATGAAGAGCTTCCTTTACCGTCTTCCTTGAGTTTTTTTAATGGTCCTTCCAGAGTTAATTTAGCACCAAATGTTGAAGCTGAAACCTTACCGGACAAATGTTTTTTATTACCGTCACGAGTAGTGATATCCATAATAGACGATGTTCTTCCACCATACTCTGCACCAAAACCTGCACTGTATACATCAGCACTTCTCATAATATCATTATCAAATACCGAGAATAAACCGATAGAGTGAAACGGGTTATAGATTACCATTCCATCCAACAACACTTTATTTTGAATTGGTAACCCTCCTCTGATATACAGTTGACCTCCCTGATCCCCTGTAAAAACAACCCCCGGTAGTACCTGTAAATATTGAGCTAAATCAGGCTCGCCAACACTTGGCAATTTATTAATGGCTACCGGATCAATTTTTTGAACAGCTACATTGGGTGTCTCAATTTTTTCGATTTGATCTGCTGTAACATCCACCGAATTCAGCACAATTCCGCCCTTTTCGGTAAAGAATTTTTTATTGATGATATCTCCGGCCTTCACTGTAATTTTTTCGGAAATAGTATCAAATTCGAGGTTTGTAACCAATAAGGTGTAAGAACCCGGAGTAATTTTGTTAATTGAAAAATACCCATTCATATCAGAAGAAGCTCCATTAGTTGTACCTTTTAAGTAAACGTTAGAGAAAGCAACGGGCTCTCCATTAGATTTGTTATAAACAAACCCTCTGATGGTTGCATATTGGGAGAAACCCAAAAGGGAAACAAATAGTAAGCAAAATGTATAAATAGTACGAGTCATGTTTTATTTTTAAGGAGAGCAAATTTAACTAAATATGTGATTTAAAAAAGGTATTTTTTTGGCAAAAAAGCAGGAATGTTATGAGCGGTAAAATGCCAAAAAAGGCCGCATAAATGATCTTATGCAGCCTTTTTGTTAAATTATTAAGTGAGCTTATTTCAACCCCTTTATTTTATCGTTCATTTCTTTGCCTTTGGCTTCATTACCTGTCTTATAATAAAGAGTTCTTAAAGCCGACATGGTTGTTTGGTCGTTTGATTTAACCGCCAATGCCTGTTCCAAATAAGGAATGGCTTTTTTGTAGTATTCCATACTTTTTACCTCATATTCTTTTTGTTTTTTAGCCAAATCAGTTATGGTAGCCTTTTCCATTGATTTAGTGTATAAAGTATTGCCATAATTATTATAGAGCGCCCCTAAATTATATAAACTGTTAAAATAACTATCCTGATTAGATGGCTTCAAATCCACTGCTTTTTGATAATGTTCGGATGCTTTTACCACTAAATTTTCATAATCGGCCGGTTTTGTGGTGTCTTTTCCGGATTTACCTTTTGGGTTAGCCAAATTGTCGTATACATTTCCGATAACATATTGCAAAATAGCATTGTTAGGTTCTTTTTCAACAGCGATTTGCAGA
Source organism: Bacteroidota bacterium (assembly GCA_016194985.1). Taxonomy (GTDB): domain Bacteria; phylum Bacteroidota; class Bacteroidia; order B-17B0; family Aurantibacillaceae; genus UBA4416. The sequence continues at coordinate 13,451 of JACQAK010000030.1, forward strand.
TTAGCCAGAGCCTTATCCTGTTGCCCTTTTTGAATAAAGACATTGGTTTCTTCATTCATCAGATAAATATCATTAGGAAACTGAGTTCGTCCTAATTTCAAGTATTCTAATGCTGAAGCCGAATCATTTTGTGCGGACTTAACTTCATACATTGTTCGGTAATTGT
>JACQAK010000031.1 GCA_016194985.1 Bacteroidota bacterium
ATTGAGTTCAATAAGATTCAAAAGGAAATGGACGATTCTGCGGTTTCCATTTCGAACCTAAAAGAGATGCTAAATGAAACATCAATTTTATGCCGAAACCTGCGTAAACTGTGGCAAGAAGGAACGGTATCACTAAAGGAAAGATTGCAAAAACTGATATTCCCGTCTGGTTTGGTATATGACAAGAAAAACGAGGTATTTCGAACCCCTGACATTAATTTTATTATAGCTGAAATCGCCCGACACACGGGCGATTTAGCTAAAATGAAAAAGGGACTTGCCCCTTTTTTAAGTTGCAAGTCCCTTCCAGCGGAGAGGGCGGGATTCGAACCCGCGATACAGTTTCCCGTATACAAACTTTCCAGGCTTGCTCGTTCGACCACTCTGACACCTCTCCTGATTTGTGGGCGTAAATGTAAGTTCTCTAAACGAATAATGCAATAAAAACCTGTAATTAACCGATTAAAATTCATTTAAGATCCGTTTTTTTATAAATCCCAATCTCAAAATTCCACTTTTTGGCTATTTTAAATTGGCGTCTACCGAAAACTCCCGTTTAGAGCTTTTCTGCATTTTAATTTTACATCAGAAAAAATCTTAAAACGTATTATTATGAAAAATTACATGCTTATAGCTTCAGCTTCATTATTAATGCTGGTGGGCTGCAAAAATCCAATGACAGATGAAACCGTTATCCGCCAGAGAGATTCTCTGTTGTCCGTAATTGACGAGCGGGATAGTTCGGTGGATGAATTTATTAGTTCATTTAATGATGTAGAAAGTAATTTAAATACCGTTACCAGTAAGCAGGGTATTATTATGAGTCATTCAGACAAGGGAGATATCAAATCCAGTCAAAAAGACCGTATTAATAGCGAGATAAAAGCTATTAACGAATTAATGGATCAAAACACTCAAAAACTAAAGGATCTAACCCGTAAGCTGAATCGTTCGAGCACTAAAAATGCTAAACTTCAAAAAACCATTGAGCTTTTAAATAATCAACTGACTCAAAAATATGCTGAATTAGCAGAGTTAAATGAACGCTTAAATTCATTGAACGGACAGGTGGCTCAATTACAAACATCTTTGGATACGCTATCTAATCAAAATAGTTCACAATCGAGGATCATTAATGAAAAAAACACCGAATTGCATACAGCCTATTATGTTGTTGGACATTCAAAGGAACTGAAAAAATCAAAATTGATTGATAAAGAAGGAGGAGTCTTAGGAATGGGACGAACCGCTAAATTGACTGAAAATCCGGATAACAGTAAATTTACTAAAATCGACTACACTCAGGTAACCGTTATTCCGGTGAATAGCAAAGAAGCTAAACTGATAACGACACATCCTTCAGATTCGTATCGATTGGATAAGGTAGATAAAACTATTACCAATCTGGTAATCACAAATCCCGAAAAATTCTGGAGCGCTTCAAAATATTTAGTATTGTCTATCTGATAGCATAAGGGAAGTTGGATAAATACTAAATGAAAAGGGCAAATCAAAAATAACTGATTTGCCCTTTTTAACAACTATTTATTACTATAGATTTGATAACTGATTAGAATTTGATCAGCTCCTCATATAATTCTTTCACAGGTAAGCCCATCACATTATAGAAACTGCCCTCTATCTTATCTATGCCAATATAACCTAACCAATCCTGAACACCGTATCCTCCGGCTTTATCATAAGGGCTGTAATTGGTTAAATAGTATTCTATTTCTTCAGGTTTCAGTTTTTTAAAATAGACTTTACTCACATCAAAAAAGGTGGTTTGTTTGTTGCCACTTTTTAAGCATACACCGGTAAATACTTCGTGCATTTTTCCACTCAAACTTTCCAGCATTTTTTTACCTTCCACAAAATTGGCAGGCTTATTAAAGGCTTTACCATCGCACCAAACGATCGTGTCTGCCGTAATTAATATTTCATCCTCTTTTAAATCATCCGCATACGCATCTGCTTTTTTTTCGGCTAAATACAACGGAATTTCTTCAGCCAATAAATCAACCGGATAACTTTCATCCGCATTAATGGGTTTATTTAAAAAGTCAAACCCTAAACTTTTTAATAATTCCTGACGACGAGGAGAGTTTGATCCTAAAATAATTTGATAAGGAAATTCTTTGATATGTTGTTCTACACTATTCATATAAGTATTTGATAATAAAAGTAAATGCTATGCCAAATAGCATTGTAAATTTAAGCAATAAGCTTGCCATTTTAAAATCCTTGCTTGTTTTGGCACGTATGGTCATAAGTATTAGTATACAAAGCGGTAAGATAACTAAGCCCGCAATATAATACACGGCAATATACTGATGCTCTTTATAAAATTTAAACCCCGCTAACAATAATAACCCAATGGTAATAAGGATCACAAAAAAGGTCACTACTTTACTCGTGATCATTCCCCAAACAATGGGCATGGTTTTACAACCAGTTTGTATATCACCCTGATAATCTTCCATATCTTTGATAACCTCGCGTGCAAAAGAAGTTAAAAAAGCAAAGGCAGAATAACCGCATACAATGATGGCCAGTGTTTTTAAGAAGTCACCAATCATAAATGATGTAAACGGATCAATATCTCCGGTTAAATAATAATCATAAATCATAGGCATAATAGGAATAGTGGCTGTAAGCAACGATACAACAATATTTCCTACCAGCAATTGCTTTTTAAAGTGTGTTGAATAAAACCATAATAATAAAATACTTAGTATCTGAAACATCAATAATTTCAGACTATGGCACTTCAATGCTAAATAAAACCCCAATAATAAACCAATAGCATTAAAGATGATGTGCAGGATCATGGCCCAGCGACGTTTAATGATCACATCAATAACCACTGTTTCCGGACGATTGATTTTATCTGTTTTAACATCAAAATAATCATTAATGATATAACCCGCAGCAGCAATTAATAATGTACTTACTAACGAAATAGAAAATAAAGCTGGTGTAAATTTTGAGAACTCATTTAAAGGAGCAAAAACCAAATACTTGATACATAATTGCGTAACGGCAATAATGAACAGATTCTCGATGCGAATCAGTTTAAAAAAAGCTATGACAGGGTGTTTAAGCAACTTGATTTATGAAAATAGAAAGTTAGCAAATTAAATCATAATTTTATAAAAAAAATACGATGAACAATCTAACGGATAACTATTGGAATAACAGATACGAAACTAATGACTTTGGTTGGGATGTGGGCGAAGTATCATTGCCATTAAAAACATATATTGAACAATTACATCATAAAAATTTAACTATTTTAATACCTGGAGCAGGTAATGCTTACGAAGCAGAGTTCTTATTTCACAAAGGATTTCAAGACGTGAACGTGTTGGATTTTGCAGAAACACCCTTACAAAACATTAAAAAACGGGTCCCTGATTTTCCTGAAAATCAATTAATTCATCAGGATTTTTTTGAGCATCAGGGGCAATATGATTTAATTTTAGAGCAAACTTTTTTTTGCGCCCTTCATCCGTCATTAAGAGCACGTTATGTTCAACACATGTATCAGTTACTAAAACCAAACGGAAAACTAGTGGGTGTACTTTTTAATGATGTACTAAATGACAATAAACCACCTTTTGGAGGCAATAAACAGGAGTATGAAGATCTGTTTTCATCAAGCTTCCATATTAAGATCATGGAGCCCTGCTATAATTCTATAAAACCACGACAAAATAGAGAGTTGTTTATCATGATGCAAAAACAAAACTAATGGAGAGTTGAACTATTTTTTGTAAATTTGAATAACTAAAAAACAATATATAGAAGAACAAAATTAAAATATCTGTCAGTTCGTGCGGAGTCGAGAACTAGGCAGAGATTATAAGAACCTTTCTCAACTCCGTTTGAAGTAATAAACGTTTAACGTTAACATCATTTGGATATAACACTTTAAAAAATAAGGTTGCTGGCAGACAAACAAATATTTGACGAAAAACAATACATGGGACATAACCGCCTTAGTATGATCTGGCGTACCATTATTGCTTTATTTTGTTTTGTAGGATATTATTGGAGCGAGAATCCAAAACCCGTTCAGATAGCTATTTTCCGAATTGGTTATTATCCGGCTCTGGATATTCCTAATTCCGGAAAAATATTTTTCTTATTGGGATTATTAATCATGTTGTTTTCCGTTATGCTCACATTTATTTTGCATACGCATACCAAGGTGTTTGCCGAATATATTGTTATTGATGGTTTTTGGACAGCCCGCCGGGTAAAGATAAATCTGGATACTATTACACACATTCGAAAGAGCCGTTATAAAAAACATATTTTCCGAAGAGCTGTATATAATTTGCATAGCAGAGGGATCATTCGTTTTTTTACCAGTGGCAATGAGTTTGTGGAAATAAAAGACCGATCAGGATTCACCTATAGAATAGGAACTCAAAAAGCTCCTGAATTATACCAGGTTCTGAAAAAACAATTGAGAGAAATACACCAGACTAACCTTTAGAAATTATCATACCATTGTCGTTGACGAGGTATTTTAATATCGCTCAACATGCTCGTTTTTAAATTGATGGTTAAGCTATAACTCTTTCTGAATCCAAATGGCACCCAGTCGATACGTGCCTGCCAGCAACGTAAATCTCTTTGTACGTTCACACTGGTATAACTTAAATTTCTGTTGGTAAAATCGTAACCACTTGTTAAGCCCAGTTTCCAGTATTTGGTAATACTCACATCTCCGCTAAAATTAAGAGTTTGAATATCCGTCACTTTATTTAAGATCTTGGTATAAGTAACATTATAATATACATTCAGATTCCATGGCAATCTTTCCTGTGCCTGTGCCGTATTGGTACTCGTAGCACCATTTTCGGCGCCATTAGTCAAATCAGGTTTCTTAGCTCTGGAAGTGATGGAATTAGAGCTGAAAGACGCATTAATGGCAATATTGCCCGATTTAAAATCAACTACACGTCCGTTTTCGTTTATTAAAAACTGTCGGGTTCTGTAGGCACTTTCTGTATTTGTAAGAGTATTGGTTACAATGGTAGTATAATAAGGATCAAAGGTTGACCCAAATACCAGATCGAAATACTTCCATATCTTCGTTCTTCCCGTCATGGAAATATTACTCATTTTAAAACTATCGGCCGCAAAATTATAGGCACCGCTAAAACTCAAATTTTGAAGCAGAGTCACTTTATTAAAAACAAAACCGGTGTCTGTTTTTTTACGCATTTTAGCTTCCAGGTTATTGTTTAAATTAACACTCAAACTGTTTTGTGTTCCTTGAGCTGGCCCTCCAAATAAACTGTTCTCAAAGATGGAGTATTTGGTTTTGTATCGGTAAGTAGTATCGCTGATCACGTCTTTCCAATATCCATATTGTTCTTGTCCAAAATCGGGGCGATAGGTATAAGCTAAACTCGGGATTAATAAATGCCTGATTTGTTTTAATCGTTTGCCTTTAAAGATATAATCCATAAATAATTTGGTGGATAAAGACGTATTAAAATTAGCATCGTAACCGGTTTTAAAATTCTGGTCGGTTGTTCTGATCATTCTGTTGGTTGATTCATCCAATGTTTTGCGGGTTGTTTTGGTATACATCACCGCACTTAAATTCAGAGCCGGAGTTAGTGTAAAATATTTCAGTAATGTAATATTGGTGGAGATAGGTAAGGTATGTCTGAATCCGTATTTTAAACTATCTCCAATATTGCCCTTAAAAATGGTAGTATCTCTGCCCGATAATGTATTTCTTGCTTCAAATAAATAGCTGATACCAATCTTATCAATGGGATTTTGCTTGATCCGGTTTTCATTTTTGAATGGGTAAAAACGATTCACGTTAAACGTTAATTCCGGAAACGAGATATTCATGATTCTGGTTTGAGTATTCTGATCATGACGGGCATTCACTCCTAAAGTCCCTATTTTAAAGGTTTTTGAGAAGTTAATGTTGGATTGAAAGGTATTGGTTAAATACTGTCCGGTATTTTGAGCATTGTACTTATTGTATTTGGATGTTCTGATATTTACATCACTACTAAAACGAATGGTAGGATTATTCTTTTGATCCTGAGTATGACGCCAGTTGATAGAAATATCACGTTGCTTGGAATAGGAGGTCGGAATTTCTTTTTCCCCGTTTCTGAATTCAGAGAATCCTAATGCTAATGAACCATTGAATTTATAATTTACATTATAATTGTTGGTAGTTCTTAAGCCCCAGCTGCCATTGCTGTATATATCTCCACGAATGATCATATCGGTTTGATCACTTATACCCCAGTAAAAACCACCATCTTTTAAATAAAATCCAAGGGCATCGCTATTACCATAAAATGGGATCAAAAGACCCGAATGTCTTTTTTTAGTGTTCGGAAAAAAACCAAAAGGCAAACCAAGTGGGGTAGGCACACCGCCAATTTCCAGATACATCGGGCCGGTTACAATTTTATCATCCGGAATGATTTTGGCTTTCTTGGCTTTAAAAATAGTGCGGGAGTCTTCAAATTCGCAGGGAATACATTTTAAATTTTTCATGTAAACCACATTATTGCTGTCTTTTTTGACTTCACTGCCCATTAATAACAAATCCCCCTCCTTTGTCATAATATCGTAGATCTTACCTTTTCTCGTTTTGACATTGTAGATGATCTTTCGGGCACTGGATTCCTGCCCTTCTAATTTCATGTTAGGATTACCGGATTGCTTTCCTAAACTATCCGTTTTCCCATAAGCTGTAATGGTATTTTTCTCATTATCGATCTCGATGAATTCTGATTTCAGGCTCATATCCTCATACTGAACAAAAGCATCACCAAATAAAAACACTTTTTGGCCTTTGGTTTCGTATCTTATCGAATCACGTGCGTTATAAACAATAGGATGCTCCAGGGGTTCATCATCTTCATCATCTTTCAACGAGTCAACTTTTACTGTTTGGATAGTATCTGTGGGAATTGGAGCTTGCGTAACCGGTAAAATGGCAGTAGAATCTTTACGGGCAGGATTAGAAACTTTGGTGGGCTTCGATTTCAGGTCAGTTTGGGCAAAAGCATGCCTTGTACTTATTAACAATAATAAGAGTAAAAAAAATATATGTTTAACTGTATTAATAGAGACTCGCGACTAAATTTACCTAAACTTACAAAGCTAACAATTACTTGATTAATTGGTAGTTATTTTTTGCTGATATGCTGACAAAAAAATATAAAATGTTCTTTGCGTTAGTGCTGTTTCAGGCACTCATCCTATTTGTTTTTTGTTCGTTTCACATCCATAAGGATGACCCTAAACGTAAAGTAAAAGTGATTGTTATCGACCCCGGGCACGGAGGAAAGGATCCGGGATGTAACGGCGTTAGTTGCAAAGAAAAAGATGTGGCTTTGGCTGTAGCCTTAAAATTTGGTAAGTTAATCGAAGAAAATATAAAAGATGTTAAAGTCATCTTTACCCGTA
>JACQAK010000218.1 GCA_016194985.1 Bacteroidota bacterium
AATGATCACGTGATCAAAGGGATGAAAGGCATCAAGGACATTATGACCAAAGATGCCTATGAAAGTTTTTATCGCCGGATGAATGCTACTGATCAATTAGCAGGGGGGCGTTACAGACCTTTATCAGTAGTGAGTTTTGCGATTGAGCAGGAATTTATAGGAGCTTATAAGAACGGATTGTATCCTGCCAATTGCTGGGATACCAACGGCAACAAAGTAAACGATGTAGAAGAAGATATTAATGACGATGGTGTATTCAATGAAGTAGATTGTCAGGTAAAAGGTGCTTCTCTTCGCCATTTCGTAAATATTATTTCATTCATCATAGGGGTGATGTTGCTGTTCCTGTTTTTCAGAAACTATATTTTTAAAGATAATCATGACCTTGCCTTTTTAGCTGCCCTGATCTTCCTGATGCATCCTATCCATTCCGAAGCCATTGCCAACGTAAAAAGTCGTGATGAGCTCTTTTCTCTCATCTTCATTTCTCTTACCTTCTTTTTTTCTTTCAAATACATGCAGGATAAAAAGACAAAGACCTTGTTCTGGGCAGCTTTTAACTTCTTATTAGCCCTATTATCCAAAGAATATGCGGTTGTATTGGTGGTATTAATTCCTATTGCCTTTTATGTATTTGATGAAATTGATTTCGATCCAAAAACATTCTTTCAATCCAAAGAATTTAAACAAAGCCTTTATGTATTCGGAACCTTTTTTGCCTGCGCAGTATTTATGCTACTGGTGAAAAGAAACTCGGATATGCATATTCAACCCGGACAAAAAGCCACCTCTTCGTTTTGGTTATTCCCAATTGTGTATTTAATTGTTGGCATATTTTTATTGGGATCCAATAAGAAAAAAGATTTCGGTACCTTAATGAGCTGGCATTTCTTTATCATGTTGTTCTATTTAGGAATGCGTTTGGTAGCGGTAAAACTAAAACCGGGCGTACCTGATACCGAGATCCTGAATAATCCGTATTTATTAGCTACTCAACAAGAACAATGGGCTACCAAAGTATATGTATTATTAAAATACTTCAATCTTTGCTGGTGGCCGCATCCATTATCTTCTGATTACTCTTTTAATACGATACAGTTCAGAACCTTTGCCAGCTGGGATACACTGGTGTCTTTAGCACTCCATTTAGGCTTATTATATGTAGGCTTTAAATTGATCTTAAAAAAACACGTTTTAGGTTTCGCGATCGCCGTATATTTTGCCTTCCTATTAATGATTGGCAATATCTTAATGGACATTGGAGCAACCATGGGTGAACGTTTATTGTTCCACTCAACTATTGGTTTTGTTATTGCGCTTGCCTGGCTCATTTTAAAAGGCTTTGAGAAATTACCAGACTCTATGAGCCTCAATGTAAAACGCGTCGGTTTGTTTACATTATTAGGAATTATGACATTCCTTTACGGATGCAAAACCTGGGAACGTAACTGGGATTGGAAAAACGACATCACCTTGTTCTTGAAAGATGTGGAAACGGTTCCAAACTCTGTATTGGTATTAGGAAATGCCGGAGCACGTTATATTGATTTATCCGACACCAAGAACTTTGTAGCCAAACGCGAAGAATCGTTGGAAAAAGGGATCAAATATTTAAAACATGCGATTGAGTTGCACCCTCGTTACGTAAACGGATACCTAAACTTAGGCCTTGGTAGTTACAAGTTACACAGAGACAGAGATGCATTGTTCTATTGGAAACAGGCAGAATTCTTATACCCTAACAACCCGTATTTGAAAAACTACTACATCGTGTTTTACAATGACCTGTTAAACCGTGGTTATCAAAAAGCGCAACGTGGTCAATTAGATAGCGCCATCTATGAATTAAGAAAAACTATTATTCTGGATAAATTAAACCCTGAAGGGTTTTATAATTTAGGAGGTGCTTACTATCAAAACAAACAATATGATAAAGCAAAATATTACTGGGAGCAATGCTTGAAATTAAAACCGGATCATGCGCAGGCTAAAGCAGGTTTGGCAACTATTATTGTAGTTCCGGCTGCGGGACAACCTGCACAACCGCAAGCGCCTCAACAAGCGCCGCCAATGCAACAAGGACAACCATCTCCTTTTAAACGATAACGACAAAGAGCCGCAATAGCGGCTCTTTTTATAGGAAGAATTTTTGTTTTCGTTTTTGTAAACGCACTTAAACATACTATCTTTATTGATATACTTAAACACAACCCTATGGAAAATAAAACACCTCAACCAGACAAGATAACTACAGATACAAGCCCAAAAGTAACAGGCATTGGCGGCATTTTCTTTTTCTCAGAAAACCCAAAAGAAACAAGAGAATGGTATGCCCAAAATTTAGGGATCGAGATCAATGCCTGGGGTTCTTCCAGTTTTGATTCAAGAAACATTAACAACCCCGACGAAATAAATACACTTCAATGGAGTCCTTTCAAAAAAGGCGACGACTATTTTTCTCCATCCAAAAAAGAATTCATGATCAATTACCGTGTACAGAATATCGAAGGCCTTGTCAATAAGCTTAAAGAAAACGGCGTCACCATTCTTGACAACATTGCTACTTACGATTACGGTAAGTTTGTGCACATTATGGATCAGGAAGGCAATAAGATCGAATTATGGGAACCTGCCGGATAATGGCGATTCCATCATATCCAGTTTGGACAGGTAACAGTCAGCTACCTGCCAACTCTATAACTAAGTTTTATGGATATCAACTATTTACCAAAACATTTGCAAAAGCCTGTTAAACTTTTATCTTTGTTAGATACATCAAAAGCTAATAAAACTATTATTGAACACAAATGGCAGTAGGATTTACACCAAAACATACCGAAGACTTAACCTTTAGCGACTTTACACAGGAACAATTTCTGATTCTTTTAATTGAAGCATCCAAAAAAATGGGATGGTCTGTTGGTTATATCAGTAACAATGGGCTTATTGCCTATACCGATAATGGTATGTTTTCGAGAAATTTCGAAATCAAAATCAAACTCGAACAAGGAAAAGTAAACATTCAAAGTGCGTCCACCGGAAGCGAAATGATGGATTGGGGCAAAAATAAAGACAATGTAAACGGGTTTATTACAAATCTCGAAACACTGAAAACGTCTTTATCAAAAGAAGAACTGGATGCAAAATACCTTGAAATAAAAGAACAACTTGTTTCGGAGGAAGAAGATATTTTAAAATTACCGCCTGCTACAACTACAGAACAGGTTAAGGATTTCTTTTCTATTTTTAAACCAACAGAAGGTTTTTTCATTACCCCTATTCTGTTAGACGTAAACATTATTTTATTCATAGTAATGATTATTGGCGGTGTAAACATTATGCTTCCGGACAATGAAAGCTTATTAAACTGGGGCGCGAATTTCAGGCCCGTTACTTTGGGTGGCGAATGGTGCGATTAATTACCAATTGTTTTTTACATATTGGCATCATTCATCTTTTAATGAATATGTATGCCCTACTCTACATAGGCGTTTTACTGGAACCCTTGTTAGGGAGAACTCGCTTCCTTTCAGCATATCTGCTAACAGGTATTACGGCAAGTATGGCAAGCTTATGGTGGCATGATCTTACAATCAGTGCCGGTGCATCAGGAGCTATTTTTGGCATGTATGGTGTTTTTTTAGCTATGCTCACTACTAATTTAATTGAAAAAACGGCACGCAAAGCTCTATTAACAAGTATTGCCGTTTTTGTAGGCTATAATCTATTATTTGGTCTTCAGGGTGGTATTGATAATGCCGCACATATTGGAGGGCTACTTGGGGGACTACTTATTGGTTATGCATTTATACCGAGTCTGAAAAAACCGCAAGAAAACAGCTTAAAATTTGGCACTATAGGACTACTTACTATCGTCATTCTTGTTTCCTCTTCATTTGTATACAAAAGCATTCCGAATGACATAGGAACCTATGAAGAAAAAATGAATCAATTTGCTATAACAGAAGCAAAAGCATTGGAAATATATAATTTACCCAAAAATACACCCAACGATAAACTAATTAGTGAAATTAAAACCAATGGAATTAAGAACTGGAATGAAAATATAAAGTTGATTGATAGTTTTGAGAGCCTCGAATTACCTTTGGAAATAAGAACACGCAACAGATTGATGAAAGAATATTGCGAACTACGTATTAAGAGTTATGAGCTAATTTACAAAGCCGTTTCAGAAAACAGCAGCAAATATCAGCAGCAAATAGAGGCATACAATAAAGAAATAAATGAAAAAATAACGGAGCTTGGCGGAGGGGAACAAACCAAATAAATTCTCCGGAAGAATATGCATCACTAAACGCACTATCTTCCAGCACCTTATATTACTTACTTCTTCAAAAAATCAGTGATCGTTTTTCCATCATAACGGCGTGCGCCATTCATCGTCCCAAACCAAATAGCGCCGTTCCTATCCTGCGTAACTCCAAATACCTGTGTTTCGCTGGTTATCTTTGTAAAGGCCTTTGAACCCTTTTGTATAGCCTCCAATGTATTACATCGGAATAAGATCATTTTGGAACTATTGGGTTCTCCACTACTCAACCATAAATCACCACTGTTATCTTCAAAAATATTCGGTGTAAAATTTTCATAAATCCTGTTAACAGATTTCTCTCCAACAATCACCTTCGTCAAAGGGTTATAACAACTGAGCCCCACCTGGCTGCCAAGCCATATCCTCCCTGATTTATCCTCAATTATTGACAACACATGCCTGAAAGGTAAGACATCTTCTTTTATAAACTTCACCGACGACTTCCCCGAAAGTTCTGCCGACGCATTTAAGCAACTATTAACTCCTCCTTCGGTTCCAAACCAAAGTTTTCCGGTATGATCCTGCAACATTGACCATATTGTGTTATCCAGCAACCCATCCTTTCTTGTATAATTTCTAAATGTTTGCCCGCCTGATGTATTGAGGCAACTGAGGCCGGCATTGGTGCCAAACCAGATTTGTCCGGATGAATCTTCCATTATACATGTCACATTATTTCCCGCTAAACCATTAGCGGTTGTATAGTACGTAAAAAAATTGCCATCGTAGTGATATAATCCACCACCAATCATACCAAACCAAAGACCTCCGGTGTGATCCTCTAAAATTGAAAATACATGAAAATGTCGCAACCGCTCCTTCAATGTCATATTTGTAAATACCTTACCGTCATATTTCATAATGCCCTGCCACGACGCAAACCAAATGTCTCCGTTTTTATCCTGCAATATGTTTCGCGTAATACTTTGAGGGCCGTAAACAGAAACAGTATCGCTGGTTTCCACAAACATTGGGTCATCAGTAATAACAGGCTCTTCGGCTGTTGAGGATAAAGAATCCGTATAAGGAGTAACCTTCAACGCACTTGTGGTCTCTTTCGAAACATCCGTTCTGTCAGCGCGATCACAAAAGGTCAGTAAAAACAATAACCATAAGAAGCTACTATATTTCATCATCGAAAAGGTAATAAATAAATGGTATTATTTTTTCAACTGCAACATTTTTTGATACATGTCTTCAGATCCACACTTCGCAGAAACAAGCTTACTATTGGCACAGTCAGGTTTTTCAAAACCCTCACTATTTGCGGTTTGCGCGCAGGAGGCCGTATCGTGATCACATCCGCATGATTCAACTTGCGGCTCGTATACACTATGCAAAGGAACAAAAGAAGCTGTCATTTTTGACGCAGGAACAGTTGAATCTGATAATACCGCTTTGCCGGGCTGGTTGCAGGAAGTTATAAAAAACATACCCAACAACGTAACATACATAGATTTCATAAGAATT
>JACQAK010000219.1 GCA_016194985.1 Bacteroidota bacterium
AATAGTCTGATCAAAAAGGAACTGGCCACTAAAGGCTTGTTTGTGCCATTTGAATTTCTGCTGAAGAAAGAAGATAAGCAAACGGATAAAGTATTGGCTAAATCAAAAAATTATATTCCCACCCATAAATTTTACAAAACAGATCTTTCTAATGACAAAATATTCAGTAACCATAACTACCTGTATCTTCAATTTCCTGATGAGGCGGGATATGTATTTTCGGCAATGAAAAACATGTTGATCTTAACAGCCCTGTTTTCTTTGGTGATCATAGTGGTATTTTATATTACTATTCAATCTGTTTTGAGGCAAAAAAAGCTAAATGAGGTTAAAAACGATTTTATTAACAACATGACACATGAATTGAAAACACCTATAGCAACGATTTCTCTGGCCATCGATGCACTAAATAACCCTCAGGTAAAACATGATGAAGAACGCTTTTCAAAATATACATCTATTTTGAAAGAAGAAAATCAAAAATTAAATAATCATGTGGAAGATGTATTGCAATTAGCATTATTGGAGAAAGGAGAATTACAACTTCATAGGCAAAAGATAAATGTTATTGAAGTTATAAAAACTTCGATTAATACGCACAAGCTTCAAATAGCCAAACAAAATGCACAACTGATTTTTGTGCCTCAGGAATCTCAAATAATGATAATGGCCGACGAGTTTCATTTGCTGGCGGTATTTAATAATTTAATAGATAATGCGTTGAAATATTCTAATCAATACTGTGTCATTGAGCTATCAATATATCAAACAACCGATAATATTGCTATAAGTATAAAGGACAATGGAATTGGAATCAGTCCTGATTTGCACAAAAAAGTTTTTGAAAAATTTTATAGAGTTCAGAGTGGCAATTTACATGATGTAAAAGGTTTTGGGCTGGGGCTTAGTTATGTAAAATCAATTATCGAACAACATGGGGGTAGTATTGAACTCCGAAGTAATAATGGAAGTGAGTTTATTATTAAATTACCAATGACATGAGTATAAAATTATTATTGGTTGAAGACGAAAAAAACTTTGGCTTGTTGCTGAAAGATTATTTAGTGATGCATGGTTTTTCTGTGACGCATTGCGAAGATGGAGAGCTTGGACTGCAAGCCTTTAAATCGGAAATAGTTGACTTGTGCATTATAGATGTGATGATGCCCAAGAAAGACGGATTTACACTGAGTGCTGAGATAAAAGCCATTAACAAAAATATGCCATTGATTTTTTTAACGGCTCGAAGTATGCGGGAAGACATGATAAAAGGCTATACGATTGGCGCCGATGATTATGTGGTTAAGCCCTTCGATTCGGAGGTTTTGTTATTTAAGATAAAGGCCATACTAAACCGACATTCGAACTCTGCAAATGAACATCAGTTTTTGCATCACATTGGTCAATTCGAATTTAATGCCAAACTAAGAACATTGAAAAATGCCACTGGTGTTGATGTTAGATTGTCTCCAAAAGAAGCCGCATTATTAAACTTATTATGTCAGCATAAAAATGATGTATTGTTGAGAGAAAAAGCATTAAAGCAAATCTGGGGAGACGATAATTACTTTACCGCCCGCAGCATGGATGTTTATATAGTTAAACTCCGAAAATATCTGGCTTCTGATATCACTATTGAAATCAATAATCTACATAAAAACGGATATAGCCTTTTGGTGAAAAGTTAAATAATCCTATTGTCGTTTAAACAAGCATTTTCTTAGATAAATCGTAATGTACCTTTTGGACATTTTACTATCTTTATAAGAATTCAATTGTTGAAAAATACCCTGATATTTATTAATTGGATAGGGATTATACTTCTATCTTTTGGATGTTATAAAGTCATGCAGTTTTTTATTTCCATATTACTCACCTTAAAATTCTTTTTGGCACCACCGGATAGTAATTATGTGGAAAGTTCTTCATTTGATATAAAGCAGGACGTGATTTCTGTGTCTAATTTTAAAACACAGGAAAAAATGGATTTTGTATTTAACATGCAAATTTATCAGCTGGGATGCGATACCATGCCAAATGTAAAATTCTGGAGAAGCATCATGAATTTGCATAAAGACTCTGCTCTGTTTAATACGCCAAACGATCGAAATGTATTGAGTAAAACACATATCAAAAATTGGGAAGGGCTGGATTTGTCTCAAAAATCCTGTTACAAGGATAGTTTACGTAATTGCTATTGTCTGGATGATTCTGCCAGAATCCTGTTAACCAATGGTAAAAGTTTTTTTTATGATTTTGAGAAAGCTTCGGCTAACTTTGATAGAGGAATTAAAGATTTTATTGCCAATGGGGTAGACCCCTGGTATGCACAAGCCATTTTGATGATCGAAAGTCCTAACAAGCTTCAAAAATCCAATGCAGGAGCCTATGGCTCTTTTCAATTGATGAAGGATGTGGCTCGTTTGTTTGGGTTAAAGGTAAATAAACATATAGATGAACGTGCCGATTTTGACAGGTCAGCTTATGCCGCGTCGAGTCTTATCAAAAAAATATGCATCCCAAAAACCCGACAAATCCTGGACTCATTGGGCATAACCGGTTATAAGGAAAATGAATTGTGGTTTAGATTATTGGTGATGCATTCTTACCATGCAGGTGCCGGAAACGTCAAAAAAGCCTTATTTACGTTCAGACCAACAGAAGGCAATATGAATTTGATTTACACATTGTGGCACACCGAAACCAAACAATTCAGGTCGGCTTCGCAAAATTACTCTCAATTGGTTTTGGCAGCCATGCTTGAGGTAAATGAAAAATTTGGCCTTGCTCCTCACCAACTTAATATTGAGCCCAAGCCCCAAAAGGAAAGCGCTTTACGTTAAATATGGCTTTGGATATCCCACTTTTTTCTATCCTGATAAGCCACATCAATAGTTATTCTACCATAACCTGTTGTTGATCTGTTTTCTGCGCAACTTGCAACTAAACAGATAGTTAAACTATCAACCGAATAGGTGACCGGAGTTGTATGAAAGTAGGATGAAACAGTTATAAAACAAATAAAAATGTATTTTTTTTGAAAAATGGATTTTATTTGATTTTTATTTTACATTTAGCTAATAAAACAGAGCCTATGAGAATTTTAATTATCGAAGATGAAAAATCATTACGTGAAGACGTAGTTGATTATTTAACAGAGAATGGATATAAATGCGATTTTGCTACTACCATTAAAAGTGCCATGCAAAAATTAAATGATGTAGTTTATAGCTGTGCATTGGTGGATGTTGGATTGCCGGATGGTTCAGGAATAGATATTGTTGAACATATTAAAAAAAATAGCCCGGAAATGGGTGTTATTATTGTAACTGCCAAAAATGCGCTCGAAGATAAGCTACAGGGATTAAAGATCGGAGCAGACGATTATTTAACCAAGCCCTTCCATTTATCGGAGCTAAGCGCCCGAATTTACTCCGTATTGCGTCGAAGAAATTTTGGAGGAAAAAACTCCCTTGTATTTGACGGACTGGAAATAGATACTACCGAGAAAAAAGTAATTGCCAATGGGAACCAATTGCAATTAACTAAAAAAGAATACGAAATACTTGTGTATTTGGCCAGTAACCCAACCCATTTGATTACCAAAGAAGCGCTGGCAGATGCGATCTGGGGCGATAAAGCTGATATGGCAACATCCTTCGATTTTGTGTATAGCCAGATAAAAAATCTTAAGAAAAAATTAAATGAAGCCGATTTAAAAAACTACATCAAAGTAGTATACGGTATGGGCTATAAGTTTAAGGACTAGTTCTTAATGAAACTTCTTATTAAAACCAATATTTACACAACAATCACAACAGTGTTGCTGTTTGCGATGGGTATTTTTATTGTGTATGAAGTAATCTTATTGAAACTGGACAGAGAAGTTGACGAACAGTTATTATTTGCCAAAGAAAAAATAGTAAAAGGGTTAAATGATGGTATTTCATCAAATGACTTTTTATCGAATATCGGACAAAAGATTTATGTCAAAAAAGTAGATAAACAAACGGTTTTTGATAATAAATTTATTGAATACATTGAAAAAAACCCCAATGATGCTTCCAGTAACGGAAGCATTACTCAACGAGAGTTACTGTTTCAAACCGATGTTAAAGGAACCATTTATGAAGTTACTGTATGTAGTTCCTTAACAGAAGGAAAAAAAATCGGCGATTATATTGCCGTAGTGGTATTGATTTTCCTGGTCATTTCAGTTATTATCCTGTTTTTATTAAATCGATTGATCTCCGCATTTATCTGGTCGCCATTTTATGATACACTTACAAAAATTAAAACCTGGAACATCAAAAAAAATGAAGTACTGAATTTTAAAGACACGGATATTGATGAATTTTATTTATTGAATGACACAGTGAAGGACTTAACGCACCAGATCCAATCCGATTATCATAACCTGAAAGAATTTACCGAGAATGTGTCTCATGAAGCACAAACACCCCTGTCAATTATCAGTACAAAATTGGAACTGCTGATGCAGGAAGAGAACTACAACGAAAAGCAACACAAATTACTGGTTCAGATCTATAATGCTACCCAGCGTATGCACAAACTAAATGAAGGATTGATTTTACTGACGCGTATCGAAAACAAACAGTTCGTAGAAACCAATACCATCGAATTAACGCAGGCTATTGATGAAAAATTGGAAGTACTGGAAGATTTTATTGAGGCAAAACAAATTGTTATCGAAAAGCAATACAATAAAAAGATCACCAAAGATGTGAATCCTATTTTATTGACGATTCTATTAAATAACTTATTTATCAACGCCATTAAATATAATCTCGAAGAATCCGGTAAAATAAAAATTACGGTGGATGACAACTCCTTTTCAGTAGAAAATACCAGTTATGTTGATAAAATCAACCGTCAGTTTTTATTCGACCGTTTTAATAAAAACTCTATTTCAGGCTCATTAGGTTTGGGATTATCCCTGATTAAAAAGATTGTAGACTTTTATAATTGGCAAGTTACCTATTCTCACAAAGACGGCATCCATAAATTTAAAATTTATATGTAGCTTCGTTTTATTTTTCCAGTATGAGCACTTCTATTTGGCATAAAGAGCCACTGTTACAAGACATTAATGCATTAGGTAAAAATACCCTGGGAGATAATCTGGGGCTTGAATTTATTGAAATTGGCCCGGACTATTTAGTAGCCACTATGCCGGTAGATGAAAGAACCAAACAACCCTTTGGATTATTACACGGAGGAGCCAATGTAGCTCTGGCAGAAACCCTTGGAAGCGTTGCGTCATTGTTGGTAGTGAATAGCGACTTGTTTATTGGAGTGGGTGTAGAAATTAATGCCAATCATATAAAAGCAGTGTTTAGTGGAAAAGTAAAGGGCGTCTGTTCTCCACTTAATATTGCAGGTAAGAACCATGTATGGGATATTAAGATCTATAATGAAACCAATGAACTAACTTGCGTATCAAGATTCACCTGTGCCATTGTTCCTAAAACAAAGTTTGCTTGATGTTCAGATTTAGAGTCTTCATAATCTCATTGTTTTCTGCCACGGCATTAATTTCCCAAACCAAACTAAAGCCGGGATTTGATGGGCAGGAATTTTTAGATGTACTACATTTAGAATGGGCACATCAGGATAGTGGCAGTAAATATGCGCCAAAAACATTGCCCTTAAATTATAAGCGAATGTATCGTTCGCAGGAATATGGATTAAAAAATAAGTTTGATTTTTGGTTGCGTAACGATTCCGTAGGTGTTATTTGTTTAAGATATACAGTAGGAGGAGTAAGCTGGCTCGAAAATTTTTATAGCGGTATGATAAAGGCAGAGGGGTCCTTGCAGTTGAATGATACTACTAAATTCAACTATAAATTCTCTAATGATACCAATGCATTGGTTCATCATGGCTGGGCTATAGGCACCTGTTATCTTGCACCTTTTGTGACACAAACTATTAATGAATATTATAAAAAAGGCGTCAAAGAATTTATTATTGTTGGCCATAGCCAGGGAGCAGCTCTTTCATTCTTAATGCGTTCGTATTTGCAGTATGCTCCGGCAGATCTTGTTCCAAAGGATATCACTTACAAAGTATATTGCAGTGCTGCCCCAAAGCCCGGCAATTTATTTTATGCCTATGATTTTGATTTTATAACCCGTAATGGTTGGGCCTATCGGATAGTGAATGCGAATGATTGGGTTCCCGAAACACCTTTCTCTGTTCAAACTATTGAGGATTTGCATCCTACTAACCCATTTACCAAACGAAAAGAAATCATGAGAAGAAGGGTTAAAAACCCACTCATCAGAGCGTATGTGAATCATGCGGTAAATGACATGCAGGATGCCGCTCAAAAAACCAACCGGAAATATAAAAAGTATCTTACCAAGCGGATGGGGAAATTCATTAAAAAATCACTGAAAGAATATCAAGATCCAATCGTACAAGAAAGTAATTTCTATATGCCTGCCGGAATCCCTATTATTCTGCAACCCGATAGTTCCTATAATCAAAAATTCAGGTACGATGGCGAAAACGTGTTCCTTCACCACATGTTCGAGCCATATATCTATTTGACAGAGCTTTATTATTTGAAAAAATGAGTAAGGTAATCTCCGATGTTTTTTTGAATGTTAGCGGCCTGTTAAAATTTAGCGTAAAAATCAAATAGTATCAAAAGGATAGGGTTGTGCGTAGATGATTTGGGCTGTTCGCGAAGCGCTTCAAATCATCAGGTTGATACTATACAGATTTTAGCTAAATTTTAAATAGCCTTGAATTCTTTGTTACTTTCTGTTTCAAGACAGAAAGTAAGTTCTGAAAATTATAGTACATAAAACAAAAAGGTAACCACATATGTCTGATTTTTATCCCCCTTTTTCAGCCAGTCAACCACCTAAAATGTCATTTATCTAAAATCTGTAGTTTGTTTGACAATTTCTGTTAAATTAGCCCCGATTTTAAACTAAACCCACTATGAAATAATCATGTTTAACAACGTAATAATTTGTTTAACATGATTATTCATAACACCATTAAAAACAATATAAATAACGTTATGAAAAAACTCGTACTGTCCCTTGTATTTCTATCATTTTTATTTCAACCCATTGCCAAAGCCGATGAAGGTATGTGGTTGCCAATGCTTTTAGGCGAACAGGTATATGCCGACATGGTAAAAAAAGGCTTAAAAGTTAGTAAAGAACAATTATACAGCATGAATCAGGCCTGTATCAAAGATGCTATCATTATTTTTGGCGGCGGTTGCACAGGCGAAATTGTCAGTAAAGAAGGCTTGATCTTTACCAATCACCATTGTGGTTATAGCGCTATTGCTGCGGCAAGTACGGTTGACCATAATTATTTAAAAGACGGCTTTTGGGCTAAATCCAAATCCGAAGAAATTTATGCGCCGGGTGTTCATGCCCAATTCCTGATCAAAATTGTAGACGTTACGGATAAAGTAAATGAGAAAATGAAAGACATTCCGTCATTGGAATTAACTCAAAAATTACCGGGCATTTTAGCAGAAATGGCTACTAAAGAAACAGAAGGCACAGCTTACGAAGGACGTATTGCATCTATGTTTAAAGCCAATCAATTTTTATTATTTGTATATGAGCGCTATAAAGATGTACGTTTAGTAGGCACGCCTCCTGAAAGTATTGGAAAATTTGGTGGAGATACGGATAACTGGGAATGGCCTCGTCATACGGGAGATTTCTCTATCTTCCGTGTATATACCAACAAAGAAGGCAAAGCAGCAGATTACGCAGCAGATAACGTGCCTTTAAAAGCAAAATATTCATTACCTGTTTCTATAAAAGGAGTGAAAGACGGAGATTATACAATGATCTGGGGGTATCCTGGTGGAACTAACCGTTACGAAACATCTTATGGTGTTAAATTAAAAACGGATATTGAAAATCCATCTTTGGTTGATTTACGTGATGTGCGTTTAAAATACATGTTGGAAGAAATGAAAAAAGATCCGGCTGTTAAAATTCAATTAGCTGGGAACTACGCTGGTATTGCTAACTACTGGAAGTTTTTTGACGGAGAATCCAAGCAATTATTAAAATACAAAACCTATGAAGAAAAACAAGCCAACGAAGCTGCTTTCCTGGCATGGGCAAAAGGGAAACCTGAATATGAAAACGTATTTAACGACTACAAAAAAATATACGATACATGGAGACCTTATGCAAAACAACGTGTATACATGACAGAGGGTATTTTTGGTTCACCGTTGATCGCATTTGCATCATCTTTACAAAAACTGGATGCTACGCTATCTAAAAAAGATGTTACGAAGGAAGAGATTACGAAAGCAGTAGACGCTGCTAAAACAGCTCGCACCAACTTTATCAAAGCAGAGAACATCGTATCAGATAAAAATATTTTAGCCTTTGTAACTCAGGCCTTTTATAATGATATTGACCCTGCACAACACCCTGCCGGCTTTTATGCCATGATCAATTCAAAATACGGAGATCTTAAATCCAAAGCAACGTATGAAGCCTTATCAAAAGATGTGTTTGCTAATACAGCCTTTTTAGATAATACTAAATGGGATGCCATGGTAGCTAATCCTGATACAGCCGTATTACACAAAGATCCGGCATTTATGATTGCCAATGCCTTCAATACCAATTTCAATTCTAAATATGCCAAATTATTTTCTGACTTCAACGCTCAAAATTTTGTGATCGGAAAAACGTATTTAAAAGGAATTTTAGAAATGAATAAAGGTAAAAAGATGTATCCGGATGCTAATTTTACTATGCGTGTGAGCTTTGGCAATGTAAAATCCTATTCTCCAAGAGATGCGGTAAAATATAGCCATGTATGTACCTTAACCGGTGTATTGGAAAAATACAAACCGGGAGATTATGAGTTTGATGCTCCGGTAAAATTAATTGAATTAGCCAAAGCAAAAGATTTTGGGCAATATATGGATGCAGATGCAAAAGACATTGTTGTATCATTCATCAGTTCAAACGATATCACAGGTGGTAACTCAGGTTCTCCGGTAATTAATGCTAAAGGCGAATTGATTGGATTAGCGTTTGATGGAAACTATGAAGCATTAAGCCACAAAATCAAATTTGACAAAGACTTAAACCGTACTATTAACTTAGATGTTCGCTATTTATTATGGGTAGTAGAAAAGCTGGGAGGCGCTACTAACATTATCAACGAGCTTGATCTTAGAAAAATGTAATTTATTCTTAAAAAAATAAAAAAAGGTTGTTCTGAAAGAACAACCTTTTTTTATGAATTATTGTTCGACCCGTTCGGGGTCAAATATTGTTCATTACCAAAAGGATTATTGTATGTAGACTTGTATTTACAACGCTTCAAAAGCGATCTCAAACGCTTTAATGGTTTTGTCAATGTCTTCCTGCGTATGAGCTTCACTCATAAAACCTACTTCATAGCCTGATGGACCTGAATACACGCCATTTTCAAGTAACGCGTGATATAAGGTTTTAAAATGTTTCATGCTGTCGGCGTCAATATCTTCGGCACGGGCAATCGCTTTTTTATCCGTAAAAGCCAGCCAGAAAATAGATCCGATACTGAAAATCTTGAAATGATGTTTGGTGTTTTTACTCAAACCTGCAATTAAGGTTTGTGTCTTATTTTCTAAGTCTTTATAAAAACCAGGCTTCAAGCATTCAGTCAATTGAGCAATACCGGCTGTCATGGCCACAGGATTTCCACTTAAGGTTCCTGCTTGATATACATTGCCTTCAGGAGAAATAGACGACATGATCTCTTTACTGGCGCCATAGGCACCAACTGGAAAACCACCGCCAATAATTTTTCCGTAAGTAATAATATCCGGTTTAATATCGTAATAGCCCGCCGCACCACAAAATCCAACTCTAAAACCACTGATCACTTCATCAAATAATAACAGGGTTTTATGTTTGGTGCAAATCTCTCTTAAAAATTGTAAGTACTCTTTGCTTTGTAATAATAGTCCATTATTGGCAGGAATGGGCTCAATGATCACACAGGCGATCTCATCCTTGAACTGAGCAAAGGCCTGTTCTACAGCCTCTTTATTATTCAGCGACACCACAATGGTTTCTTTAACAAAGCTCTCAGGAACACCGGCAGAAGACGTTTCTCCAAACGTTACCAATCCCGAACCGGCTTTCACTAACAAAGAATCAGAATGGCCATGATAACAACCCTCAAATTTCAAAATTTTAGTTCTGCCGGTATAGCCTCTTGCCAAACGAATGGCGCTCATCACAGCCTCTGTTCCGCTACTAACAAAACGTATTTTCTCAATGTAATGATTATTGCTTAAAATTAATTCGGCTAATTCGTTTTCTAATCGGGTAGGAGCGCCAAATGACGTGCCATTACGCATGGTTTTTTCTACGGCATTCAGCACATTATCATTAGCATGCCCTAAAATTAAAGGCCCCCAGCTGGCACAATAATCGATGTATTCATTGCCGTCTGCATCCCAAACATGCGAACCTTTACCTTTATCAATAAATATAGGAGTTCCGCCAACACTTCTAAAAGCACGAACGGGAGAATTAACACCACCTGGAAAAAAAGCCTTTGCTTTTTCAAATAGTTGAGCAGATACCTGATTTTTCATTTTGGAAATTTTTGCAGCAAAGATAAAGCTTTGCCTACGTTATCCAAATGACGTTCATAAGTACTTTATTTTACCTTTACCCAAAAAGTAGTTCGGCCAAGTAAGGAAACGCCAATAAAACCACGTACATTCAGGTTGCCTTTCTCGTCGCGTGTAATTTTGCAGCTATAGGTTTTTCCGTTTTTTGGATCATAGATGGTGCCATTGTGCCATAGGTCTTTCCCGTCAAAAACAAAATCTTTTAAAATTTCTTTTCCGGCCAGTTTATCGGTTTGTTGTTTTTTGTCAGGATTGTTAGAGTCCAATTTTCCGGGCGTTTTTGTCCAGATAAGTTTACCGTAATATTTAGCATCTCTTTTGGTGATCTCTACCATCCCTTCATTTTTATCGGTCATGTAAGTACCTTCTATGGCATCTCCGTTTTGAGAAAATATAAGGGAAGAGAAAAATAAAAACAGAATTGATAATAAATGTTTCATAGCTTTTTATTTCAAATATAAAATTTAATACGCGATTGGAAGACTAATGAGACACTTTTTTATCATATAATTTCCTATTTTTAGAAAAAATATATTGTATGCGGCATTTTTTGATACTGGCGTTATGCCTGTCGGGATTTTCACTTGTCTCTCAAACCATTAACGAAGCCTGGGTTAAAGAACACTACACTAAAAAAGAATACACCATTGCTATGCGTGATGGCGTAAAGCTGTTTACCTCCGTATACGCTCCAAAAGACAATGCCGAAAAGCATCCTTTTTTGATGGTGCGCACGCCTTATTCCTGTGCACCCTATGGAGAAGATAAATTTCAGCCCCGCTTATGGGCATTTCACTGGAGAGAATACCTGAAAGAAGGATATATCATCGTGATACAGGACGTGCGTGGACGTTGGATGAGCGAAGGCACCTTTATGGATGTGCGTCCTTTTAATCCCAACAAAAAAACAAAAACAGATATTGATGAAGCAAGCGATACTTACGATGCTGTCGATTGGTTGGTAAAAAATATTCCTTTCAACAATGGAAACGTTGGTGTATTTGGAACATCGTATCCGGGGTTTTATTCTACCATGGCAGCATTGAGCGGACACCCCGCCATTAAAGCCGTGAGCCCGCAAGCCCCCGTAACAGAATGGTTCAAAGGAGATGATTTTCATCACAACGGAGCCTTTATGTTGTGCGACGCTTTTAATTTTTATTCATCATTTGGTCAGCCACGCCCAAAACCAACTACGATTGGTCCTAAAGAATTTAATTTCTATACAAGTGATATCTATAAATTTTATCTGGAAACAGGAGCTCTCAAAAACTTTACAAAACTTATGGGCGATAGCATCTTGTTTTGGAAAGACTTAATGAATCATCCAAACTATGATGCCTGGTGGAAAGAGCGTGATGCCCGTGTTGGTTGTAAAAATGTGAAGCCCGCCATGTTAACGGTAGGAGGGTTGTTTGATGCCGAAGATTGTTATGGTGCATGGCATTTGTATGAAGCTATTGAAAAACAAAGTCCGTCTACCAATAATAAAATTGTGATGGGTCCATGGTTTCACGGAGGCTGGTCGAAAAGCGACGGTAGTTTTTTAGGCAATGTTCGCTTTGGAAGTAAAACATCTACCTGGTTTCAGGAAAACATAGAAATCCCTTTCTTCAATTATCACTTAAAAGGAAAAGGGAATCTGGATAAACTGGCGGAAGCTACTATCTTTTTTACGGGCGAAAATAAATGGAGAAATTTGTCTGCCTGGCCTCCCAGAGAAACAACACCTACGGCGATCTATTTGACAGATAAATCCGGCTTGTCATTTAATAAATCATCTGCACAAACTAATTTTACAAGTTATACCAGCGATCCGGCAAAACCGGTTCCGTTTACAGAAGATGTATTGGATGATCGTTCCCGCGAATACATGACCGATGATCAACGCTTTGCCGAGAGACGCACCGATGTTATTACATTTAAAACAGCTGTATTGGAAAATGATTTAACCTTGGCGGGAACCGTAACCGCTGATTTACGTGTTGCTATTTCTACCACGGATATTGATTTTATTGTAAAAGTGATCGATGTATTTCCGGATGGATTTAAGTATGATACATTGGTTTATGGGCAAACAAACAATGATGGCTATTTAATGGATGGTTACGAAATGTTGGTGCGAGGAGAGATCATGAGAGGGCGTTATAGAAATAGCTTTGAAACACCGGAAGCCTTTGAACCAAATAAAATCACAACTGTAAAATTTGATTTGCCGGATGTGGCACACACGTTCCAAAAAGGACATCGTTTAATGATCCAGATCCAAAGTACCTGGTTTCCTTTGGCCGACAGAAATCCTCAACAGTTTGTAGATATTTACCATTGCGACGATAAGGACTTTGTGAAATCAGAGATCAAAGTATATCACGATTCACAAAACCCTTCCAATATCCTATTGCCTGTTTTAAAATAATAATTAACGTATGAACTTCATCATTAAATTACTCATCTCCTCTTTTGCCGTTTTAATAACAGCGTACTTTTTAGACGGAGTTACCATTGGAAATAATCAGTTTTATAGCGGAGGATCTCCCGAACTGAATAAATTTTCGACAGCCTTGTTGGTGGCTGTTGTGTTGGCTTTTTTAAACACCATTGTTAAACCCATCTTAACGATCTTGTCTTTGCCTATCACATTTTTTACCCTTGGTTTATTTCTATTGGTGATTAATGCCATCATTATTTTATTTGCCGATAAATTGGTAGATGGCTTTAAAGTTGATGGATTCTGGACAGCCTTATGGTTTAGTTTGGTATTGTCCTTAGTTAGCGGTTTGCTGGAAATGTTTACCCGAAAGAAAGAAGAAGAATAAATTTATATCTTTAAATAATGCTTAAAAAAATTAGTGGCTATATTCTTTATTGGTTGATGTGTATTTCAGTTAACACGTATGCACAGAAAACCTCTGCCAATGATTCTTTAACAATCGATCAATATCTTGATAAAGCACAATACTTTGAACAGGTAAACGCCGACTCCTCCCTTTGGTATGCCGACGAGGCCTATAAATTATCCCGCGAAACCAATAACTTATATCTGAAATGCCGTACCTCGATTGGCCTGGCGATGATGAATCAAAATCTGACAGATTATAAAAAATCAGCACACTATTTCAAAGAAGGAATTGCGTTGGCAGAAAAACTGGGCAACAAACAATTACTGGCTCAGGCCTATAATGGCTTTGGTAATTTATTTGGTATTCAAAAACAATTACCTCAGGCTTCCGAATATTTTAATAAAGCTTTGGTGATCAGTAAAGAAATTAACGATACACGTAAGGTGTCTGTTATTTTAATGAATCTCGCTAATATTGAATATAATTTGGCGTATGCCAGCAATGACTTTAAAAAATGTAACGAGGCATATAAAGAAGCCTACGATTATGCTATACTGGCAAAAGACACCGGGCAACAGATCAGTTGTTTGGGCAATTGGGGAATGTCTTATGGCGACGAAGGAAATTTTTCTTTATCAATCGAAAAATTGAACAAAGCTGTTGAGTTAGCAAAAATAACCAATTCCAGATCCGATCTGATTTTTTTATACCACTATTTGGGAAGAACCTACGGCTCAATGAAGCAACACGCTAAAGCTGTAGAATCGTTTACAGAAAGCATGAAACTGGCAGTTGAATTTAAAGATGTGGATTACCAATCCGAAAATTATTATTGTCTGGCAGAATCCAATTACGAATTAGGAAATTATAAACTGGCCTACGATCAGTTTGAAAAATACAAAGCGATAGAAGATACCATCTCCAGTAAAGAGATCACCTCCGAACTCAATAATATCAAAGTAAAATACGATACTGAAAAAAAGCAAAAAGAAATCGAATTACTTAAAGTAAGTGCTAATAAAGATAAAATCGTTAAGATCAGTTTAATGGCAGGTGCTGTACTCTTATTAATTCTGGCCTTCCTGATGTTTAACCGATACCGCCTAAAAGAAAAAACCAATAAATTATTAGAGTATCAAAACGGCATCATCTCCGAAAAAAATAAAGATATATCGGATAGTATCAACTACGCTAAAAAAATTCAGGATGCTATTTTGCCAAGCATTGCAGATATTAAAAAAGTATTTCCCGAAAGTTTTATTCTCTCTATTCCAAAAGATGTAGTAAGCGGCGATTTTTATTG
This sequence comes from Bacteroidota bacterium, assembly GCA_016194985.1. Taxonomy (GTDB): domain Bacteria; phylum Bacteroidota; class Bacteroidia; order B-17B0; family Aurantibacillaceae; genus UBA4416. Next base: position 14,810 of record JACQAK010000219.1, read on the forward strand.
GTTTGCGCAACAGGAACACCTGAAATTATTTGTTGTGGCCGATTGCACAGGACATGGCGTTCCGGGCGCATTCATGAGTATGATAGGAAATACCCTGTTAAATAACATTGTTATTGAACGAAAAATCTGCAGACCGGATTTAGTATTAAATGAGTTAAGAAAAGACATTATCAAATCATTGAAACAAGGCGAAGGCTCTGCATCTAAAGATGGAATGGACATCTCCCTGTTTTGTTTGAATACTAAAACCAATACGCTGGAGGTGGCATGCGCCAACAATCCTATCTGGATCCTCAAAAAAGATCATTCGTTTATAGAAGTAAAACCGGATAAACAACCTATTGGTTATGCGTCCAGTGTTCAGTCAGATTTTACATTACAATCGTTTGTAGTGGAAAAGGGAGATGTTATTTACCAATTCACGGATGGTTATGCCGATCAGTTTGGTGGTGCCAAAGGAAAAAAATTCAAATACAATCAATTAAAAGATACACTCGCAAATATTCAAAACACACCAATAGAGCTACAAGCTGAGGTTTTGAAGCGATTATTTATAGATTGGAAGGCTAACCTGGAGCAAATAGACGATGTTCTGGTAACAGGGATAAAGGTTGTTTAGCAGTTAAAAAAAGTTAAGCTCCCAAAAGCTTACCCATTTACTTTACTACATTTGTTAAAATGAATAAGCACAATTTAGGAATTATCTCAGTATTGGTAGGAGCGGCATTAGTAGCCCTGATAGCAGTGCAAATTTATTGGATCAAAAGTTCTATCAAGTTAAAGGAAGAAGAATTTGAACGCTCCGCTAAAGAAGCCTTAAAAAGTACGTCGAATAAACTCGAAAAAATAGCTACCGCTAACAAGATTGCCAAGAAAATAAAATTACGTAAGCAAGGAGTTCGTATCACAAAACCCGGAATGGTAACCGTGGGTAATCCCAGCGGCAGTGATGTTCAGGTACGTATTTTCGAAGAGCTGAGTACCGACTCTTCAGGTGTAATTACCAGCAAGATGTCGCAGAAAGAATTTATTGGTGATTCTGTCAATTCCCAAAACCATTTTTTGCCATATGAATTATTAAATGCCTCCCAATCCACCACCAAAAACATTGAAAATTTAAGGGACGAATTATTTCAAACCAAAAAAGAGATCGTAAACGATTTGTTTGATGAGTTGATCAGTATCAACGTTTATAAAGATTATAAACCGAAAGTTGATTCTCTGATGTTGGATACCATTCTTCGTCAGGAATTATTGGCCGAAGGGATCACCACTAATTTTGTGTATTCTGTCACCAGCCGTTTATCAGGTACAAAAGGGAACGGGAATTATAAGGAAGCTCAAAAAGACTGTGACTCAACAGGTTGCGCTATTAAAATCAATTTATCACCCAATAACGTCTTCGTAACCCCTCAATATCTCAGCGTTCGGTTCCCTAACCAAAAAAACTACTTATTAAAAACCATGTGGCTTATGCTGGGCGTTTCGGGCATCGTGATCCTTATCCTCATTTTTGCCTTTTATTATACAATTGCTACAATTTCCAAGCAAAAAAAGCTCTCTGTCATTAAAAACGATTTCATCAGCAATATGACCCACGAATTTAAGACGCCTATCAGTACCATTTCCCTGGCTGCCGAGATGCTTAATGACGATTCCGTAACCAAAACCCCCGAAAAACAGCAGCGCTTTGTGAAAATGATACGGGACGAGAACAAACGACTCAGTATTTTAGTGGAAAGTATCCTCCAAACCTCCATTTTGGATAAAGGAGAATTTAAGCTCAAACGCAGTGATATTGATGTTCATGAGATCATTAACCAGGCCATTCAAAATACACAGTTATTGATCGATCAGCGCCGGGGAGTTATTACTAAACAATTAGGCGCACTTAATTGTATTATAAATGCCGATAAAGTGCATTTAACCAATATTATCTTCAATTTGATAGATAATGCCATTAAATACACTAAAGAGAGCCCAAACATACTAATAACAACTAAAGATACGTTAAATGGCATAGAAATCAGTGTAAAAGACAACGGAATTGGCATTAGCAAGGAGAACCAACGTAAGATTTTTGATAAATTTTACCGGGTTCCCACAGGCAATGTTCACAACGTAAAAGGCTTTGGGTTAGGGCTTAGTTACGTTCTGGCAGTAGTGGAAAAGCATAATGGCACAATTAATGTAGAGAGTGAATTAGGAAAGGGTAGTACCTTTAAAATTGTAATGCCCTATAAACGCATAGAGTAAAACATAAATAGAATATATAATTATGGAAAATGTAAAAACACAAATATTATTGGTTGAAGATGACCCTAATTTGGGAACACTGTTGCAGGAATATTTAGAAGCTAAAGGTTTTGAAACAAAACTGGCCACCGATGGCAAAAAAGGCTTTGATGCATTTTGCAAACAGGAATTCGATTTATTGTTATTAGACGTGATGATGCCTGTGAAAG
>JACQAK010000217.1 GCA_016194985.1 Bacteroidota bacterium
CAACCCGGATACCATGACCACCTGGTGTATGTAAGGTGGTTATTTTTCCCGGAGAAGGGGCAAAGTTTTTAAATGGATCTTCGGCATTGATACGGCACTCAATGGCATGTAATTGAGGGTAATAGTTCTTTCCGGAAATAGGAACACCGGCGGCCACTAAAATTTGCTCGCGGATTAAATCGTAATTAATAACTTCTTCTGTAATTGGATGTTCTACCTGAATACGGGTATTCATCTCCATGAAGTAAAAATTACGGTGTTTATCCACTAAAAACTCGATAGTACCTACACCTTCGTAACCAATAGATAAAGCCGCTTTTACAGCAGCATCGCCCATTGCTTCACGTAATTCAGGAGTCATAAACGGAGAAGGCGTTTCTTCTACCAGTTTTTGGTGACGACGTTGTACGGAACAGTCGCGCTCACTTAAGTGGCAGGCTTTGCCATGTGCATCGCCCACAATCTGAATCTCAATATGGCGTGGTTCTTCAATGTATTTTTCCATGTACATGGCACCATTACCAAAAGCAGCAGTAGCTTCGTGTACAGCACTATCCCATGCATTTTGAAAATCTTCTTCTTTCCAGATGATACGCATCCCTTTACCACCACCACCGGCAGTAGCTTTAATAATTACAGGGTACTTAATTTCTTTAGCTAATTGTTTACCTTGTTCAACATTCTCCAATAAGCCTACCGAACCAGGAACGCAAGGTACACCGGCAGCTATCATCGTTGCTTTCGCATTACTTTTGTCGCCCATTTGGTTGATCATTTCAGGAGAAGCTCCAATGAATTTGATTTTATTTTGGCGGCAAATTTCAGAGAATTTGGCATTTTCGCTTAAGAAACCATAACCCGGATGAATAGCATCCGCATTGGTGATCTCGGCAGCGGCGATAATGTTAGCCATGTTCAGGTAACTATCTTTACTTGGAGGAGGCCCTATACAAACCGCTTCGTCGGCAAATTTTACATGTAACGAATCTTTATCGGCTGTAGAATAAACGGCTACCGTTTTAATTCCCATTTCCTTACATGTTCTGATGACACGTAAAGCAATCTCGCCACGATTGGCAATTAATATCTTTTTAAACATCTTTTCTGGGTTTGAAGTTATAACGTTTCAGGTTTGAGGTTACGCAACCAGAAACTTGAAACATTGAACATTAATAACAATTATGACGGGTCTACCAAGAATAAAGGTTGGTCGTACTCAACAGGAGTAGCATCATTTACCAATACTTTAACGATTTTTCCTTTTACTTCGCTTTCAATTTCGTTAAATAATTTCATGGCTTCAATGATACATACCGGTTTGCCAACTTCAATATCATCACCAACATTAACGAATGGTGCTTTATCAGGGCCTGCCGAACGATAGAATGTTCCTATCATTGGGGATTTTATAGTAACATACTTAGCCTCATTAGATGCAGCAGCAGTTGTAGCAGGAGGAGTAGTTTCAGCAGCAGGCGTTGTATTTGCTACAGGAGCAGCTACTACCTGAGCAGGAGCCGTTGTAATTTGTGCCGGAGCAGCCTGGTATACAACTGGGGCAGCTTGTTTACCGGTTTTAATAACGATTTTTATTTCTTTCGTTTCCAGTTCAACCTCATTTACTCCGCTTTTTGAAACAAATTTAATTAAATCTTGAATTTCAGTTAATTTCATTTTTAAGTGTTTTAGTTAGTGGGGACAAAAGTATCAATTATTTATAAAAAATGACATAATTCATCATTTTTCACATCAAAAACGGCAAAATGTTCAAAAAAAGACCTAATTATCAACAAATTAGAATTAGATTTTAGAATGGGAGGAATGATTTTGTGATTTCGGACAAAGTTAAGGACACTTTTACTAATGCTCTTATCGAATTCGGTCAGCACTTCGAACCAATTGCTCATCTTTTTTAATGAAATGAGCTGCTAAAAAGGAAAAAACAGCGGAGATAATAGGTAAAAATGCTCCGAATTGATAGCTAACGGTTCCGGGAGTTCCTTCTTTTATATAAGAAAGAATAAAAAATAAGCCTACAATGAGCACATTTAATACCATTAACAGGTTAGCCAGTTTATATTGAAAAATCCTGTTTTTATATAAAAAAATAATAATAAGACTTAATATAAGTATAATAGTATTTAAGGCCATAACTATATAAGTAGTTGCTCCTGCTACATCGGCACTACACCTTGGCATTAAACAAATAGACCATATTTTGTCTTCAAAAGTCAAGGTTTGAAAAGGAATAAAAAACTGAACAATAGCAATAATTGCCACTGCCAATAAAAAAAGAGTTTGTTTACGTTGGATCATGGGGGCAAAATTAAGAAGTTTTTCAATAAAACAGAACATTGATAATTGAAAGTGTAAAATAGAGCATTTTCATAAACAAATGTTCAATGTTCAATTTTCATTATTTAAATGTAAATAACTTACTTAAGTCCTTTGTACTCTAATCCAAGTAACTTACATTTGTAGTTATGGAAAATAAATACCAAAACTTAATTGAGCAAACCTTCGATTTCCCGCAAGAATCGTTTGAAGTTATTGATAATGAACTGTATTTTAATGATATACCCTTAATGGATATTATTAAGCAATATGGTACTCCGTTGAAAATCACGTATTTACCAAAAATTAGTTCACAAATACAAAAGGCTAAACGTATGTTTAATGTAGCGATGGCAAAAGCCGACTACAAAGGCAAATACGTATATTGCTATTGCACCAAAAGTTCCCATTTCAGCTTTGTATTGGATGAGGTATTGAAGAATGACGTTCATATCGAAACCTCTTCGGCGTATGATATCCAGATTATCCGTGAGCAGATCAAAAAGAAAATGATCACTAAAGATACTTATATTATCTGCAACGGATATAAGAAAACAAACTATAAGCAATACATCTCGGAGTTACTGAATGATGGCTATAATGTTATCCCGGTTTTAGATCATTTGGATGAGTTTGAGCATTATAAAAAGAATGTAAAAGTGGCAAAATGCCAACTCGGAATTCGAATCAGTACGGAAGAAGAGCCCTCTTTTGCTTTTTATTCATCCCGATTAGGAGTGCGTTACACCGATATTATCAGTCTGTATAAAGAGAAAATACAATCTAATCCGAAGTTTGAATTAAAGCTATTACATTTCTTCATTAATAATGGTATTAAGGATACTATTTATTACTGGACAGAGTTAAATAAATGTCTGAACATCTATAAAGAATTAAAGAAAATTTGCCCGAGTCTGGATTCGTTAAATATTGGAGGTGGGATGCCAATACGCACTTCACTGAGCTTTGATTATAATTACGAGTACATGGTGGAAGAGATTGTATCTCAGATCAAGACCTTTTGTATACAGCATGAACTGGAAGAACCCAATATTTTTACTGAATTTGGGTCGTTTACAGTGGCCGAAAGCGGAGCAACATTATACTCTATTATTGACCAAAAACAACAGAACGACAGAGAGCAGTGGTATATGATTGATAGTTCATTTATTACCACGCTTCCGGATACCTGGGGAATTAATCAGCGATTCATATTATTGGCGGTTAATAACTGGGATAAGCCATACGTTCCTGTTAACCTGGGAGGTTTAACCTGCGATAGCATGGATTATTATAACAGTGAGGCTCATACCAATCAGGTGTTTTTGCCAAAAGTATCCAAAACAGATAAACAGCCTTTGTATGTTGGATTTTTTCATACAGGAGCTTATCAGGAAGCATTAAGTGGATATGGCGGCACTCAGCATTGTTTAGTGCCTGCGCCCAAGCATGTATTGATTGATAAGGATGAGGAAGGAAAAATAACTACCAAGCTTTTTGCCAAGGAACAAAGCTACAAATCGATGTTGAAAATTTTGGGATATTAAATTTGTCGAATTAAATCAAATGATTACCTTTCGATTTCTTTAAAATATCCTTCTTGGTAACAACTAAACGAATACTCTTTTTTACGACTCTTATTTCACTATGGATGTTTTTGTCTTGTAGTGATTCGAAAAGAACAGAGAACTCTTTAACAGAAGGTTTAATAGAGTATAATGCTGAGGTAGTTGATCAGTCCCATCCAATGGCCGGTTTAGCTCCAGGGTCTGCTACTGTGAAATTCAAGAATAACAAATTGCAGATAGAAATGAGTACGATGGGTATTTTTAATACCACATTTATTAGTGATCCTGCTAAAAAAACCTTAACTCAAATGGTTAAGTTCATGGATATTAAAAATGCCTGTATTCAAACAGAAGCCGATTTAATAAAGGAAAATAAAGATTACGAATTAAAACTCGAAGAGGTTAAGGGAACTAAAAAAATAGCCGGATATAATTGCAAGAAAGTAAAAGCCACCATGGTGAGCGATCCAAGCATTACCTTTGATGTATATTATACAGATGAATTAGGTATGGATAGCATCAATAATATTGGTCCGTATAAGGATATTAAAGGAATGCTGATGCAATACCGTTTAAGAAAACTGGGTTTGGAAATGTGTTTTACGGCTACTGCTGTTAAGAAAGAAGAAATAAAGGACGACGTTTTTGAAGTGCCGGCTTATTATAAAATAGTTACCCGTCAGGAAATGGAGAAACTATTTGAAGACATCCAAAAATAATGTTTGATAGCGTTCTCATCAACTCTGTAATTCAACAACTCATCAATTTAATTTACCATTTAGCATATTTTTACAATTTAGAACTGGCAAAATAGTAAATTGGCATACCAATTGAAAAATACTAACAAATTCTTAAAAACATAAAATCAAATGAAAAAATTATTTTCTACACTGGCTGTTGTTGCGTTATCAGCATTGTCATTAAACGCTCAAATTAAAGAAGGATCAATTACGTATGCAATGACAATAGAAGGTCTTCCTCCTGAACAAGCAGCAATGATTGGCGATATGGAAAATAAAGTAACCTTTAAAAATGGCAAATCATTACAGGAAATGTCATCGATGATGTTTACAAACCAAACGTTGATAGATGATAAAGGGATGGTGATGTTAATGGAACAAATGGGAAATAAAATTGCCGTTAAACAAACCAAAGGGGAAATGGAAAAAGAAGAGGCTAAAATGAAAGATAAGCCTGCTGACCCAAAAATTGAATATACCAACGAAACAAAAACTATTGCCGGTTATGAGTGTAAAAAAGCAATTGTAACCATTGTAGGTAAGGACAAAAAAGAAGAAAAAATGGACATTTGGTATTCCGATAAATTTGAGAACAATAATAAAGAAGGAAAAGGACAGGGGATGAGCTTTATGAAAGTATTAAAAGGTATGCCATTTGAATTTGCCGGAGGACAAGGCGGTATGAAGTTTAAAATGGTTGCCAAAGAAGTATCTACTGAGCCGGTTGCTGATTCTAAATTTGAATTATCAACAGAAGGATATAAGATGATGACTATGGAAGAATTAAAAGCCATGAGAGGAGGAAGATAATCCTTTATTATAAATGATATGAAAAGGCCCGGTATTACACCGGGCCTTTTTTTGTGCCCGTGTTTAAATCTGTTGATTTTTATGGATAAATAATAGCGGGTGAATTGGCTATTTTATCTAATAAGATTAACTTTACGCTTTCTAAAACAACCACTCAAACAAAACTTATGATTCATTTCTTCGGAAACCAATCCAACACCGTTTTTGCAGTTCAGGCACACGATTCCATCTCTTCAGAAGATATTAGTAAATTAAACTGGCTTTTTGGCGGTGCCCATAAAATAGAGAAATCCGTATTAACGGATTTTTTTGTTGGTCCTCGTGCAGCTATGATCACACCATGGAGTACAAATGCGGTAGAGATTACTCAAAATATGGGGATTAAAGGTATTATCCGAATTGAAGAATTTGAAAAAGTAGCTTCTGATTTTAATGCTTTTGACCCTATGTTGTCTCAAAAGTATACTGAATTGAATCAAGAGATTTATACAATTAATATTAAACCGGAACCTATTCTTGAGATTACGGATATAGCCGCTTACAATACCTCAGAAGGTTTGGCATTAAGTGTTGAAGAAGTAGACTACTTGAATAATTTATCGTCCAAACTGGGACGTAAATTAACCGATTCAGAGATCTTTGCTTTTTCACAGGCTAACTCAGAGCACTGCCGTCATAAAATATTTAACGGAACATTTGTAATTGACGGGGAAACAAAGCCTACGTCGCTTTTCAAATTAATTAAAAAAACATCAGAGACCAATCCTAACGATATTGTATCTGCCTATAAAGATAATGTGGCCTTTGTAAAAGGTCCAAAGGTTGTTCAGTTTGCACCCAAAACTTCCGACAAAGCAGATTTTTATGAAGAAAAAGAATTTGAGTCTGTTTTATCATTAAAGGCAGAGACCCATAATTTTCCTACAACGGTAGAGCCGTTTAATGGGGCAGCAACAGGTTCGGGTGGAGAAATTCGTGATCGTTTGGCCGGTGGACAAGGTTCATTGCCATTGGCGGGTACAGCCGTCTATATGACCTCTTATTCCCGTTTGGAAACCGGAAGAGCCTGGGAAGCGGGAATGAAAGAACGAAAATGGTTGTATCAAACACCGATGGATATTCTGATCAAAGCATCTAACGGAGCTTCTGATTTTGGAAATAAATTCGGACAACCATTAATAACAGGATCGGTATTGACGTTTGAGCACGAAGAAAATAACCGTAAGATCGGTTACGATAAAGTGATTATGCAGGCGGGCGGTATTGGCTATGGTAAATTAAATCAGGCTATTAAAAAAACACCAAAAGGCGGCGATAAGATTGTGATTTTGGGTGGAGAAAATTATCGTATCGGTATGGGTGGAGCTGCTGTATCATCTGCTGATACAGGTGCTTTTGGATCAGGCATTGAATTAAACGCGATTCAACGTTCTAATCCGGAAATGCAAAAACGCGCGGCTAATGCCATTCGTGGTTTGGTGGAGAGCGATAACAATCCTATTGTATCTATTCATGATCATGGCGCCGGCGGGCATTTGAACTGTTTATCAGAATTGGTAGAAGCCACCGGAGGTTTAATTGATCTGGATAAATTACCTGTGGGAGATCCTACGTTATCGGCCAAAGAAATTATTGGTAACGAATCGCAGGAGCGTATGGGTTTAGTGATTGGCGATAAAGATATTGATACCTTGAAACGCATTGCCGATCGTGAGCGTTCACCTATGTATCAGGTGGGGGATGTTACTAGCGATCATCGCTTTACTTTTCAATCAAAAACAACCGGATTAAAGCCGATGGATTATGCGTTGGAAGATTTCTTTGGAAGTTCTCCAAAAACCATCATGACGGATAAGCACGTTAAACGTCATTATGCGGAGTTAACGTATTCAACGGCCAATATTCCATCTTATTTAAATCAGGTATTACAATTAGAGGCAGTAGCTTGTAAGGATTGGTTAACCAATAAAGTAGATCGTTGCGTGGGCGGAAGGGTTGCCAAACAACAATGTGCCGGTCCGTTACAATTACCATTGAACAATGTTGGGGTAATGGCTTTGGATTATAAAGGGAAAGAAGGTATAGCCACGACTATTGGACACTCATCCATTGCGGCCCTGATTGATCCTGTAGCTGGATCCAGAAATGCTATTGCCGAATCGTTATCCAATATTGTGTGGGCTCCTTTAAAAGACAAGCTCCAATCGGTATCGCTCTCCGCTAACTGGATGTGGGCTTGTAAGAACGAAGGAGAAGATGCCCGTTTATATGAAGCGGTAAAAGGCTGTTCGGATTTTGCCATTGAATTAGGAATCAATATTCCAACAGGGAAAGATTCTTTATCCATGAAACAAAAATATCCTAACGATGAGGTCATTGCTCCTGGAACAGTGATCATCTCGGCAGCCGGCAATTGCAGCGATATTACTAAAGTTGTAGAGCCTGTATTAAAACGTGATGGAGGAAACATCTATTATTTGAATTTATCGCAGGATTCTTTCAAATTGGGAGGTTCTTCATTTGCACAGATATTAAATAAAATTGGTACAGAGGTTCCAACGATTAAAGATGCGGCTTACTTTAAAAAAGCATTCAATACGTTGCAGGATCTGATCAAGGCCGGTAAAATTAAAGCCGGTCATGATGTTGGAAGTGGGGGATTAGTAACTACGTTATTGGAGTTATGTTTTGCAGATGTAAACTTAGGAGCGAATTATGATCTGTCTTCTTTAAAAGAAACAGATACGGTTAAAGCATTATTCAACGAAAATATAGCTGTTGTTTTTCAGGCGGATGCCTCTGTTGAAGCAGAGTTTGCTAAACACCATGTTGAGGTTTTCAATATTGGTTCAGTCGTTGAAGGCAATTCAGTGGCGATTAAAAACAATGCCGATACTTTTACATTTAATGTTTTAGAAACAAGAGATACCTGGTACAAAACATCTTTCTTATTAGATTCAAAACAATCTAAAAACGGGATGGCGCAAGAGCGTTATAATAACTATAAAAATCAGCCTTTACAATTTACATTCCCTACTCATTTTACCGGAAAGCTTCCTGTCACTTCGAGCGTAGTCGATAAGCGTCCTAAGGCAGCGATCATTCGTGAAAAAGGAAGTAACTCGGAACGGGAAATGGCAAATGCGATGTATTTGGCCGGTTTTGATGTAAAAGACATTCACATGACGGATTTGATTTCCGGCAGAGAAAACTTAGAAGATATACAGTTCATTGGTGCGGTTGGCGGATTCTCTAATTCAGATGTATTAGGCTCTGCCAAAGGCTGGGCCGGTGCCTTTTTATATAATGAAAAAGCAAACACCGCATTAAAGAATTTCTTTAAACGGGAAGATACTTTATCGGTAGGTATTTGTAATGGCTGTCAGTTATTGATGGAATTGGAATTAATCAATCCGGAACATGAGGTTCATGGAAAGATGCATCATAATACGTCTCAAAAACATGAGAGTGGTTTTACATCGGTGAAGGTTCAAAAAAATAATTCGGTGATGTTGTCTTCTTTAGAAGGAGCAACTTTGGGAGTTTGGATCTCGCATGGTGAAGGGAAATTCAAATTGCCGTATGCAGAAGATAAATACAACATTGTGGCTAAATATGCGTATACTAATTATCCTGCTAACCCCAATGGTTCTGATTTCAATACGGCTATGATGTGTGATACTACCGGAAGACATTTGGTAATGATGCCTCATATTGAACGTTCTACTTTCCCATGGAACTGGGCTAATTATCCTGAAAGAACCGATGAGGTTTCTCCGTGGTTAGAAGCCTTTGTGAATGCAAGGAAGTGGATTGAGAAAAAATAAGAGCGTCATTGCGATCCGACAGCTGGCGGAGAAGCAATCTCATGAACAGTTAATTTATGTACTGTAGGTGAGATTGCTTCGTCGCTTAAAAAGCTCCTCGCAATGACGTTACCCTAATAGTTCCACAGATCATGTTCCCAGGTAAAGATGTTCATTTTTATTTTATCAGATTCCACGAAGGCATCAATGCCTTTTTGATACTGGTCGATAAAGCGATCATACACGTTGGACTCCTTTACAATGGTGCTTGAAAACTGTCGTTTCCAGAAGATGTCATCCAGACTCCGGCGTTCGGCATCATTCTTAAAATTGTAAACATCATTTCTGGCAAAGTAGGGGCGACAGGCCGGAAAATAAACCCAGAAGACTTCTTTATAATAATCCCGTTCTTCGTTATATTCGAAAGCAGCCAGGCCAATGATGCGAACTTCTAAACTTGATTTTTGCCGGTCGAAGAACCAATCTTCTTTTAATCTGTATTTTAAGATCCGTTCGTAAATGCTGGTGGAATCGGCAACGGGAACCCTTGTGGTTATTTCTTCTCCTTCGGGTGTATAAATAATTTGATCTACGGTATCTGTTTTCACAATTTTCTTTCGCCATTCGCTTAATTCATAAGGAATCAAAAAGTCTTCATCTTTAAAGGCAATAATGTTCCCATTTAAAATCTGGCGGGTGATGGTTTGAAAAAGTGAGGTTCTGCAGGCATTATATTCGAGTGGGTAATATAAGGGAAGGTTTTGTTTTTCCCGCAGATCAATATCTCTCCAAACTCTTTTCTCCCAGGCTACATCGCTTTCGCGTAAGCTGGTGTATTGTATGGGGATTCTGCTTCCAATATGTATTTTGTCATATACACCGCAGGGATTTGTAGTAGAGTAGGTGGGAGGATTAAATGTATCCTGTGCTTTTAGCATATTTGCTATGAGTGGTATAGCAAATAGGAGTAGGTTTATTGTTTTCATGGCTCATACGTTTTAGTGGTTTAGAACTATAACTGATGAGTTTGGGAAAAGATACATTTCCTCCCCCTGCCCCCTCCAGAGGGGGATAAGTAAAATCTGAAGAATAAGATGTTACTATTTTCCAGAGGAGATATGTAAAATTTTAAAAATAGATTATCTAGTTGGGATGAGTCTTTCCTTTTCTCTGCAACCTTCGGAGGGGATAAGCGAAATTTTATTTTTTGCTTTTCTTTTTGTAGGTAACAGTAGCCGCAATAAAGGTCATGTTTATTAACGGTACTTTTATCCATTCATCCATAATGCTTTCTCTGATCAACAAATCGGTTGAGCCAAACATAGCGGGCTTGGCGCCAATATTCATTTGAGAGTTGGAAGCATAGATACATTCCAGGGCGATAATAAAATCATCCGTTACCTGGATGTTTTGTTTAGACACATCCAGATCATGTACTTCTATTTTGCCAATGGTTTTTACCACAATCGGTTCTTTTAATTCGTTGTTCGAATTAATTACTTTTACCATTCCTATTGGTGTAAGAACACGTTTTACGGTTTTGCCCTCTGAATAGATATTGATACGGTAAATGGCAGTATCATTGGGTCCTAAGCAGGTTTTGAATTGAATTCTATCGATAAAAGTTTGCTGACCTTTTTTGATGGATATTTTGTTGCCTATTTCTACACCACCTGATTTTTCACTGATACCTTTTTCTTTATAGCGACGAACAGATGCGGAATCCTTTTGTTTTAATCCACTTAAGTTTACACATTCCAAATCTGCCACACTGGTTGTTCCTAATACCTTTGTTTCATATTCATCAGGTCTTACCACGGTGGTTGCTAATTGATACACTTCTTCTGTTATTACGATCGGGGTATTAGTCAGACATGATTTTTTGAAATCGCCAACACTCATTACCAAAGGATAATAACCAATAGAGGTGATCTGAATGGTATCTGTTTCTTTTTCGGAAGTGATCTTTAATTTAAAATTGCCGTTATCGTCGGTAATAATACCAAAGGCTTTGGCAGGAATACCAATATTAACGTAAGGAACACCTTTTTGGTTCTTGTCTTTTATAACACCTGCTAACTCTTGCGCGAAAAAATGAGTTGCTGAAACGCCTAAAAGTCCCAAACATATAATAATGGCTCTGATCATCATGAATTAGCTTTTAGCTCTGAAATAAAATGATAAAGGAACTCCGGTGAAATTGAAGGCTTCACGGAACTTATTTTCTAAAAAGCGTTTGTATGCATCTGTCAGATATTGCGGAGAATTACAGAAGAATACAAAAGCGCAGGTATCTTTAATCTGAGTCACATATTTTATTTTTACGATCTTTCCTTTCACCGCAGGTGGTGGGAAGTTTTCGATTAACGGTAAAAAGTATTCATTTAATTTGCTGGTAGGAATTTTTGTTGTTCTGTTTTGATACACTTCCATCGCCACATCAATTACCTTCATAATACGTTGTTTTTCGGTAACAGAGGTAAAAATAATGGGCACATCTTTAAAAGGCATCATACTAATTCTGATTTGCTCTTCAAAATGTTTGGTGGTCATGGTATTTTTATCTTCTACCAAATCCCATTTATTGACTACAATAACAATTCCTTTATGGTTTTTAACAATCAGATGAATGATATTCAAATCCTGAGATTCAATTCCTAAAGTGGCATCCAGCATTAATACACATACATCCGATGTTTCGATAGCTTTGATGGTACGCATCACACTATAAAATTCAATGTCTTCGTGCACTTTTGCTTTTTTACGCATTCCGGCTGTATCTATCAATAAGAAATCATGTCCGAATTTATTGTAACGTGTATGAATGGTATCTCTTGTAGTGCCTGCAATAGCTGTGACGATATTTCTTTCTTCGCCTAATAAGGCATTGGTTAAAGACGATTTTCCTACGTTAGGGCGACCAACAATGGCAATTTTGGGTAAGTCGCTTCCTTCAATGGCTCCTGAGTCTTCCGGAAATGTTTTTACCAGCGCATCCATTAAATCACCTGTCCCCATACCACTATTGGATGAAACACAATAAGGATCTCCTAAACCTAATGAATAAAACTCTGCAGCATAAGAGTTACGCTCGCTGTTATCTACTTTATTAACAACCAAGAGCACCGGTTTTTTACTGCGACGAACGATATTGGCCACATCTTTGTCAAATTGGGTGACACCATCTGTAACATCTACCATAAACAAGATGCTTGTGCTTTCGTCAACAGCTATTTGTACCTGTTTACGAATTTCTTCTTCAAAAATATCATCGCTTCCTTTGATATATCCTCCGGTATCCACTACAGAAAATTCAATACCATTCCAGTTTGATTTACCATAATGTCTGTCGCGCGTAACGCCCGGTTCATCATCAACAATGGCTTCACGTGATTCGGTTAATCTATTAAAAAGAGTTGATTTCCCAACATTAGGGCGACCAACGATGGCTACTAAATTTGACATGGCGCGAAGGTAACAAAAAAAGCCTAAAATTTAAGGTTTTAAATGTAAGATTAGCCAAATGTCGCTATCAGGAGGCTACGGCTACCTTTTTTGAAATTTTAATGTTATTTACAAAATCATCAAAAAGGTAACGGGCGTCTAATGGGCCCGGACAAGCTTCCGGATGATATTGCACTGAAAAAACCGGTTTGTTTTTAATGCGGATTCCTTCGATGGTATTATCATTTAAATTCACATGAGTAATTTCGATCTCAGGATTTTTGGCAATATCTTCGGCATTTACTGTAAAACCATGGTTTTGAGAGGTAATCTCGCTTTTTCCGGTAATGATATTTTTTACAGGGTGGTTGATGCCACGATGACCTGCATGCATTTTATAAGTGGATATTCCCTGAGATTCTGCTAATAACTGGTGACCCAAACAGATACCAAATACAGGTTTTCCTGTGGCAACCACTTGTTTAATTAACTCAATTTCATCTTTCATAACGCCGGGATCTCCGGGGCCATTGCTTAACATAATGCCATCCGGATTGAAATCCAAAAGTTCTTTTATGTTTGATTTCATAGGAAAAACTTTCAAAAAGCAACCTCTTTCAGCTAATGAACGAAGAATGTTTTTCTTAACGCCAAAGTCCAGCACCGCTACTCTATGCGGGGAAGTTGGTTCTCCATATTCGAATGCTTTAGTTGTAGATACTTTAGAAGATAATTCCAGACCTTCCATTTTTGGTACTTTGGCTAATTGTGCTTTTAATGCATCAATATCCGCATTGTCGGAAGAGATAATACAATTCATGGCACCTTTATCTCTGATATAACGTACAATGGCTCTAGTATCTACATCACTGATGGCTACAACACCATCATTTATGAAATAATCCTGTAAGGATTGTTGTGCACGTTTACGAGAAAAACCATCATTAAATTTTTTGCAAATCATTCCCGAAATTTTGATGCTGTCGCTTTCAATTTCGCTGGCTTCAATACCATAATTACCCACATGAATGTTGTTCATTACCACAATCTGTCCAAAATAAGAAGGGTCAGTAAAAATCTCCTGATAGCCGGTCATCCCGGTATTAAAACAGATTTCTCCGGTAGTAGTTCCAATTTTTCCGGCAGCTTTGCCTTCAAAAATTTTACCGTCTTCCAATAAAAGGATGGCTTTTTGCTTGGTTTGATATTTTAGTTGCATAGATTTTTAGAAAGGTTTTTCTAAAAACCAAAGATGCGAATAAATTAAAGAATGGGAAAGGGTTGTTAATAGGTTTTTAAAAACTTAAAGTTTCTATTTAAAGAAAGAGATTTAGGGCGTTTCCCTGCGGGTCAGGCTTTTCGTTCCAATCTTTTTGGCTCTTCGTCGTTTTCGAGTTCCGTCAAGGCGGAATCAAAGAACTCAGTTGCCAAAAAGGATTTCCACTTCAATCCTTAACGCAATTATACAATCTTACAATTTCTCCTTTAAATATTTGGCCGTATAACTTGTCTTATTTTTAGCAACATCTTCAGGAGTACCTTGTGCAACAACTGTTCCGCCTTCCTCACCACCTTCAGGGCCAATATCAATGATCCAATCGGCGCATTTGATCACGTCCAGATTATGTTCGATCACAATAATGGAATGACCACGCTCGATAAGGGCATTGAATGATTTTAAGAGCTTGGCAACATCATGAAAGTGTAAGCCCGTGGTAGGTTCATCAAAAATAAATAAGGTTTGCGTGCTGACACTTCCTCCGATCAAAAAAGTGGCTAATTTGATACGTTGTGCTTCCCCACCACTTAAGGTGCTTGACGACTGACCTAATTGTACATATCCTAAGCCAACTTCCTGCAATGGTTTTAAGCGTTCGATGATACGTTTACAAATTCTGTCGGATTCATCCTGACCAAAATAGATAACAGCATCGTCAATAGTCATTTCCAATACATCCGAAATGGATTTACCTTTATATAAAATTTCTAAGGTTTCTGCTTTAAAACGTTTGCTGTTGCAGGCTTCACATGGCAAGGAAATGTCGGCCATAAACTGCATCTCTACGGTAATGGTTCCTTCTCCTTCGCATACTTCACATCTTCCACCATCCACATTAAAAGAGAAGTGAGAGGGTTTATAGTTTCTTGCTTTTGCCAGAGCCTGTTCCGAAAATAAATTCCGGATTTCGTCGTAAGCCTTGGTATAAGTTACCGGATTACTTCGGGATGATTTACCGATCGGGTTTTGATCAATAAATTCAACGTGCTGTATTTGCTTTAAACTTCCTGAAATTCTATCGCTTTTGTTGTTGGCAAAATAACCTTCCAAATGTTTTTTGACATTAGGGTATAATACTTTTTTGACTAAGGTTGATTTGCCGGAACCGCTTACGCCCGTTACACAACATAACGTATTTAAAGGGAATTTAACGGAAATGTTTTTTAAATTATTTTCGGTAGCGTTATGTATCTCAACGAATTCTTTCCATTTGCGGCGTGTTTTGGGAACTTCAATACGTAATTTGTTGGTTAAATATTTTGCCGTAAAGCTTTTCGAATCTTTTAATAAATCTTTCTGATTGCCCTGAAAAACCAGTTCTCCGCCATTGGTGCCTGCTTCCGGGCCAATATCAATTAACTGATCGGCGGCCTGCATAATGTCTTCATCATGCTCTACAACAATAACGGTGTTGCCCTGTTCTTTTAAGGATTTTAAAACACCTATTAAACGTTCAGTATCTCTTGAATGAAGTCCAATACTTGGTTCATCCAGAATATATAAGCTTCCTACCAGACTGCTTCCTAAAGACGTGGCTAAGTTAATACGTTGACTTTCGCCGCCGCTAAGGGTATTTGCTACACGATTTAAACTTAAATAACCTAAACCTACGTCCAGTAAAAATTGTAAGCGGCTGTTAATTTCCATTAATAAACGTTTGGCAATGGACGTGTCGTGTTCGTTGAGTTTTAGTTTTTTAAAGAAATCTTTGATGTCGGAAACGGGCATTAATACTAATTCGGAAATGCCTTTGTCGCCAATCTTTACATAGTTGGCGTCTTTACGTAAGCGTGTGCCATGGCAGTCGGGACATACTGTTTTTCCGCGATAGCGGGCCAGCATCACGCGGTATTGTATTTTGTAGCTCTCTTTCTCCAACATCTTAAAGAAAGCCGTAATGCCTTCAAAATACTCATTACCACTCCATAATAGATTGTATTGCGCTTTAGTTAACTGTGCAATAGGTTTATGAATTGGAAAGTCGAATTTATGAGCATTTTTGACCAGCTGATTTTTATAATACGACATGGTTTCTCCATTCCAGCAAGCAACGGCATTATCGTATACGGAAATACTTTTGTTTGGAATGGCCAGATCAGGATCAATGCCAATAATACTGCCAAAGCCTTCGCAGGTTTTGCAGGCGCCTATAGGATTATTGAAGCTAAAGAAATTCATGTCGGGTTCTTCAAACGACATGCCATCGGCTTCAAATAAATTTGAGAAATGGTGTTGGTGGTATGACTTATCGTCTTTTTCAATAAAGATGTCACATTCGCCATTACCTTCAAAAAACGCAGTTTGAACACTATCTGCTACACGGTTTTGAAAATCTTCGTCGGTAATATCAACGACTATTCGATCAACCAATAAAAAAATGACATCTGTTTTTTTTGATTTTCTGGCATCAAAGTCGGTTATTTTAGTAATTTGATGATTGACTAATATTCTTGCAAAGCCTTGCTGATTCAATAAATCCAAATGCTTTGTTAAATCACGGTCTTTAGGAACCACTAACTTAGAAAGAATTAAACATTTGGTGTCGTTAGAAAGTGTATTCACAAAATCAACGATATCACTTACCGAATCGCGTTTTACTATTTTACCCGAAATGGGGCTGTAGGTTTTACCAATGCGGGCGTATAGTAATTTCAGGTAATCGTATATTTCGGTAATGGTGCCAACGGTACTGCGTGGGTTACGGGAAATCACTTTTTGTTCGATGGCAATTGCCGGCGAAATACCTTTGATGTAATCTACTTTTGGTTTTTCTAAACGACCTAAAAACTGACGGGCATAAGCCGATAAACTTTCCACATAACGCCGTTGGCCTTCGGCATATAATGTGTCAAATGCCAGCGATGATTTACCGGAGCCTGATAAGCCTGTAATCACAATAAATTTATTGCGGGGTAAGGCCACATCAATTCCTTTCAGGTTGTGCATGCGGGCACCTTTAATAATAATATATTCTTTAGGATTAAGGGTTGTTATATCTTTTTGAGTAGCCAAAATTTGAAATTTTAAAGAGTATCAAATATAATAGATTGAATGCTTTTTTAGTATTATAAGTATTAACAAATGTTATAAAATTTAGTTTATTATTTCTTTTCTTTTTGGGCCTGCCGGCGCAAGGAGGCAGCTCCGTCAGGCTTTTCGCTACAATCTTTTTATTCGTCCCTCATAAAAAGGATTTTCACTTCAATCCTTCACGCAGTGAAGTCATTATTCCAATCTTTTGGAAATAATTTTGGAGATATTGCCAAATACCTGACCGGGAGAAAATTTACGCCATTCGTAATCATTTAACTCACCTCCGGTAATAAAATAATAATCGAGGTTTGCTTGCTTAAACTCTTTTAAAACATGTTCCTGAAAATTGATAAACGTAATCCATCCATCGGGTTGCACATCTTCAAACCATTCTTCGTAGTAGGAATCGTCGGAATGATGAAAATTTAAAACGTTTTCGCCAATGATAATGTATTTGTTGATTTTATGAAAGGCAAGCTCATCAATAATGTCACGTTTTAAGAGCATGACATCATTATTAATGGCATCATTCCATTCGCCAATTAATTCAATAATGGCATAGTGTTCATCATAATCCACAAATAAAATTTTCAGATACAGGGTTTCGCTTCCCATATCGTCCCATTGCGGATGGATGTAGTAATTGTAAACCGTATTACTAAAGGTAAATTCACTGTATTCTGCCCCATAAAATGGCGAATCTTCATCCTCTGAAGCGATGTATAAATGTTGCCAGTTATAAAAAGGTTCTAATTCGTGCATACTTTGTTTTCTACTTCATGCTCAAACGAATTTGAGTAATGATTTTTTTAGTGTATAAGGGAAAATCGCCCTGCATCATCCAGTTGTAATATGAAGGCTCTTTTTCAAATACTTCTTTTACGGGTTTGTCTTTGTGTTTGCCGAAATTGAATACTTCTACGTTATTGTCGTTAAACACGATTCTACCTGCTAGGTCAGCATTTTTAGTGCGGGTGGTTAAGGTACTTAAAACAGCCATGTCGTTTTTAACGGGCTTTATTTTATTTCCTTTTTCATCTTCTACTTCCGTGTTTTCGTAACGGACAATCTGCGCTTTAAAAATTTCGTAAGTGGCCAGTGTATCTGCTTCGGCAGAATGTGCATTGATCAATGGCTTCTCGCAATAGAATTTATAAGCGGCGCTTAAGTTACGGGGTTCCATTAAATGAAAAATGTTTTGTACATCGATGAGCTTTCTGTTTCTTAAATCGAAATCAATATCGGCCCTTAAAAACTCTTCCACTAAAACGGGTACATCAAATTTATTGGAATTAAAGCCCGCCAAATCACAATTGCTTAGGAACTGGGAAAGCTGTGGTGCCAGTTCTTTAAATGTAGGGCAGTTTGCCACATCTTTGTCGTAAATGCCATGTATCTTTGAAGAGAACAGAGGAATGGGAATGGTGGGATTTACTTTTTTGGTAAGAATATCGGTGCTGTTATCGATATTCACGCGTACTATAGAAATTTCTACGATGCGATCGCTACCAACATTAATGCCTGTTGTTTCCAGATCAAAAAAAGCGAGTGGTTTGGTTAAGTTTAAGTTCATGTTTAGTTGGATAGATGTTTAATGGCTTCTTCCACAGGCTTTATATCTGAGTAAAAACTATTGATTTTATGAATAACACCCTCTATCACCGAGTCGGGACAAGAGGCGCCGCTGGTAGTTCTACCAGGTGAGAGGTGTTGCTACTGTTGTAACCGCCCACTACAATCGCTAAATCAGCTTCTGTTTCCAGTAATCCATAGGTAGCATCCTGATTCTCATTTGTTGCATAGCACAAGGTATCGCGAGTGTCGGCAAAATGATCCGTGATGTTGCCGTCACCATATTTTTCTATCATGGTTGTTTTAAAGAAATCGGCTATTTCCTGTGTTTCGCTGGCCAGCATCGTGGTTTGATTAATTACACCCACACGTTGCAGATCGGTTTCCAGATCTATATTTTCAGAATATCGCCCCTTAAAATCAATGGCAAATTGATCTTTCGGTTTGTTTCCTAGAATATAATCAGCTAATAATTTGGCTTCTGTAATATCCCTAACGATGATGGCTTTGTTATGCTTGTCGCTTCTTGAAAAGGTAGCTTTGGTTTCTTCGTGATTGTGTTTGCCATGAATAATAATGGTGTAATGGTCTTTACCGATGGATTCTGATTTTTTCCATACACGTTCTACAAAAGGGCAAGTGGTATTATAGGCTTCCGTTTTA